>CP095846.1:1843779-2151075 GCA_023100825.1 Nocardioidaceae bacterium SCSIO 66511 | reverse complement strand
GGCCGATGTCCGAGAGCTCGGCGACGGCGACCGCGAGCAGGCGATGCGTCGTCTGTGCGAGCGGGAACATCCGCCGGGGGTCGTCACGTACGCCGACGACGTACCCGTCGGCTGGTGCAACATCGGCCCGCGCGCGGAGATCCCGGTGCTCACCAAGTCCCGGCTCATCCGGCCGATAGACGACGTGCCGGTGTGGAGCATCGTGTGCATCGTCGTACGCAGCGGTCACCGTCGTCGCGGTGTCACGTCGCAGCTGCTCGACGGAGCCGTTGCGTACGCCGCCGAGCACGGCGCACCGGCGGTCGAGGCGTACCCCGTCGACCCACCGGGGCGGATGGACACCACGATGGCCTTCGTCGGCACCCGCGCCATGTTCGAGCGGGCCGGCTTCGACGTCGTCGGTACGACCGACGCGGTGGCGAGCAAGCTGCCGCGACTCGTGATGCGTCGAGACGTCGCCTGAGTCAGGCCGGCTGCTCCCCACGCGCCGCATCGGCGAGCTTGGCCGCCTTCTCGCCGAGATGGCAACGTACGAGGTGTCCGTCGTCGATGGTGTCCAGCACCGGCAGCTCCCCCGAGCACAGGTCTCCGGACACCTCGTCGGTGTATCGGCAGCGCGGGTGGAACGGACAACCGCTAGGAGGCGCGAGCATGCTCGGCGGCAGGCCCGGGATCGACAACAGCTGAGCCTGCGGGTCACTGTCCAGGTCGGGCACCGACTCCAGCAAACCCCAGGTGTACGGCATCCGCGGTTGCGACAGGATCGTCTTGCAGCTGCCGTACTCCACGGCGCGGCCGGCGTACATGACCAGCACGTCGTCGGCCAGCTCGGCGATGACGCCGAGGTCGTGGGTGATCATGATGATCGCCGATCCGAAGTCGCGCTGGAGATCCTGCAGTAGGTCAAGGATCTGCGCCTGCACCGTCACGTCGAGCGCCGTGGTCGGCTCGTCGGCGATCAGCACCTTCGGGTCGTTGACCAACGCCATCGCGATCATCGCCCGCTGACGCATGCCCCCGGAGAACTGATGCGGGTAGTCGTCGACACGCTGATCGGGCTGCGGAATGCCGACGCGGTCGAGCATCTCGATCGCCCGGCGCCGCGCATCGCGCTTGCTCGCCGACGGATGATGCGCTGCGTACGACTCCGCGATCTGGCGCCCGACCCGGTGGAACGGGTGCAGCGCCGCCAGGGCGTCCTGGAAGATCATCGAGACCTCGTTGCCCCGGATGCGCTGCAGCCGCCGCCGGTCGAGACCGACGATCTCGGTGCCGTTGACGCGGATCGAGCCCTCGATCTGCGTACGTCGCGGATCGTGCAGACCGAGGATCGCCATATTCGAGACCGACTTGCCCGAGCCCGACTCCCCCACAATGCCGAGCGTCTTGCCCATCTCGACCGAGTACGAAAGACCAGTGACGGCGTTGACCAGCCCGTCAGCGGTCGGGAAGCGAACCGTGAGGTCCTCAACGACGACGAACGGCTCGTCGGTGTTTGCGGTGGCATCCGTCATGACAGCCTCACCCTCGGGTCGATCACCGAGTAGACGAAGTCGACCAGCATGTTCGCGACCACCACCAGCGCCGCCGCGAGCAGCACGGTCGCCGCGAGGATCGGGAAGTCGTCGTCCTTGACCGCTTCCAATGCTTCGAGGCCCATGCCGTCGATGCCGAAGATCTTCTCCGTGAACACCGTGCCCGCGAGCAGCGTCGCCATATCGAGCCCGAAGATCGTCACGACCGGAACCAGCGCGGCGTGCAGTGCATGGTTGACGAGCACAGTGCGTTCGCCCATGCCCTTCGCCCGCGCCGTACGTACGAAGTCCTCGCTGAGCGCGTCGACCATCGACCCCCGGCTGAACCTCGCGTACGGCGTCGACGAGGCGATACCGAGAACCAACCACGGCATCATCAGACCACCTGCCCAGGCAAGCGGGTTGTCGGTGATCGGGTGGTACTCGGGAGCCGAGACGAGCCCCCACTGCGTGACGACGTACAGATAGACCATCAAGGCCAGCAGGTAGTACGGAACCGAGCTGATCAGCAAGGACGAGCCGACGAGCAGCTTGTCGGTCGCGGTGCCGCGTTTTCGGGCCGCGAGGACGCCGAGCAGTACGCCGAGCGGAAGGAACACCATCGCACCACCGATCGCCAGCGAGATGGTGGCCGGCATTCGTTCGGTGAGAATGTCGGTGACCGGCTCCTTCGTCTGGTACGAGATGCCGAAGCACGGTGCCGGACAGTCGATGGTCGATCCGCCGATGTCGATCTCCCGGCCGGTGAAGATGCCCTTTGCCCATACGGCGTACTGCTCATGCACGGGGTCGTTGAAGCCGAGCGAGTCGTTGATGCGCTCGGCCTGCTCGGGCGTACACCGCCCCGACGACGCATCGCACAGCACCCGGCCCGGGTCGGACGGGCCGTAGAAGAACAGCCCGAACACCAGCATGGACGCGAACACGATGACGAGCACCGCGCCGACCAGCCGGCGGATCACATAACTGAACACAGACGCTCCAGAGACTCAGCGCGCTGACCGATGCCCGCGGTATGAACCGCGGGCATCGGTGCAATGGTCACTCAGACGAGATCCACATGCTCTTCCAGGTGGGGTTGCCGAACACTTCGTCGACGCTCATCCCCTCCACACGCGAACCTTCCAGCATCGCCGAACCGGTGTAGCCGATCGGGATGGTCGGGTAGTACTTCTCCATCGCGTACTTCTCCAGCTCGGCCCACGCCTCCGCCTGCTCCTCGCTCGGCAGCTGCTGCACCTCGTCGATCTTCTTCTCGACGTCCGGCTCGGTGAAGTGCGCGTAGTTGGAGCCCGGGTACGCCTTGGACAGCACCGGCGGGATCCACACGGCACCGGACGGCCAGTCGGCGCACCACGAGGTCCGACGCAGGTTGACCGGCGCATCGGGGTCCTGGTTGATCTTCGAGGTCTCCTGGTCGTCGGCCGCCTTGACCGGCGAGACCTTGAACCCGGCCTCCTCGAAGGAGCGAACCATCGCATCCTTCATATCGACCAGCATCGGGTCGTCACTGGTGTAGACGAACTTCAGCTCGTAGCCGACCGCGTCCGCCTTCTCCAGCAGCTTCTTCGCCTCGGCGGTGTCGGTCTCCTGGCCCTTGTTGCCGAGCACGTCGTACGGCGGGTCGATGCGGCCCGGCACGCTCGGCGCCGAGATCATCGTCGCCGGCGCACGAGTCGTACCGATGATCTGGCCCTCGGCCAGCCAGGTGTCCTCGTACGGGAACGCCAGGCCGATCGCCTTGCGAATGTTGATGTCGGTGACCTTGCGGTAGTCCGGGTTCAGGAAGTACCCGCAGGCGCTCGCGCCGGAGACCAGCTGGTCCTGCTCCTTGGCCTTTCCTATGTTGGCCTGGTTGACGTTGTCGATACTGACCGTCGTCTGTGCGTCGCCCTGGTCGCCGAGGATGAGGTTCTCGATCTGAGCCGAGTCACCGATCTGCAGGTCGAAGTCGTAGCCGTCGAGGTACTGATGACGGCCCGGATCGGTCTCGGGGTCCCACTCGTCGTTCTGCACGAGTGTCATCTTCTTGCCGATGTCGTACGAGTCGATCTTGTACGGGCCGGTCGACAGTGGGTGCCGTGCGTACTCGGCCGGGTCCTCGTTCGTGTCCGGAAGTGGGCTCATCGCCGGCAGCGCGCCGAAGTAGTCCATATCGGCGAACGGCTTGGCCATCTTGATGGTGACCTTGTTGCCGTCGACGCTGACGGCCTCCGGTTCGGTCTTCGGATCGGAGTACAGACCCTTGTACGAGTCGCCGCCCTGGAAGTAGGTGTTGGCGTATGCAGGACCGGCCGTGAACGTGTCGCGGTCGAACGACGCCTTGATGCCGCGGGCGACGTCTTCGGCGGTGACCTCGTCGCCGTTCTCCCAGCGGACGCCGTCACGGATCTCGAAGGTCCACTCGGTGAAATCGTCGTTGGGCTGGCCGAGATCGGTGGCGAGGTCGGGCACCAGCACCATCTGGCCGTCGCGCTCGACGTACTGCGTGAGCGTACGGAACATCAACCCGGTCGTGATCGACATCGTGTTGTAGTAGTAGGTGTCCTGCGGGTGGATCGAGTTCATTCCCTCGGTCGACAGCACCTTCAAGGTGCCGCCCTCCTCCGCACCCTCGATCTCGGGCGCAGGGGCCTCGGCGTCGGGGTCCTTACCCGTGCCGGCCGCAGCCTGACTGTTGATCGAGTCCTCGGTGTCGCTCTCGAGGTCGCTGTTACCGCCGCATGCGGCCAGCACCAGCAGGCCAGCCGCACTACCGGTGGCGATCCATCTCTTCAATCGCATCGCTGTGTTTCCATTCCTTCTTCGTGGCGCGGGCCGCTGGACGGTCATCGCCGGGTCTTCGGGTCGAATGCGTCGCGGATGGCATCACCTAGAAGGTTCAGCGACAGCACAAGGAAGAGGACACCGGCAACCGGTGCCCAAAGGTAGAGTGGGTAGGGCCCGACATAACCGGACGCCTCATTGATCGTCTGCCCCCACGACGCGACGCCTGACATGCCGATGCCGAGGTACGCAAGCCCCGCCTCGGCCGAGACGTACGCCGGGAGGCCGAGAGAGACGGCGACGATGATCGGCGCGGTGAGGTTCGGCAGCACCTCGCGGAACAGGATCTTGCGCTGCGGCACACCGATCACCCTCGCCGCCTGGACGAACTCGCGCTCCCGCAGCGACAGCACCTCACCGCGGACGAGCCTGGCCAGCAGCATCCAGCCGAACGCCGACAGCACGAACACCACGCTGAAGAACGTCGCGACCTTGAGGGTCTCTTCGTCGTCGGCCCAGCGACTCGTGATGATCGGCGTCAGCGCAAGGGCACCGAGCACGAACGGGAAGGCGAGGAAGGTGTCGATGACGAAGCTGATCACCTTGTCGAGCCAGCCGGTCGCGAACCCTGCGACCAGGCCCACCACGACGCCGACGACGGTGGAGATGAGCGTCGCGACCACGGCAACGCCGATCGACGTACGCGCGCCGTACAGCCACTCACCGAGTAGGTCGTATCCGCTGTTCGGCGCGATGCCGAGCGGGTGCTCCCAGGTGAAGCCGTGGACCGGTGGTCCCACCTTGCCGTAGTTGGTCGTCACGTCGAGCGTCTCGGCCCCGCTCTCGGTGCGGTAGCCGACGCCGAACAGGTCCGCGATCAGCGGAGCGAAGATCGCAATGAGCACAAAGAACAGCACCACCGCGGCCGAGATGACGGCAACCTTGTCGTGTCGGAGCCGTTCGAACGCAATCTGTGCGG
Organism: Nocardioidaceae bacterium SCSIO 66511; assembly: GCA_023100825.1. Taxonomy (NCBI): domain Bacteria; kingdom Bacillati; phylum Actinomycetota; class Actinomycetes; order Propionibacteriales; family Nocardioidaceae; species Nocardioidaceae bacterium SCSIO 66511. Next base: position 2,145,795 of record CP095846.1, on the reverse strand, counting down.
GCGAGCGTCCTTCGACGTCGACTACCTCAGTCGTTGCGACCTCGGTCATCTCCGTGGGCGCGAGCGCCATGAACACCGTCCAAGAACCTATGCGCCACCCTCACTGTAAGGGTGGGTCAGGCCACAGCGTAGACCAATGGACTACCAACGTTGGGCCGTACGGTAGTAACGGTTTCGCAACGCCGACGAGAAGACCCCGCACCACGCAATTGCGGGGCTCCGCTCGTTACGCCCGGTCAGGCAGAGGCGCGCGCGGGCGCGCCGCGGTCGGCCTCCATCGGCGCCGCGAAGTGGCACGCCGCCTGATGCGGACCGCCGATCTGCAGCAGTGGCGGCTCCTCCCGCTCGCAGATCTCCTGCGCCTTCCAGCACCGCGTACGGAAGCGGCAACCCGACGGCGGGTTGATCGGGCTCGGCACGTCGCCTTCGAGCATGATCCGCTCGCGTCGCCCGCCGACCTCGGCCTGCTTCACATCGGGTACGGCCGACAGCAGCGCCTGGGTGTACGGGTGGTGCGGGTTGTTGTAGATGTCGTCACGGTCGCCGATCTCGACAATCTTGCCGAGGTACATGACCGCGATGCGCGGGCAGAAGTGGCGTACGACAGCGAGGTCGTGCGCGATGAACAGGAACGCGATGTTGAACTCCTTCTGCAGCCCCTGCAGAAGGTTGATCACCTGCGCCTGGATCGAAACGTCGAGCGCGGAGACCGGCTCGTCGGCGATCATCAGCTTCGGCTGCAAGGCCAACGCGCGTGCGATGCCGATGCGCTGACGCTGACCGCCGGAGAACTCCGACGGATAGCGGTTGTAGTGCTCGGGGTTCAGACCCACGACTTCGAGCAGCTCCTTGACGCGGTTCATCACCTGCTTCTCCGGAACCACGTTGTGCACTCGCAGCGGGGTCGCGACGATCGCACCGACGGTGTGCCGCGGGTTCAGCGAGGAGTACGGATCCTGGAAGATCAGCTGGATGTCCTTGCGGTACGGGAGCATCTGCTTGTTCGACAGCGGTGCCAGGTCGGTGCCCTCGAAGCGGATCTCGCCACTCGTCGGCTCGTAGAGCTTGGTCAGGACCCGGCCGGTGGTCGACTTACCGCAGCCGGACTCGCCGACCAGGCCGAGCGCCTCGCCGGCCTGCAGCTCGAAGCTGACGCCGTCGACGGCCTGCACCTGCCCGATCGTGCGCCGGATCAGCCCGCTCGACTTGACCGGAAAGTGCTTGACGAGGTCCTTCACCTCGAGCAGCGGGGTCTGGCCCTCACTCATCGTCGCCCTCCTCGGCGTCATCGTGTGCGTCGAACGCGGCGTCCTCGATCTCCTCGACGACGGGCTCCTCTGCCCGGAGCACCTTCTCAGGATCGCGCAGGTGACAGCGTTTCAGGTGGCCCGATCCGTGGCTGCCGGGTTCGAGCGTCGGCAGCTCGGTCTCGCACGCCTCTCCGGGTACGAGGTGCTTGTAGCCGCAGCGCGGGTTGAACGCGCACCCCTGCGGGAGGTTCAGCAGGCTCGGCGGTGCCCCGGGGATCGGGTTCAACTCCTCGTTGACGTCGCCGCGCAGGTCGGGGACGCTGTTCAGCAGACCCCAGGTGTAGGGCATCTCCGGATGCGTCATGATGTCGCGGCCCGAGCCGTACTCGACGCAGCGGCCGCCGTACATCACCAGCACGTCGTCGGCCATCTCGGCGATGACGCCGAGGTCGTGGGTGATCATGATGATCGCCGATCCGAAGTCGCGCTGCAGCTCCTGCAGCAGGTCGAGGATCTGCGCCTGCACCGTCACGTCGAGCGCCGTGGTCGGCTCGTCGGCGATCAACAGCTTCGGGTCGTTGACCAGCGACATCGCGATCATCGCCCGCTGGCGCATACCGCCGGAGAACTGATGCGGGTAGTCGTCGATGCGACGGTTCGGCTGCGGGATGCCGACGCGTTCGAGCATCTCGATCGCCTTGGCCTTCGCCTTGCGTTTGCCGACGCCAGGGTGATGCGTGCGGTACGCCTCGACGATCTGCGCACCGATCGTGAAGAACGGGTGCAGCGACGTCAGCGGATCCTGGAAGATCATCGCCGCCGCGTTACCGCGCAGCTGACGCATACGCGAGTCGGGCAACCCGATGAGCTCGGTCTCGTCGAGCCGGATAGAACCGCTCAGGTTGGTGCGCTTCAGATCGTGCAGACCCATCACGGCCATCGACGAGACGCTCTTGCCCGAGCCGCTCTCCCCGACGATGCCGAGGGTCTTACCCAGCTCGACGGAGTAGCTCAGACCGGAGACCGCCTTCACCAGGCCGTCGCGGGTCGGAAAGCTCACGCTCAGGTCCTCGACCACCAGGTACGGGTTGTCGGCGGCGTGAGCGGGCTCTACTGCCGTTGGGTCGGTCAACGCGGAATCCCTCGTCGAATCGGTCATCTCACTTGTCATAGTCGCACCCTCGGGTCGAGCACGGCGTAGGCGAGGTCGACCAGGATGTTCATCACCACGACGCACGCGGCGGCGAACAGCACCGTCGCCGACACGATCGGGAGATCCTTGTTGGTGATCGACTCGAGCGCCTGCAGCCCGATGCCGCGGACGCGGAAGATCTTCTCGGTGAAGATCGTACCCGCGAGAATCGCGGCGAAGTCGAGGCCGAAGATCGTGACGACGGGTACGACGGCCGCACGCAAGCCATGCTTGAGTGCGACGGTGCGGTCGCGGAGGCCCTTCGCTCGCGCGGTACGGACGTAGTCCTCCCCCAGCGCCTCGATCATCGACCCGCGCGAGTAGCGCGCGTACGCGGTCGAGGTGAAGAGGCCGAGCGCGAGCCAGGGCAGCAAGAGGCCCTTGAACCAGGCGACCGGGCCGTCCTCGGTGAGCGGATAGTAGCCGGGCTCGGGGAAAAGTCCCCACTGGCTGAAGAGGTAGAGGAACGCGAGCAGCGCGACCAGGTAGTACGGCATCGCGGTCACCAGCATCGCCGTGCCGACGAGGCCGCGGTCAAGGGCGGTGCCGCGCTTACGAGCGGAGATGATGCCGATCGTCACGCCGACCACCAGGAACACGACGGCCGAGCCGACCGCGATCGACAGGGTGGCCGGGAAGAGGTCCCACAGGAACGGGGTCACCAGGACGCTGTACTTGAACGACTGCCCCAGGCATGGCGCCGGGCAGTGAATGACGTTCGCGCCGTTGGCGATGTCGCGGCCGACGAAGATGCCCTTGAGGTACTCGCCGTACTGCTGCAGCACGGGTTCGTCGAGGCCGAAGTTGTCGCGAATGCGGGCGAGATCGTCACCCGTACAACTGCCCTTCGGACAGTAGGCCAGGGCCGGATCCGTCGGCCCGTAGAAGAAGAAGAGGTAGACGCCGAACGAGATCACCAGCAGCACCAGCAAGCCGGCGATCACGCGTCGAACGATGTATCCGAACAAAGCAGACTCCTTGGACGACCATGCGAAGCACGGAAGGTCGACCGTCGTCGGGGGCGGGGTCGCCGCCCCCGACGACGGTCAGCGTACGACCTACGTCACTGCTTCACGTAGAGGTTCGAGAAGTACGGGTTGCCGCGCACATTGTCGATGGCCATGCCACCGAGCTTGCTGCCACGCAGGATCGCGACACCGGAGTATCCGATCGGGATGGCGGGCTGGTACTCCGTCTGCATCTTCTCGTCGAACTTGCCCCACTCCTCGGCGGCCTCTTCCGGACCCATCTTCAGGATCTCGTCCTGGAGCTTGTCCATCTCGGGCACCTTGAAGTTGGCGACGTTCGGGCGTCCGTTGACGCCGACCAGGCGGCCGTCCCACTGTGCCGGGAACCACGAGCTGCCCGACGGCCAATCCGAGCACCAGCCCTGGTACTGGACGTTCGCGCCGTTGTCGTAGTCCGACAGCACGTCACGGATGGCATCGGTCGTGGTGGCGATCGGCGTCACCTTGAAGCCGGCCTCCTCGAGCGCCTTCTTGATGACCTCCATACCGGCGACCTTCTGCTTGTCGTCGCGCTCGTACGGGAACTTGATCTCGTAACCTTCAGCGCCGGCCTCCTTGAGCAGGGCCTGCGCCTTCTCCGGATCGGTGGTGTAACCGTCCTGGCCCTCGGGGCTCTCGAACTCCGCGCGACCCGCCGTGCCCGGGGGCAGCAGGCTGGTCGCCTCACGCATCGTCACGCCCGGGACCTTGCCGTCGGCCTTCCAGAAGCCGTCGTACGGGAACGCCCAGGAGAGCGCCTGGCGGATCTTGAGATCCTTGATCTTGGTCATGTCGATGTACCACATGTAGGTACACGGCGACGTGCCCTCGGCCAGTCGGCCGGAGTCCTTCGCCTGCTGGTAGACGCCTGGCGCGACGTTGGTGTAGCTGAACGTCGTCTGCGCCGAACCCTGGTCGTCGAGCATGGTCTGGTCCATCGCGGCCTGGTCCTGGCCCCACTGGAAGTCCCACGCGTCGGCGTACTGGTGCCGGGTGTTGTCGGTCTCCGGATCCCAGTGCTCGTTCTTCGAGAGCTTGAGATACTGACCCTGCTTGTAGTCCTCGAACTTGTACGGACCCGTCGACAGCGGATGGTTGCCGTACTGCTCGGGGTTCTTGTCGGCCTTCTGCGGGATCGCAGTGAACTGCGGGAAGGAGACGTAGTACGGCAGGTCGCCGAACGGCTTGGACATCTTCAGCGTGATCTTGTTGCCGTTGACCTCGACGCCCTTGTAGTCGTCGCCGTCCTTGAACGGACCCTTGTACTTGTCACCGTCCAAGAAGAACTGCGTGTTGTACGTCGGGCCGTCGGGCAACTCGTCGATCGCGAACGACCGCTTCACCGCGTACGCGACGTCCTCGGCTTTCACGTCCGAGCCGTCCTCGTACTTCAACCCGTCACGCAGCTCGAACGTCCACTCCGTGAAGTCCTCGTTGGGCGTACCGGTGTCGGTCGCCATATCGGGGACGAGCTCCATCTGCTTGTTCTCGGGGTTGTAGCGGTACTGCGTCAGCGAACGCGTCACGAGCTCGGACAGAATCGCCGTCGAGTCGGTGTAGTACGCACGCGTCGGATCGAGTGTCGTCGGTGCGACGTCGGCGATCGACGTGATGGTGCCGCCCTCTTGGGCGCCTTCCACCTCGGGCGCCGGCGCCGGCGCGTCCTTGATGATCTCGCCGCCGGCGGCGCCGGCCTCGTCGGATCCCTCCAGTGTGCCCGGACCGCTGCTCGAGTCGTCGTCGCCGCCTCCACAGGCCGCGACACCCACCAACGACACACAAGCCAGAGCCAGTGCTGTCTTCTTCAAACGCATCGAAACTCCTCCCACCTTTCCTGGGTCGATGCTCTATCTCTCGGCGATCCCTGTCACCGACGAGTCTTGGGGTCGAATGCGTCGCGGACCGCGTCACCGAGCAGGTTCAGCGCCACGACGAGAACGAGGATGCCGATGATCGGCGCCCACAGGTAAAGCCAGTACGAGTCGTAGTAACCGGCCGCCTCGTTGATCGTCTGGCCCCACGACGGCGTGCCCACAACGCCGATACCGAGGTATGCGAGACCTGCCTCGGCGGCGACGAACGCCGGAAGCATCAGCGAGAAGTACACGACGATCGGTGCCACCAGGTTCGGCAGCAGCTCGCGGCGCAGGATGGTGCGGGTCGGCACGCCGATCACCCGCGCGGCCTGGATGAACTCACGCTCGCGCAACGACAGCACCTCGCCGCGGATCAACCGGGCCAGCGTCATCCAGCCGAAGATCGACAGAATCAGGATGAGTGCGATCAGGCTGGCTGCGTCGAGGAGTCCGGGCTGATCGGCGAACCGCATGATGATGATCGGCGCCGTCGCCAGTGCGACCAGGATGAACGGCAGCGATAGGAAGAAATCAATGATCCAGTTCAGCACCGTCGCCGAGGCGCCGCGGGCGAAGCCGGCGAGCAGCCCCATCACGATGCCGATCAGCGTCGCGGCCGCCGCGGAGATGGTCGCGACCAGGACAGACGTACGGCAACCGTAGATCCAGGAGGCGAGGTTGTCGGTGGCAGTGCCGTTCGCGGACAGGCCGAGCGGGTGGTCCCAGGTGAACGGATGCCGTGGCGGCCCGACCGCGGGATAGCCGTCGTACTCGGTCAGCTCGGTCAGATCCGCAGTGGTCTCCGGGTCGACTTGAACGCCGAACAGGTCACAGAGCCATGGAGCGAAGATCGCCACGAGATAGAAGAACGCGACGATGCCGAGACAGGTCATCGCGACCTTGTCGTTGCGCAGCTGCTCCATCGCAAGCTGCATCGGCGATCGACCGGCAATCGCCTCACCGGCGAGTGCCTTCTCGGGATCGGCGTCCGCCTGGTCAGCGGAGTCGTCGATCCCCAGGGGTGAGATTGCCACAGGGGGTCACCTTTCTGGCCGCACCTCTATTACGCACCGTCGGAGACGATAGACGACAGGGGCGCACCTTTGAGACTCGTCGCGGTAACGGTTTGGCTACGCTTGCGCCGACCGTAACCGGCCGGAAGACGTCCGGCCGTGGGCACCCGAACTCGTCGGGCATCCCACGGCCGGTCGCTCACCGCCGTACGAATTGCTGGTCGCCGGTCACTGTTCCACGTAGATGTCGGGGAAGAACGGCTCGCCGCGTACGTTGTCGATGGACACTCCACCGACCTTGCTGCCGTGCAGCAGCGCGAGGCCGTCGTAACCCACAGTGACCGCCGGGTAGTACTTCGTCTGGATCAACTTGTCGAGGTCTCCCCAGGCGTGGTTCTCCGCCGTCTCCTCGCCAGACATCGTGTCGAGGATGTGGTTCATCTGCTTGTTGACGTCCGGCTCGTCGAAGTTCGCCGGGTTCGGCATGCCCGCGACGCCGACCAGCTCGCCGTCCCACTGCGCCGGGAACCAGGCACTGCCCGACGGCCAGTCCGCACACCAGCCCGAGCTCGTACGCATGTTGATAGGGGCGTCGTAATCGGAGTAGACGTCACGGAAGGCATCCGTCGTCGTTGCGTACGGCTTGGTCGTGAAACCGGCCTCCTCGAACGCCTGCTTGACGACCTCCATCGCGGCGACCTGCTGCTTGTCGTCGCGCGCGTACGGCCAGCTCAGCTCGAAGCCCTCCTCGCCGGCCTCCTCGAGAAGCGCCTTCGCCTTCTCCGGGTCGGTGGACTTACCGTCCTGGCCCTCGGGCGCTTCGTACTCGACCCGGCCGGCGCTACCGGGCGCCATGATCGTCGTCGACGGAACCTTGGTCACGCCCGGCACCTGGCCGTCGGCCTTCCAGTAGCCGTCGTAGGGGAACGCCCAGCCGATGGCCTGGCGCACCTTCAGATCCTTGATCTTGGTCATGTCGAGGAACCACATCCGGGTGCACGGGGCGACACCCTCGACCAAACGCCCGGACTCCTTGGCCTTGTCGTAGACCGCGGGCGCGACGTTGGTGTAGCTCAAGGTCGTCTGCGCCGAACCCTGGTCGTCGATCATGGTCTGGTCCATCGCGGCTTGGTCCTGGCCCCACTGGAAGTCCCAGCCGTCGACGTACTGGTGTCGCGTCGTGTCCGTTGCGGGGTCCCAGTGCTCATTCTTCGCGAGCTTGAGGTACTGACCCTGCTTATAGTCGTCGAACTTGTACGGACCCGTCGACAACGGATGGTTGCCGTACTGCTCGGGGTTCTTGTCTGCCTTCTGCGGGATCGCAGTGAACGACGGGAACGAACCGTAGTACGGCATGTCACCGAACGGACGGCGCATCTTGATGGTGATCTTGTTGCCGTCGACCTCGACGCCCTTGTAGTCGTTGCCGTCCTTGAACGGGCCTTTGTACTTGTCGCCGTCCAAGAAGAACTGCGTGTTGTACGTAGGACCATCGGGCAGCTCGTCGATCGCAAAGGACCGCTTCACGGCGTACGCGACGTCCTCGGCCTTCACATCCGAGCCGTCCTCGTACTTCAACCCGTCACGCAGCTCGAAGGTCCACTCGGTGAAGTCCTCGTTGGGCGTACCGAGGTCGGTCGCCATATCCGGCACCAGCTCGAGGCCCTTGGTCTCGGGGTTGTAGCGGTACTGCGTCAGTGACCGCGTCACCAGACCGGACAGGATCGCCGTCGAGTCGGTGTAGTACGAGCGGGTCGGATCGAGTGTCGTCGGCGCGACATCGGCGATCACCGTTGCTGTGCCGCCCTCCTGGGCACCTTCGACCTCCGGCGCCGGCGCCTCGGCATCCTCGACCATCTGGCCGCCGGCGGCGCCTGCCTCGTCTGCACCTTCGATGCCCTCGGGGCCACTACTGTCGTCGTCGCCTCCGCCGCATGCCGCGACGCCCACCAGGGCCGCCGTTGCCGCGAACAAGGCTGTCTTTCGTAAGTGCATGCGCACTGCCTCCCCATCGTGCCCACCGAGACCAATGGGTCGAACGCTATGGCTACCTGCACACGCTTGGGACTCGTCGTGGTAACGGTTCGGCCACGTTCGGTGATCGGACGGCGATCAGCGAGCCTCAGGTTTGGCGTCGATACCGGCTTCCTTGCGCTGTGCGGGCGTGATCGGACTCGGGGCGCCGGTGAGCGGGTCTCCCCCGGACGCAGTCTTCGGGAACGCGATCACGTCACGGATCGAGTCGGCGCCGGCGAGCAGCGCGCAGAGCCGGTCGAGCCCGAGCGCGATCCCGCCATGCGGCGGCGGGCCGTACGCGAACGCCTCGAGCAGGAAGCCGAACTGGCTCTGCGCCTCGTCGGCGCTCAGCCCGATCGTGTCGAACACTCGTTGCTGCATCTCCGAGCGGTGGATACGAATCGACCCACCGCCGATCTCGCTTCCGTTCAGCACGATGTCGTACGCCTGGCTCAGCGCGTCGTCGGGTCGGTCCTGGAAGTCGTCGGCGAACTCTGCGGTCGGCGCGGTGAACGGGTGATGGATCGCGGTCCACGAACCGTCGTCGGTACGCTCGAACATCGGCGCATCGGTCACCCACACGAACTCCCAGCGTTCGTGGTCGATCAGACCGCACCGCTCCCCCACCTCGAGGCGTACGGATGCGAGCAGGTTGAGCGCCGAGCTCCGCTCGTCGGCGGCGAAGAAGATGCAGTCGCCGGGGTTGGCCCCCGCATGCGCGACGAGCCCCTCACGCTCTGCGTCGGAGAGGTTCTTGGCAACCGGACCGCCGAGCGTGCCGTCTTCGCCGACGAGTACGTACGCGAGACCCTTGGCGCCATGGGCCTTCGCCCAGTCCTGCCAGGCATCGAGCTGGCGCCTGGGCTGCGACGCACCACCGGGCATGACCACCGCACCGACGTGCCAGCGCTCGCCCTTCGGTGAGAACACGCGAAACGGTGTGTCCTTGAAGTACTCGGTGAAATCGACCAGCTCACAGCCGAACCGCAGATCGGGCCGGTCGATGCCGAACCGACGCATCGCCTCCGCGTAGGTCATGCGCGGGATCGGGGTCGAGATCTCGTAGCCGACGACCTCGCGCCACAGGCGTACGAGGAGCTCCTCGGTCAGCCCGAGCACGTCGTCTGGCTCGACGAAGCTCATCTCGACGTCGAGCTGGGTGAACTCCGGCTGCCGGTCGGCACGGAAGTCCTCGTCTCGGAAACAGCGCGCGATCTGGTAGTAGCGCTCCATGCCGGCCACCATCAGCAGCTGCTTGAACAGCTGCGGCGACTGCGGCAGCGCGTACCAGCTGCCGGGCTGCAGGCGTACGGGAACCAGGAAGTCGCGGGCACCCTCGGGTGTCGACCGGGTGAGGTACGGCGTCTCGACGTCGTGGAAGTCGTTCGTGGCCATCACCTCGCGGATGATCCGGGTGACGTCGGCGCGCAGCCGCAGGTTGCGCGCCATGTCTTCGCGGCGAAGATCGAGGTAGCGATAGCGCAGGCGTACCTCTTCGTTCACGCCGGTCGAATGGTGCTCCTCGACCGGGAACGGCAGCGGTGCCGCCTCGCTCAGCACGACGACCTCGTCGGCAATCACTTCGATCTGGCCGCTCGGCAGGGAGGGATTCTCGTTGCCCTCGGGCCGCTGCTCGACCTGCCCGGTGACCTTGAGGCAGAACTCGCTGCGCAACGGATGAGCGTCCTCTTCTTCGCGGATCACCACCTGCGCGACGCCGCTGCCGTCGCGCAGATCGATGAACGCGACCCCGCCGTGGTCGCGGCGCCGGGCGACCCAGCCCGCGAGCGTGACCTGGCCCCCGACGTCGCTCGTACGCAGGCTTCCGGCGTCATGGGTACGGATCACTTCGGTTGCTCCTCGGATGCGGTTGTGACGATGGTCGGGTGCAGGTCTTCGTCGCTCGGACGCCAGGCATCGGCGTCGGCCTCGACCTGGTCACCGCTACGGATGTCCTTGACCTGGTCGGCGTCGCTTTCGCTGGCGGGAAACCAGATGTACGGGATGCCGCGCCGCTCCGCGTAGCGGATCTGCTTGCCGTACTTCTGCGGCGCGGCTGCGACCTCGGTCGGAATGCCGCGAGCGCGCAGCCGCTGCGCGATCGCGTTGCTGTGTGGGCGCGACGCCTCGTCGACGAGCGCGACCAGCACCGCCGACGGTACCGACCGGCTGGCCGTGAGGGCGCCGTGTTGGATCAGCGGCAACAGCATCCTGGTGACGCCGAGCGAGATGCCGACGCCCGGGTACGTGGTCTTGCCGTCGCTCGCCAGTGCGTCGTAGCGGCCGCCCGAGCAGACCGACCCGAGGCGTTCGTAGCCTTCCATCCGGGTCTCGAAGACCGTGCCCGTGTAGTAGTCGAGGCCGCGCGCGATACGCAGGTCGGCGGTCACCGTCACGCCGTCGAGCGTCAGCGCGGCGAGGGCTTCCATCACCTGCGACAGCTCATCGACTCCACGGTCGAGCAGCTCGTGTTTGACGTCGAGAGCCCGTACCCGATCGGCGAACGACGCATCGGGCGTACGGATCTCGGCAAGGCGCAGACATGCGGCCGCCTGCTCGGCAGTGGCGCCGGCTTCGGTTGTCAGGAGCTCGATGACCTTCTCGCCGGGCAGCTTGTCGAGCTTGTCGACCGCGCGCATCGCGGCAGCGGGGTCAGCGATGCCGAGGCCGAGGTAGAAGCCCTCGAGCAGCCGACGGTTGTTGACCTGAAGGTGGAGGGTCGGCACGGGAAGCTCCGACAACGCCTCGGCCATCACGGTCGCGACTTCGACGTCGGCATAGAACGGGAGGTCGTCGCGCGCCACCACGTCGATATCGGCCTGGGTGAACTCACGGAAGCGACCCTCTTGCGGACGCTCCCCGCGCCACACCTTCTGGATCTGGTAGCGCCGGAAGGGGAAGTCCAGCTTGCCGGCGTGCTCCAGCACGTACCGGGCGAACGGCACCGTCAGGTCGAAGTGCATGCCCAGGCCGGAGTCGGTGCCCTCCTCGGCGTGCAACCTGCGGAGTACGTACACCTCTTTGTCGATCTCGCCGCCCTTGGCGAGCCGGTCGAGCGGCTCGACCGCACGCGTCTCGATCGAGGCGAAGCCGTGTAGCTCGAACGTACGCTGCAGCCGGGCGATCACCGCCGCTTCCGCGTTGCGCTCGGCAGGCAGCAGCTCCGGAAAGCCACTGAGCGGAGTCGGCTTGCTCACTGCTGCTCCCCGACGAGCTCGGCGAGATACGGGTTGCTTGCGCGCTCACGGCCGACGGTCGTCTGCGGTCCGTGGCCGGGGAGGACCACGACGTCGTCGCGCAACGGCAGCACCTTCGCGGTCAGGCTGTCGAGCATCGCGGAGTGGTCACCGCCGTTGAGGTCCGTGCGGCCGATGGAGCCCGCGAACAGGAAGTCACCCGTGAACATCAGCTCCGACACGTCTTCGGGCCCCTCGTACGCGACCCGGTACGCGACCGTGCCGGGTGTGTGGCCCGGGGTGTGGTCAACGGTGAACGTCAAACCGGCTGCCTCGATACGCGCCCCATCGGTCGCCGGGCGTACGTCTCCGGGCTCGGTGAACTCGGGGAGCTCGGTCATGCCGAGTTGCTCACGCAGCATCGTCGCGGAGTCGTTGGAGATTGCGGCCATCGGATCGGCGAGCAGATGCTGGTCGGCCGGATGGATCCACACCGGGACGTCATAGCGCTCCGCGACGTCATAGGCAGACCACATGTGGTCGAAGTGTCCATGGGTCACGAGCACGGCCTCCGGCGTCAGGTCGTGCTCGGCAACGACGGTCGAGACACCGTCGAGCGAGCCCTGTCCGGGGTCGATGACCACGCAGCCCGCGCCGGCGCGGGCGCCGACGAGATAACAGTTTGCCTGCAGGGGTCCGGCGGGAAACGATGCGATCAGCACGCCGCTCAGGTTACGCGAGGCGGTCTCGGCGGCGCGCACCCGCCGAGGCGAATCGGCATTTGTCCCGCCACGACCGGACAGATGTCTATATGCTCGGTCGGCCGAGCCCACGGCCGCGACTGTTCTAGACTTCCGGCAGCACAGACGACAAGGTGGATTCGTGAGCACAGAGTCAAGCCAGTGGGGCCGCGTCGACTCCGACGGCACCGTCTACGTCAAGACCGCCGATGGCGAGCGTTCGGTCGGCCAATGGCCGGACGGCAACCCTACCGAGGCACTGGCGTTCTACACCCGCAGGTACGAAGGACTCGCCCTCGAGGTCGACCTGCTGGAGAAGCGGGTGGCAGCTGGGTCGCTCGGTCCGGAGGAGGCGAACAAAGCGGTCGCCACCGTACGCGACAGCGTCACCGACGCACAGGCAGTCGGCGATCTCGACGGTCTGTTGCGACGGCTCGATGCGCTCGCCCCGCGGATCGACGAGCAACGCGAGCAGCGCAAGGAGGCCAAGGCGCAGCGTCTCGCAGAGGCGCGTACCGCCAAGGAGGCGATCGTCGAACGCGCGGAGAAGATCTCCACCGGCAACGACTGGCGCAAGGGCGCCGACACCCTGCGCGAGCTACTCGACCAGTGGAAGGCGCTGCCGCGGCTCGACCGGCCGACCGATGACGCCTTGTGGCACCGCTTCTCGTCGGCGCGCACCTCGTACACCCGCAGGCGCAAGGCGCATTTCGCCGAGCAACACGAGCAGCGGCAGTCGGCTCAGGTCGTCAAGGAGAAGCTGTGCGTCGAGGCGGAGGCGCTGCAGGACTCGACCGAATGGGGACCCACCTCCGGCAAGTACCGCGATCTGATGTCGCGGTGGAAGGCGGCCGGTCCGGCTCCGCGCGGTGTCGAGGATCGACTGTGGAAGCGGTTCCGCTCGGCGCAGGATGTCTTCTTCGGCGCACGCGATGCGGCCAATCGCGAGCTCGACGCGGAGTACGAAGCCAATGCGAAGGTCAAGGTCGCGATCCTGACCGAGGCCGAGGCACTGCTGCCGGTCACCGACGTCGACGCCGCGCGTACCGCCTGGCGCGACATCGCGGACCGCTGGGAGGCGGCGGGCAAGGTGCCGCGGTCACAGATGCGCGAGCTGGAGCAGCGAATCCGCAAGGTCGAGAGCGCGATCCGCGACGCGGGCGACGCGCAGTGGAAGCGGACCAACCCGGAGGCGCGCGCCCGCGCGTCCGACACGGTCTCGCAGTTGGAGCGCTCGATCGCCGATCTGCAGGCCGATCTGGAGAAGGCGAAGGCCGCGGGCAAGGACAAGCGCGTACGCGAGGTGGAGGAGTCGATCGCCGCTCGCGAATCGTGGCTCACCGAAGCCCGTAAGGCCCTCTCCGACTTCTCCTAACGCTGACACGCGAGAAGCACCACGCTCACACGCGAGTAGCGCCTCGCTCAGACGCGAGTAACACGGCACCGACACGCGGCACGTGTTCACGGTTACCCACAGGCCGATTCGCTACGGCTGTGGATTAATCGACAGGTTTCTGTCGTACGGATGTTCATTGTGGGTATGACTACTCCGATCAACGGCGGCGACGTCTTCTTGCGTCGCCAGCTTTCCGATCTGTCCATCTCGCCGCGCGAGTTCGAGGAACTCCGCAGACTTCATCTCGTCCGTCAGGTCACCCGTGGCGTATGGGTTGACGCTTCCGTACCGGATGCTGCTGAGTGCCGGTTCGCCGCCGCACGACTCATCAAGCCCGAGCACGCCGTCTTCTGCAACAGCACAGCAGCCTGGCTGCGCGGGGTCGACACCTTCAAGCCGTCTGAGCGCTTTCTGCTGAAGCCGCAGTGCGTCGTTCCCATCGGTTCGACCCGCTGCACCAGCCGACTCGTGAAGTGTCGCGAAGCGCTCATTCCTGACGCGGACGTGATGGAGATCGACGACGTTCTCTTGACCGTCGACGTACGCACCACCTCCGACATGCTTCGCGAACAGTGGCGTCCGTACGCGCTCGCCGCTGCTGACGGCATGGCGCACGCCGGCTTGGTAGAGCCTGAAGAGGTTCAGGACTACGTCGCCAAGCTCAAGGGCTATAGGTGGATCATCCAGGGACGAGAGCTGGCGTTCCTCATAGAACCGCTGACCGATAGTCCCGGCGAGTCGTGGTCTCGGCTTCGGATCATCGATGCCGGGTTCCCGCGTCCGGAACCTCAGGTCCCCGTCGCGGATGCAAACGGCGAGGTCCGCGGGTGGCTCGACCTTGCACTCAAGGAATGGAAAGTCGGTGCGGAGTACGACGGGCGCGAGTTTCATACCGAAGACGCAGACACAAGTCACGACGCCAGGCGGCGGAGGTACTTCCGTGATGTACACGGATGGCGAATAGTCGTTGGCCGGCGCGAGGACATATTCGGTACCAACATGGCGTTCGAGCAACAGATCGGCGAATGGATCGGCCGCGAGCCGCTGCCGCGCTCGTGGTAGTCACGTGTCGACCGCACACTTCTCGCGTGTCAGCGTGGTGCTTCTCGCGTGTCAGCGTGGTGCTTCTCGCGTGTAAGCGGTTATTGGGTGACGCGGTAGACGTCGAAGACGCCCTCGACACCGCGTACGGTCTTCAACACGTGTCCCAGATGCTTCGGATCGCCCATCTCGAAGGTGAACTGGCTCTTTGCGACGCGGTCGCGGCCGGTCGACAGCGTCGCCGACAAGATGTTGACGTGGTGGTCCGACAGCACTCGGGTCACATCACTGAGCAACCGAGGCCGGTCGAGCGCCTCGACCTGGATCGCCACCAAGAACACGCTCTGCGCGGTCGGCGCCCATTCGACGTCCATCATCCGCTCGGGCTCACGCTCGAGGTTGCGTACGTTCGGACAGTCGCCGCGGTGCACCGAGACCCCGTCGCCACGCGTCACGAACCCCACGATCTCATCACCGGGCACCGGCGTACAGCAACGCGCGAGCTTGACGAGCACATCGCTCATCCCGCGTACGATCACACCCGCGTCGCCGCGTTTGGCGCTGCGCCGACGATCGGTGTCGTTCGGCATCGCGACTGCCTCGGCGACATCCTCCGCGACACCGTCCGCACCGCCGTGTAGTTCGACCACCCGGTGTACGACGTTCTGAGCGCCGATGTGCCCCTCGCCGACACCCGCGTACAACGCCGACACGTCGGCGACGTGCAGGTCCTTCGCGACCGACGTCAGCGAATCGTGGTTCAGCAGCCGCTGCAGCGGCAGGCCCTGTTTGCGCATCGCGCGGGTGATGGAGTCCTTGCCGCGCTCGATCGCTTCCTCGCGGCGCTCCCTGGTGAACCAGTGCTTGATCTTGTTCCGCGCTCGCGGGCTCTGTACGAACTCCAACCAGTCGCGGCTCGGCCCGGCCGTCGACGCCTTCGACGTGAACACTTCGACGACGTCGCCGTTCTCCAGCTTCGACTCCAGCGGTACGAGCCGACCGTTCACCCGCGCACCGATACAGGCGTGGCCGACCTCGGTGTGCACGGCGTACGCGAAGTCGACGGGCGTCGAAGCGGCGGGCAGCTGGATCACGTCACCGCGCGGCGTGAAGACGAACACCTCGGCGGTGTTGATCTCGAAGCGCAGCGAGTCGAGGAAGTCGCCCGGGTCAGCGGTCTCCTGCTGCCAGTCGACGAGCTGACGCAGCCAGGCCATATCGCCCTGTGTCGTCTGGGCTTCCTTATCGGCCTTGCCGCTCTTGTCTTTGCCCTTCTCCGTGTCGCGGCCGGCTTCGGAGTTCTCCTTGTACTTCCAGTGCGCCGCGACGCCGTACTCCGCCCGTCGGTGCATCGAGAACGACCGGATCTGCAGCTCGACCGGCTTGCCCTGCGGACCGATCACCGTCGTGTGCAGCGATTGGTACATGTTGAACTTCGGCATCGCCACGTAGTCCTTGAACCGTCCGGGTACGGGGTTCCAGCGGGCGTGCAGCGCGCCGAGTACGGCGTAGCAGTCGCGTACGGAGTCAACGAGGATGCGGATACCGACGAGATCGTAGATATCGGCGAACTCTCGGCCGCGCACGATCATCTTCTGGTAGATCGAGTAGTAGTGCTTCGGCCGGCCGGTGACGGTCGCCTTGATCTTGTGCCGGCGCAGATCATCTTGCACCTGCTTGATCACGGTCGCGAGAAACTCCTCGCGCGCCGGCGCGCGATCGGCGACAAGGCGCACGATCTCGTCGTACACCTTGGGATGCAGCGTCGAGAACGAGAGGTCCTCGAGCTCCCATTTGATCGTGTTCATGCCGAGGCGGTGCGCGAGCGGCGCGTAGATCTCGATCGTCTCGCGCGCGATGCGCTCCTGCTTGTCCTGGCGAAGGTGCCGCAGCGTACGCATGTTGTGCAGCCGGTCGGCGAGCTTGATCACGAGCACCCGGATGTCGCGGCTCATCGCGACGATCATCTTGCGGATCGTCTCCGCCTGAGCGGAGTCGCCGTACTTGACCTTGTCCAGCTTCGTGACCCCGTCGACCAGCTGGGCGATCTCGTCGCCGAAGTCGTTGCGCAACTGGTCGATGGAGTACGGGGTGTCCTCGACCGTGTCGTGTAGCAGCGCCGCGCACAGCGTGGTCGGTGTCATGCCGAGCTCGGCGAGAATCGTGGTCACGGCGAGCGGATGGGTGATGTACGGATCGCCGCTCTTGCGCCGCTGCTCGACGTGGAGCCGCTCGGCCGTGAGGTACGCCCGCTCGATGATCGCCAGGTCGGCCTTGGGGTGGGTCGTACGCACGATGTGCAGCAGCGGGTCGAGCACCGGAATGGTCGAGGTCGATCGGCTACCCAATCTCGCCAGGCGGCTGCGCACGCGCATCGACGCGGACACTGACCCCGATCGGACCGTCGGGTCGGCGCCCGACTTCGTCTCCGTGCCGGATCCCGCGTCGTCGGCCATGCGCACCTCCACTCGCCCGTCGCTGCCGCGTTGCGCGGCGTACGGTCTATATCTTCATCGTATGCCCGCACGCCAGCGCACGGCGCAGCCGCGTCGGCGTGGTCGCAAGCGGTCGAGGATTCTCACCGCACCACGACGCTCAACAGGGTTGCGATACCGGCGAGCAGCATCGCAACCACGATCACGGCGGCGACGATGCGGCGTTGGTCGTCATTCATGGCGGCTCCGGCGAGATGCGTACGCGAGCCGGCGGGCTCACACCAAGCGAAGTGCGCCGACCGGCAGTCCGGTGAGCCTATCGCGACCTCGCAGCGCCTCCAGCTCCAGCAGCACCGCAGTACCGACATGAGTCGCACCGCATTTGTCGATCAGGTCGATGGTGGCGGCGACGGTGCCGCCGGTCGCGAGCACATCGTCGATCACAAGTGCACGATCGCCCGGGCTCAGTGCATCTGTGTGCATCTCGAGCGTCGCGTCGCCGTACTCGAGCTGGTACGAGACAGCGTGCGTGAACGACGGCAGCTTGCCGGCCTTGCGTACCGGGACGAACCCGGCGCCGAGCGCGAGGGCAACGGGCGCCGCGAGGATGAACCCGCGCGCCTCGATACCGAGCACGCGGTCGATCGGCCCTCCGGCCAGGCTGCGGCCGAGCTCGGTCATCGCCTCGACAACGGCCCCGAACGCCTCGGGGTCGGCGAGCAACGGCGTGATGTCGCGGAATGTGACGCCGGGCTCGGGCCAGTCGGGTATGTCTCGGATGAGTTCGTGCAACAAGGCCTCGACCTCGGGGGTCTGCCGGGCTTGGCTCACTTGGGTCGCCTCCCACGTCTCGACCTCGGTGCGCGGCTCGGCTGTGCACGCTTGGCCGCACCTGACTTCGTGACGGTCCGGGTCGGTGCCGTCGACGAACCGACCCTAGCGTCCCCGCCCTCGTCTTCCCCGCTCGTGGCCTCCCGGGCACGTCGGCGCTCGACCTTCTCGGCCTGCTCGCGTACGACCGGCTCGGACTCCTTGAGCTGTACGGCGAGCGGCGTCGCGATGAAGATCGAGGAGTACGTGCCGGCCGCCATGCCGACGAAGAGCGCGAGCGAAAGGTCCTTCAGCGGTCCGCTGCCCAGCGCCGCGACGCCGACGACGAGCAGCGACCCGACCGGTAGTAGAGCCATGATCGAGGTGTTGATGGAGCGGACGAGTGTCTGGTTTACCGCGAGGTTGGCCGACTCGGCGTACGCACGCGCAAGTGAGCGCTCGAAGCCGCGGGTGTTCTCCCGGACCTTGTCGAAGACGACCACCGTGTCGTACAGCGAGTACCCGAGGATGGTCAGCAGTCCGGTCACCGTGGCAGGCGTGACCTCGAACCCGGACAACGCGTAGACGCCGACGGTGATGACGAGGTCGTGGATGAGCGCGACGATCGCCGAGACCGACATCTTCCATTCTCGGAAGTACGCCCAGATGAAGATCACCACGAACCCGATGAACACCACCAGGCCGATAGCCGCCTTCTTCGCGACCTGCTGACCCCAGGTCGGCCCGATGAGGTTCTGGCTGATGTCGCTGGCGCCCGCGTCCCGCAGGGCGGACTCGACCTTCGTCGCTTCGTCCTGGCTGAGGGGTTTGGTGTCGATCCGTACGGCGCTCTGGCCCGAGGTCGTCACGGTGGGGTCGCCGGCGTCGGCGATGCCTGAGTCGACGACCGCGTTGCGCATCGCGTCGACGTTCGCACTCGTCGGCGCGATCTTGGCGGTGAACTCGACGCCACCGCGGAACTCGATGCCCATGTCGAGGCCGCGTACGAACAGACCCAGACCCGCGACGATCAGAATCACGATCGAGATCGCGTACCATAGACGTCGCCGACCGACGAAGTCGAACGACACCTGGCCCTCGTACAGGTTGTGCCCGAGCGAAGAGATGCGACCCATCAGCGATCGCCTCCGGTGGTTGCGGGTGTCGGGCGCGACGCCATCTGGGATACCGATCGGCCACTGATGCCGAGGTGTCCCGGGTCGAGGCCGGACAGTTTGTGGCCCTCACCGAAGAAGCGAGTACGCGCGCACAACGCGACCAACGGCTTGGTGAAGAAGAAGACGATGAACACATCGATCAAGGTGGTCAGGCCGAGTGCGAACGCGAAACCGCGTACGACGCCGATCGCGAAGATGTACAGCACAAGTGCGGCCATGAACGAAACCGAATCGGCGGCGATGATCGTCATTCGCGCGCGGTGCCAGCCGCGTTCGACGGCCACTCGAAGGGAGCGGCCCTCTCGTACCTCATCGCGTAATCGTTCGAAGAAGACCACGAACGAGTCGGCGGTGATGCCGATCGCCACGATGAGGCCCGCGATACCGGGCAGGGTCAGGGTGAAGCCCGCACTCGCGGCGAGCAGAAGTACGAGCGCGTACGTCGTGGCCGCCGCGACGAGCAACGAGGCGATGACGACGAGGCCGAGGCCGCGATAGTAGAAGAGGCTGTACAAGACGACGAGCAGCAGTCCGATCGCACCCGCGAGCAGTCCTGCGTCGAGCTGGCTACCGGCCAGCGACGGGCCCTCGACCGAGACACTGTTGACACCGAACGTCAACGGGAGTGCGCCGTACTTGAGGGAGTTGGCGAGCGACTGTGCGGAGTCCTGAGTGAAGTTGCCAGAGATCTGGGATCGGCCGTCGGTGATGTGTGCTTCGCTCTGCGGGGCGCTCAGAACGCCGCCGTCGAGGACGATTGCGAAGCGACTGCCGGCAGAGTTGCCGTTGTTGTACTGCTGGGTGAGCGCGTCGGTGACCTTGTCGAAGGTGGCCTTGCCGTCGCCGCCGAGGGCGAGGCTGACCACCCAGTTGGCTTGGTTTTGCGGCAATGCCGCGCTGACGTCGCTGACATCGGTGCCGGGGATGACCGAGGGGCTGAGGAGGAACGTCTCGCCCGATTCGGGGTCGCAGGTGACGAGCGGCTGATCGGCCACATCGTCGATCTTCTCGATTGACTTGTCATTGCATTCGAAGGAGGAGAGCTGATCGTTGAGCTCGGCTATCGCCGGACGAGTGTCGGGCGGGAGCGAGTCCAACCCTTGTGCCTCCCCCGCGATCATCTGGTCGAGTGATAGGCCCGTCCAGTCGAAGTCGGCGACGGGGTCATCTGCATCGTCGTTGTCGTCGGCGCCGTTGTCATCGGACTGCTGCCCGCTCGTCTGGTCGGCGTCGTCGCCGGATGCCTTGGCCGAGTCGTTTCCGGAGTCGGCAGACGCTGTCTGTGCGCCGTCGACCGGCGCGGCTCGGTTCTTGCCGGCGTTCTGTTTCGTGCCCTGCTGATCGGGCGGCTTCTCGAAGGGCAGTTGATCGTTGCCGGACTGTTTCGGCGATTGGGTCGGCTGCTGCTGCGGTTGCTGGCTCTGCTGGCCATCGGCCGCGCCGGTCGCCCAGACGAGCCTGAACCGCAGCTGCGCCGTACGACCGACCTCGTCGACGATCCCTGCCTGCTTCTCCCCGGGGATCTCGATCACGACCTGGTCGCCACCTTGGGTGGTGACATCGGCCTCGGACACGCCGCTGCCGTTGACGCGCTGGTCGATGATGTCGCGCGCCTCGTCGAGCTTCTCCTGGGTCACGTCGCCGCTCGACGTCTTTGCCTCGAGCGCGATCCGCGTACCACCTTGCAGGTCGAGGCCGAGACGCGGCTGCCAGTCGCCGACGAGGGCGACGATCCCGTACAGGACGACGATCGCGGCGAGGAACACCGCGAGCACGCGCCCCGGCCGAGGTGTCTTCTTGGACATTCGCCCGGAGCGCGCGGTAGACATTACTTCTCTTTGTGCGTCGGCAGCTCGGGGGCTTCTTCGACGCTCGCGGTGTCGGTGGTCGGATCCTCACCACTCACGCTGTCGTCGGCGGTCTCGTCGTCGGCGGCCGGCGCAAGCGACTCGGCGGGCTCGACGTCCTCAGGGATCACGCGTCCGACCGCCTGCCGGTGCGCAGTGATCACCGTGCCCGGTGAGATCTCCACTTCGATCTCGGCGTCATGAACCGCCACGACCTCGCCGAAGATGCCGCTCGTCAGCATGATCCGGGCGCCGACCTCGAGACTCGACTGCGTCTGCGCCGCCTCCCGCTGCCGTTTGCGTGCCGGTCGGAACACCAGGAACCAGAACACCAGCGCCAGCAGCACGAAAGGGAGCAATGCGTACAGGTCTTCTTGCGTCACGAAGGTCACTCCAGAAAAGAACTTTGCGGGGCGTCGCCGGCCGATTGCCGGACCACGCGCATCCTAGCCCCCGCTTCCCGACGATACCCCTCGCCTCCTGACGGGGTCAGACGTCAGTCCAGCGGAAGCGTGTCTGCGACGGCGTTCGCGGGCGCGGTGAGGCCGAGATGCGACCATGCCGCGCCGGTGGCGACGCGGCCCCGCGGCGTACGCGCCAGGAACCCCATCCGAACCAGGAACGGCTCGGCCAGCTCCTCGACCGTCTCGCGCTCCTCCGCGACGGCGACGGCGAGGGTCGAGACTCCGACCGGTCCCCCGCCGAAGTTGCGGCAGAGCGCGTCGAGCACGGCGCGGTCGAGGCGGTCGAGGCCGAGCCGGTCGACCTCGAAGAGATCGAGGGCGCGATGTGCGATGTCTTCGTCGACCGTGCCGTCGGCGCGTACCTCGGCATAATCGCGTACGCGCCGCAGCAGCCGGTTGGCGATGCGCGGTGTGCCGCGCGAACGGGACGCGATCTCGAGACCGCCGTCTTCGGTGACGTCGACCTCGAGCAGCCTGGCCGATCGCCGAACGATGCGGTGCAGCTCGGCCGCCTCGTAGTACTCCAGCTGAGCGGTGAAGCCGAACCGGTCACGGAGCGGTCCGGGTAGCAAGCCGGCCCGCGTCGTCGCGCCAACGAGCGTGAACTGCGGGATCTCCAGCGGGATCGCCGTCGCACCCGGCCCCTTGCCAATCACGACGTCGACCCGGAAGTCCTCCATCGCCATGTACAGCAACTCTTCGGCCGGTCGCGACATGCGATGGATCTCATCGACGAAGAGCACATCGCCCTCGTTGATACCGGACAGGATCGCGGCGAGATCGCCGGCATGCTGGATCGCCGGACCGCTCGTCAGCCGCAGAGGCGCCGACATCTCGCCGGCGATGATCATGGCCAGCGTGGTCTTGCCGAGACCGGGCGGACCCGACAGCAGAACGTGGTCGGGCGTACGTTCACGACGGCGAGCCGCGTGGAGTACGAGCGTCAGCTGCTCGCGAACGCGATCCTGGCCGACGAGCTCGTCGAGCGTCTTGGGTCGCAGTGCGGCCTCGAATGCGCGCTCGTCACCCTCGACACCGGGGTCGACCAGCGCGCGGGTGGACTCGGCCGGCGACTCGTCGGGGTGCGCGTCGTAGGTCATCTCCACCTCCGCGCTCGGTCGTTCGGTCATGCCAGCGTGCTCATGCCCTCGACAGAGTACGCAATGCTCCGCGTAGCAGCGCGGGTACGTCGAGCGCATCGGCTTGTTCGGCAGCCATCGGCGCGACGGCCGCGACGGCCTTATCTGCCTCGCGCGCGGACCAGCCGAGGCCGATCAGCGCCTCGTGCACCTGATCACGCCATGCGTTGCCTCCCCCGGGCGTCGGTGCGGGCGCTGCCGCCGACGGAGCGGGGCCGACGCGGTCCTTGAGCTCCAGCACGATCCGTTGCGCGCCCTTCGCACCGATGCCCGGGACGGAGGTGAGCGTCTTGTGGTCGTCGCCCGCGACGGCCATCCGGATGTCGTCGGGGCTGAGCACCGCGATCATCGCCTGTGCGACCTTGGGGCCGACCCCGTTGGCGGTCTGTACAAGCTCGAACATATCGCGCTCCTCGTCGTCGGCGAACCCGTACAACGTGAGGGAGTCCTCGCGTACGACCATCGATGTGGCCAGCGTCGCCGACTCGCCGAGGCGTACGCCGGCGATCGTGCTCGGCGTGCAGTGGACGAGCATGCCGACGCCGCCGACCTCGACGACGACGGAGGTGAGGTTGGTCGCGGCGACCCGGCCGGAGACGAAGGCGATCATGGGGTCCTCCTCGGGGTGTTGGCGAGTACGGCGGCCTCGAGCCGTGACGCGGCCTGCCCGCGCCACACATGGCAGATGGCGAGCGCGAGCGCATCGGCCGCATCTGCCGGCTTCGGCGGCGCACCGAGGCGGAGCAGTCGAGTGACCATCGACGCGACCTGCGTCTTGTCTGCGCGGCCGCTGCCTGTGACGGCGGCCTTCACCTCGCTCGGCGTGTGGAGCGCGACAGGTAGGCCGCGTCGCGCCGCGGCGGTCATCACGACACCGCTGGCCTGGGCAGTGCCCATCACGGTGCGTACGTTGTGCTGGCTGAACATGCGCTCGACCGCGACGGCGTCGGGTCGGTGGCGATCGAGCCAGGCTTCGACCTCCGTCTCGATGGCGAGCAACCGCCTCGAGACGTGCTCGTCCGCGGGCGTACGCGCGACGCCATACTCGACCATCGTCAGCGGGCGGCCGATCGTACCGTCGACGACGCCGATGCCGCAGCGGGTAAGGCCGGGGTCGATGCCGAGTACGCGCATCAGACGACACCGCCTGGGCGTACGGACGGACAACGGCACAGCGAACGCATGTTCGACACCTTAACGGCCCTCGCCGTCACGCTCGTACCGACGCGCCGAAGCCCGTTGACTCGTCACCTCTGCACCGCTCGCTCGTCAGTCTTGCCATGCGGGACCGACGACTCAGCCGTCCAAGACCGACGACTCAGGCGTGCAGGACCGACGACTCAGCGATAGCGGCGGGCGAGGGTCCCCGCGTCGCTCATCAGTCAGGGAGTCTGCGCCACGCAGAACTCGTTGCCCTCGGGGTCCTGCATCACCGTCCAGGCGATGCCCCACTGCTCGTGGTCGTCGCCGCGCTTCGCGCCGAGGCCGACCAACCTGTTGACCTCAGCCTCGCGATCATCGGCGGCGAAGTCGATGTGCATCCTGTTTTTCGCGACCTTCGGCTCTGAAACTTTGGCGAACATCCACGCATTGTCGCCGCCCGTGGCGTGGCCCTCTGCCATCCCGATCGTGGCGAAGCCGTTGCTGGAGTGCCCGTCGAGCGGGCGGCCAAGGGCCGCAGACCAGAAGTTGCCTACGGTCAACGCGTCTGCACAGTCGAAGGTCACTGCGGCTAGCTGAACTGTCATGTAACGATCTCCTCTTTGCTGATGATTGGCCAACAGATCTCGGTCCGGAACCTCGTCAGGTCGTCGGTGTCGCCGTAACTGACGAGGTACCGCTCGCGTACGCGCAGCCCCGACGGTTCGGCGTTCTCGGCGACCCAGGCCCCGAGTCGTAGGTATGAGTCCTCGATGTCGTCGTACGGCCCGGCGTGTACGAGAACGGCCACCCTGGCCGCGGGCACCTCGCCGTTGACGACGGCCCCGCACGTACCCAATGAGACCGGCTCGGCGATCGGCAGGAACGCCTCGACATCGTCCGAGTCGTCTCCTGCTATCTCCGCGGGATACAGCGCACCCGACTCCGCGGTCGGCCGTACGGCGTGGCGTTCGACCGTCTGACCGATCGCGGAGTACGCGCCGTCGAGGAACGCCGCGTACTCGTCACTGCCGACCTGGCCCCGAACCGCAAGAGTGTGCTGATGCGGCTCATCTCGTACGAAGACCGGAGTGTGCGCCGCGGGCCGCTCGAGTCCCTCGTGCAGCTCGGAGACGATCCGCTCGACGTGGGCGAGCCGCTCGCGCATCACGTCCTGATGGGCCGCAAGCACCTTCGCCGTCACATCCGGATCGCGTGCGCGCAGCACCTCGCGTACCTCGTCGAGCGGCAGGTCGAGCGCACGCAGCCGGTAGATCACCGCGGCGTCGATCAGCTGCGAAGCGTGGTACGCGCGGTAGCCCGTGTGCGGGTCGACGCTCGCCGGCACCAGCACGCCCGACTCGTGGTACGCACGGAGCGACTTGACCGAGAGCAGGCACGCCCGGGAGAAGGCGCCGATCGCCAGAAGTCCTTGACTCATGGCTACAGCCTGCGGTCTCCCCCAGGGGGAGGGTCAAGCGCCGTCGTCAGGCGCCCTCTCGCACGCCGCCACGATGCCGGAGCTGCGCCATGATGGCGCGCATGCGCTCGCGGGACGCGCGCCAGCCCTTGACGTACTCGGTGCCCTGCAGCTTGCCGTCACAGAACACCTCGATCGGCCATGCGCCGCCGAACAACGCCCGGATCAGCATGGCGATCGGCACCAGCAGCAACAGAACCAACAGCTCGAGCATCGCGACGAACGCGAGAACGAGGAGCGGGATCGCGATGATGAACGCGATCACGCCGAGCACCATGCTGATCGGGTCGTCGCCCATCCCGCTGACGTACGGGATGTCGTAGCCGAAGTCGCGCACGCGCCGGCGCCACGGCACCCAGCGGCGTTTGACTCGCCATCTGGTGCCGGTCGAGTCGGTCAACCGCATGAATCAACCGACCTCGGCCATGACCTCGTCGGACGCATCGAAGTTGGCGAACACGTTCTGTACGTCATCGGAGTCTTCGAGCGCCTCGATCAACCGCACCACCTTGCCGGCACCTTCGGCGTCGACCTCGACGGTGACGGTCGGTACGAAGGACTGCTCTGCGGACTCGTAGTCGAGCCCGGCGTCCTGCAGCGCCGTGCGTACCGGCACCAGATCGGTCGGCTCGCTGATGATCTCGAAGCTCTCGCCGAGGTCGTTGACCTCTTCGGCGCCCGCGTCGAGCACGGCCAACAGGATGTCGTCCTCGTTGGTCTCTCCCGACTCCTGCTCGCGGTTGACGATGACGACGCCCTTACGGTTGAACATGTACGACACCGAGCCCGGGTCGGCCATCGAACCGCCGCCACGGGTCATCGCGGTGCGTACCTCCATCGCGGCGCGGTTCTTGTTGTCGGTGAGGCACTCGATCAGGAACGCGACGCCACCGGGCCCGTAGCCCTCGTACATGATCGTCGTGTAGTCGACGCCCGCACCGTCGAGCCCGCCGCCGCGTTTGACGGCCCGGTCGATGTTGTCGTTGGGGACCGACGACTTCTTCGCCTTCTGGATCGCGTCGTACAGGGTCGGGTTGCCGGCCGGGTCAGGACCGCCCGTACGCGCGGCAACCTCGATGTTCTTGATCAGCTTCGCGAACATCTTGCCGCGCCGTGCGTCGATCACGGCCTTCTTGTGCTTCGTAGTCGCCCACTTGGAGTGGCCTGACATGACGATCCTTCCCTTGCCTGCTTTCGGGCCTTGTCCACCTTACCGGGCCGGGGTCAGCCTCCCGCGCGTACCAGGTCGAGGAAGTAGCGGTGGATGCGGTCGTCATGCGCGACTTCCGGGTGAAACGACGTCGCCAGCAGATGGCCCTGGCGGACCGCGACGACCGCTCCGGCCGCCTCGTCACCTGTGGGTACGCGGGCGAGCACCTCGACGTCGGGGCCGGCACGCTCCACCCACGGCGCCCGGATGAACACCGCGTGCACGGGTGCTGCGAACGCATCGAACTCGAGATCGGTCTCGAAGGAGTCGACCTGACGCCCGAACGCGTTGCGTCGCACCGTGACATCGAGCCCGCCGAGCGTCTCCTGGCCCTCGATGCCGTCCTTGATCTCGTCGGCCAGCATGATCATCCCGGCGCACGTACCGAACGTCGGCATCCCGCCCGCGATCCGCTTCTGCAGCGGCTCGAACAGCTCGAACGTACGCGCCAGCTTGTACATCGTGGTCGACTCGCCGCCGGGCAGCACGAAGCCGTCGCAGCGCTCGAGTTCGCTCGGCCTTCGTACGGCGATCGCCTCGGCGCCGAGATCGGACAGTACGCGCAGGTGTTCGCGTACGTCGCCCTGGAGCGAGAAGACGCCGACGGTGGGGGTTGTGCTCACCGCTCCAGATTAGTTGTCGCCGCTGGCGAGTCGGTCGTCGAGGACACGATTCGGTTGACTCCGCCGGGTCCGCACCGCATGCTCAGGCCGACGAGGAGGTTGGCCGAGTGCACGCGCGTGGTCCATCTGCCGGTCGACTGCCACCCGCCGGATGCGTTGAGTACGGATCGCACCGTCACGTCATAGTCGGTGTTCTCCAGCAGGTTGTTGCCCAGTAGCGCGGTGCGGACATCGAGCGTGACCGTCGATCCGACCCCACCACTCGCCGACACGCTGCCTCCGCCGACGACCTGGCCGTTGGACACTCGGGTGATCGTGTAGGCGTAGGAGTACGCCGCGTCTCGGTGGGGCCAGGTGAGTTGTGCGTAGCCGAGCAGCCCCAGCAGGCCGCCTTGGTTCGTGCACTCCGGTGCAGTCGTGGGCGGAAGCACCGTGGCCGCATCGAACTGGCCGGTGCGCGCACTCGCCTGGTCCGTCCACGCCGCCCGCGTCGGCTCGGCCGAAGCGAACTCGTACGCCCCCGCCGCGGCCACCGCGACGACAGCGATCGCGGCGGCGCTCGCCACTCCCCTGCGTCCTGCTGATCTCTGCGTACGCGTGTTGTCGGCGCCGTCCCGGAAAGCCAACCACAGCAGCGAAATCGCGATCGCACTCGCGACGACGATGCCCAAAGGCGTACGCAACCAGCCCAATGCGTACCCGAGTCCGTCGACCGAGAACAGCACTCGGTCCGCGCGGCTGACCTCGTAGGCGCGCGCATCGGCGACCGCGTTGGCGTCGCCTCGCAGCGTCAACTGAGCGAGCCCGTCGTTGCCGCGCATCGACTCGATCCGGTGCGTGACCCGAACACCCGACTCGTCACGCACGCTCACGACATCGCCGACGCGGAGGTCTCCCGCTCCGACACCGTGCGTGAACGCGAGCGCCCCGGTGGCGATGTCAGGCTCCATCGAACCAGATGTGACGACGAGTGGGCGGATGCCGAACGCCGGCATCAGCGCAAGCACGATGCAGACAATGCCCGCGAACGCGCCGAGCGTGAGCGCGGCCTCACGCGCGAGCCGCGCGGGTCGAGGGAAGGAATTCACAGCGGCATCACCTCGACGTCGCCGTGAAGGTGAGCGTTGCGGTGGCCGACGTGCCTTGCAGGGCTGACGATGCTCCCACCGGAAGCGTCACCCGAAGGCAGAGTCGTTCGTGTCCGCCCGCTGCCAGCGGCCGACCGGAGAAGCTCGCGGCGGACATCGGTAGACCGTCGGCGACCACCGTCCCGGTACACGCACCATCGCTGTCCGCGGAGTACACCTGCATCCGGAGTCCCGAAGCAAGCCCACCTGACGCGGTGACTGACATCGCGTACGTGATCGGGACTGTGCCGACGTTGGCGACGGGCAGCGGTTGATCCTTCGTCGAGCCGGGAACCATGTCGCTGATCGAGAACGACGTCGTCTCGACCGGGTCGTTGTCGACCGCTGCTGCGCCGAGCCGGAGATCGATGCTGCCGGTGCTGATCGTCGCGGTCGCGGTCGCGGTGTCGGTCCAGTACGCAGACGTCGTAGCGACGGCAAGGCCGGCGACGAAACCGAGCGAAAGCACGGCACGGACCCGTGCGGAGGTCCATGCGTGGCGGATGCGTTCTCCAATGGTCATGATGCGAGCTCCCGGTGTCGACCGACGTCCGTCGTCTCTCCACGACGATCACGCGCTCGGTCACGCAACGCAGACCCGAACATCAGCAGCGCGTACGCCACGAGGGCGCCCGCCACGAGGAACACCAGGAGCTGGTGCTGACTCCCGGTGAGTACGGCGTTCAGCCGGCCGAGGTACGGGACGTCGTACCAGACCTCGCCGCGGACCTGGATCGGGCGCACCAACTCCTCATCGGGCGCGTTGTTGGCGTCGCCTTGGGTCTGAAACCAGTTCTTGCCGTCGGCGCCTAGACGTACGCCCACGACGCGGTGCGTCACGACAGTGCTGCGCCCTGAGTCGAGTTGATACGTGATCGGCGTACCGATACCGATGTCGGCGTTGTCGACCGGCTTCGTGACGACGAGGGTGCCCGGCGGGTACGTCGGCTGCATCGAACCGGTCTGCACCGCGTACGGGGTCGCCCCCGCGATACGCGGCACGATCACGGCGACTGCGAGGACCGCGATCGCCGCGAGAAGTACGAACCACGCGACGACCTGGCGTACCCACGACCAGGCGCCAGCGACGTGATCAGGCGCCATGACGCACCTGCTCTGCCCGCACTTCGACGCTGACGACGTTTGCGGAGACGCTCTGCGGCGGGTTGTCGCCCAAGGCGAGCCGCAGGCACCAGGTCTCCGAATCGCCAGGCGCGAGCGTACGGAACTGCGTGAAGTCGCCCCCGGCGTTCGCCGGCGATCCGGTCGGCTGACACGCAGACTCGGCCGAAACGCGTACGGCGGTCAACGTCGCCTGCCCGGCGAGCGCGCCCCATGACACGCCGGCTCGGCGATAGCGCAGGTCGATGTCGCCGTCGTTGCTGACCGTGAGCGGGGACTGCCGGTAGCTGCCCGGACCGAGGTTCTCGCCGCTGAGCCCGTCCAGCGCAAGGTTCGAGGACTGAGCCCCGCCCGCTCCGACCGCGACGGAGAGCTCTCCACCGCTGACGACGCCCGCATCGAATCCGCGCTCGGCGTGCCAGCGCGCGCTCGTTGTCGTCATGACCGCGCCGGTCACGACGACAACCAAGCCCGCGACGAGGAACGCCGAGCGCATCCGCATGTCAGTCGTCTCCCCGGCCTCAGGAAACCGGCTGCTGGGTCAGCGTGAGTCGCAGACCGCTGAGGTCCACGGCCTGCTGCTGCGAATCGTTGGTCGCCGCCGCGTACGGGAAGTCGAAGGTGACCCTGGCGGTGATCGTCTCGCCGTCCTGGGCAGGCGTGATCGCGTCGATCGCGCCACCGCCGGAGTCGGTCACGGCGACGTTGACGCTCGACTCGTCGAGCAGCGCGCCGGACACCGAGGCATCGTCGACGTCGAGAGCGGCCTCGAGATTGTCGCCGTCGACGTTGACGGTGAACCCTGCCTCGTAGACCAGCTTGTCGCCGGGTACGACACGGAAGCTCGCGATGTCGGAGATCGTGGACGAGTCGTGGGCGTCGGTCCACGTCGCGGCAGGCGCGGCGGGCGTCAGGCTGAGGTTGCCGGCCGTGATCGTCCCCGCGTCGACGCTGTCACTGTCGGACCAGAACGCGAGCGTGCCCGCACCGCCGATGAGCAGGGCTGCGGCAGTCGCGGCAGCGAGGGCGCCCTTGGTTGTCTTGTTCATCTCGTGGTCTTTCTACGCATGGGCGCGTGAGCACGCGCCTTCGGCTGACATGACGACTCGCAGTAACCCGGCTCAGAGACGCTCGGTGGAGTCACTTCATGCAAACACGAGATCACGGACAGTTATTCAAACTTCAAGTAAAGATGCCTCGAAAGGGCTATGCGGAGCGGCTACTTCGAGCCATCCGCGGGCGCGTGACGGAGTTTGTGGACTTTTCGGTGTTCGTACGCTGCGCCAGCACTGAAAAGTCCGCAAACTCTTCAAGAGGAGGGCGTACGTCAGGTGCCGAGGCGTCGGTGCCAGGAAGCGGAGACCTCGATGCGGCCCTCATCGAACTGCGCGTCGAAACCCGCCGTCGCAAGCGCCTCCAGCACCTCGGCAAGGAGCGGATCGCCGTCGGCGACGTTCGCGGAGTCGGCATGCCAGACGTTCAGCTCCAGCATCCCGTGGTCGACCGCGTGCCAGACGTCGGGTGCGGTGAACCAGACGACACCCCGGCATGCCGGACCCGTACGCGCGCGCCGCTCGAGTTCGGCCTGCGCGACCCAGTGGTCCTCGATCGCCTGCAGCACCGGGAGTCCGCGCGAGTCGAGGTCGGCGAACACGCCCTGCAGCCGGTCGAAGTCGGTGACGTCTGGCCACGACGTCTGATCACGGTTCAGCGCCGAGGTCGCCTCCTCGAGCAACGCCGTGGCGCGGACCTCCGGCTCGGCAGAGCCGGATGCGCGTACGGCCTCGACGATCTCGGCGTACGTACGCTCGTCGTCGTACGTACCTGCCCGGACGACGACGCGTGCGAACCCGCGAAGCTCCTCATCTACCGTCAGCTTCGGGACGCTGCGGAAACCCATCCGGTGCCCGCGTCACCAACCGCGTTCGGCGAGTCGGTGCGGCTCGGGCACGTCGTCGACGTTGATGCCGACCATCGCCTCACCGAGGCCACGGGAGACCTTGGCGATCACATCGGGATCGTCGTGGAAGGTCGTCGCCTTGACGATCGCCTCGGCACGCTGCGCCGGGTTGCCCGACTTGAAGATGCCGGAACCGACGAACACACCCTCGGCGCCGAGCTGCATCATCATCGCGGCGTCGGCCGGCGTCGCGATGCCGCCGGCGGTGAACAACACGACAGGGAGCTTGCCCGCGGCAGCGACCTCCTGGACCAGCGCGTACGGCGCCTGCAGCTCCTTGGCGGCCACATAGAGCTCGTCCTCGGGCAGGCTGGTGAGCCGGCGGAGCTCGGCGCGGATCTGGCGCATGTGGGTCGTGGCGTTCGAGACGTCACCCGTGCCTGCCTCGCCCTTGGAACGGATCATCGCCGCCCCCTCGGTGATGCGGCGGAGTGCCTCGCCGAGGTTCGTCGCGCCGCATACGAACGGCACCGTGAACTGCCACTTGTCGATGTGGTTCGCGTAGTCGGCCGGGGTCAGCACCTCGGACTCGTCGATGTAGTCGACGCCGAGCGACTGCAGCACCTGTGCCTCGACGAAGTGGCCGATGCGCGCCTTGGCC
Organism: Nocardioidaceae bacterium SCSIO 66511; assembly: GCA_023100825.1. Classification (NCBI taxonomy): domain Bacteria; kingdom Bacillati; phylum Actinomycetota; class Actinomycetes; order Propionibacteriales; family Nocardioidaceae; species Nocardioidaceae bacterium SCSIO 66511. Next base: position 2,113,972 of record CP095846.1, on the reverse strand, counting down.
ATCACGGGGATCGACACGGCTTCGACGATGCCGTCGATCAGGTCCGGATCACTCATCCGTGCGACGCCGCCCTGCGAGCGGATATCGGCAGGTACGCGCTCCAAGGCCATCACCGCAACGGCGCCGGCATCCTCGGCGATCTTCGCCTGCTCGGCATCGACGACGTCCATGATCACGCCGCCCTTGAGCATCTCGGCCATGCCGCGCTTGACGCGAGCGGTGCCGACGTCGTGGGTGGGCTCGGGGGCGGTCACAGCTTCAGTCACGGGTGTTCCTCGGGTTCTCTGCGGGGTGAGTGGCTCCGGTTCCCATCGTACGGCCGCCAGACACCGGTCCGTACGCGGAGGTCCGACCCACGCGGTCACCGCTCCCCAGTGATTTATCGCCGCTACGGAGCAAACTTGCCGGGGTAGCGGCGCGAATTACCACGGGCCCGTGGTAATTCGCGGGCAGCGCTCAGCCCGCGCGGCCCGAAGCGGCCTGGCCGACCAGCCGGGTCAGGCCCTCGGGTGCCGCGTCGTCGAACACGAACGGCTGCGGCCATGGTGCGCGGCCGGCGAGCCGGAAGACGCGTACGACCGGACGCCGGCGCATCGCCTGCGTACGCTCGACGAGGTCGTTGTGGAAGCGATGCGCGTACCGCACGCGCTCGCATGACGCGACCAGATCCGCCAACAGTTCGCGGTGTGGCTCGTCGGCTCTGTTCCAGACATCGTCGGCCTCCTCGGCCGGCCCCAACACGGTACGAACGAGCCGCGACAGCTCGCCCTCGGCGTCTTCGCGCTCGGCCGGCGGCGCGGCGCGGGCGCTGTCGGCGGCCTCCACGAGTACGAGGGTCGCTGCCGGGTCGACGAGCCCCGAGACCGCGAAGTCGCGCACGGTAGACGACCTGTCGATCAGCTGGCGGTCCAACGACGCATGTGCCGTCGTGAGCCGGATGTGCATCCGGTCGAGGCGGCCCGCCGTCCACGACAGAAACACGGCGACGACGCCGATGACGAGCAACGCCGCAAGGATCCAGCTCAGCTCCGTCATGGCGTGCTCCCCGTCTGCCCGACGACGGCGTCGTACACGCGCACGATCGAGCGAGTGACGACGCTCCAGTCGTACTTCCACACGGCGTCCGCAGCGAGCTTCGCCCTCGCCTCGGCATCCGGATCGGCAAGTACGTCGACCACAGTTCGGGCGAGCGACTTCGGATCACCGTTGTGGAACAACCGGCCGAGTCGGCCGTCCTCCAGGACCGTCGCGAACGCAGGCAGATCGCTCGCGACCACCGGCGCACCCGCGGCCATCGCCTCGATCAGCACGATGCCGAAGCTCTCGCCGCCGGTGTTGGGGGCGACGTACAGGTCGGCTCCGCGTAGTAGTTTCGCTTTCTCCTCGTCGTCGATCGGCCCGACGAACCTCACCCGCGACCCGAGGTGACCCGGCAGTCGCGATCGCGCCTCGGCCTCGTGTCCGACACCGGCGACGATCACGCGCACGTCGGGTCGCGCAGCGAGGATGTCGCCCATCGCCTCGAACAGCACCGTGAGACCCTTGCGCGGCTCGTCGTAGCGGCCGAGGAAGACGATCGTGGGCTCGTCCGGGTCGTTCGTACGCGGGCCGGTGAAATGCTCGGCGTACAGGCCGTTCGGGATGATGACGGCCTCTCCCCCGGTGTGCTCGTCGATGAACCGCTTCGCATGCTCCGACACCGCGATGCGCGCACTGATCTTCTCCAGCGCCGGACGCAGTACGGGCTCGGACACCGCCATCGCCCGCAGCCTCGGTGTCGCGTTGTGCGTGGTCGCGACCACCGGGCATGCCGACATCCCGAGCGAGATCATGGAGACGCTCGGCACGGTGGGCTCGTGAATGTGGAGCAGGTCGAAGTCACCGTCGCGAATCCAGCGTCGCGTACGCCTCATCGCCACCGGTCCGAACGCGAGCCTCGCGACCGCTCCGTTGTAGTGCACAGGAACGGCCCGCCCGGCGGACGCGACGTGGTCGGGTACGACCGCGCCGTCATCGGCAGGTGCAAGCACCGACACCTCATGGCCGGAGGCGAGCAACGATCCGGTCAGGTCCTGCACATGGTTCTGGACTCCACCGGGCACGGCAAGCGAGTAGGGGCACACCATGCCGATTCTCATGACCGCTCACTCATCCAGGTCCGACACGAAGACCCGCTGCAACATGTGCCAGTCGACCGGACGCGCTCGGATCGCATCGCCGAACGCGTCGGCGACGCCCTGCATCATCGTCGGCGCGTCGGTCTCGGGCACCGGATCGTGCAGCCGCAGCCTCATCAGTCCATCGTCGTACGTGCTCGTGATCGGGATCAACAGCGAGCCCGTACGCCGAGCAAGCAACGCCGGGCCCTGCGGGACACGAGCTGGTGCCCCGAGTAGCTCCACCTCGATGCCGTTGCGGGAGAGGTCGCGATCGGACAGCAGGCAGACGAATCCGCCGGCTTCGAGCCGCTCGACGAGCAACGGCATGACCGGCGGACCGCCGTTGATCGGAACGATCTCCATGCCGAGGCTCTCGCGGAACGCGACGAAGTCCTGGTAGAGGCTCTCCGGGTGCAACCGCTCGGCGACCGCGGTCAGCGGGATGCCCATCGCACACGACCAGGCGCCGGCCAGCTCCCAGTTGCCCATATGCGGCAGCGCACCGACGACTCCGCGGCCGGCCTCGTGTGCATCCCGGAGCAGATGGAAGTTCTCCACTTCGACGCCGGCGAAGATGTCATCGTGCGACCAACGTGACAGGCGGAAAACCTCACCCCAGTAACGCAGGTACGAGCGCATCGCCCGGCGCCCCAGCTCCCGCACGGCGCTCTCGTCGGCGGCGACCTCCGGAGCGACCGCGTGCGCGAGGTTGCTCTCGAGTCGGCGTACGCCCTTGCCGCGTTGCCGCCACAGCTGGTCGGCGACCTGGTCCAATGCCACGTGTACGACTGACTCGGGCAGCCGGCAGGCGACGCTCCAGCCGAGCCGGTACGCCCAGTCCGTCCTCATTCGGCGAGGGCTTGGCGGCGGACCATGATCATCCGCTGCACGACGGTCACGGCACTTGCCGCTGCCAGCAGCCACAGCGCGATCGCGAGCAGCAGCTCCAGATCGAAGATGTCGGAGAACCCCGTCATCACCAGGATCAACACCAACCGGTCGGACCGCTCGGCGATGCCGCCCTTGGCCTGCATGCCGAGGCTCTCGGCCTTCGCGCGGGCGTACGAGGTGACGGCACCCATGACGAGACACCACAGGGCGACGCACGCGAGGACCTTGTTGTCCCCGCCCCACGCGAACCACAGCGTCAGGCCGCCGAACACCGCGGCGTCGCCGACCCGGTCGAGGGTGGAGTCAAGGAACGAGCCCCAGACGCTGGTCTGGCCCGACGAACGCGCCATGTAGCCGTCGATGAGGTCGGAGAAGACGAACGCCGTGACGACGAGTACGCCGATCAAAAGCTCGCCCCGCGGGAAGAATCCGAGGGAGCCCGCACATACGCCGAGCGTGCCGACGAAGGTCACGGTGTTGGGGCTGACGCCCATCCGCAGCAACAGGTCGGCGATCGGACGGAAGACGGCGGTGAAGAAGCTCCGGAACCGCTCAAGCATCGGGCCAGGCCTCCACCAGGATCTCTCGGGTCTGCGACAGCAACTGCGGAATCACCTTCGTCTGAGCGGTGATGGTGATGAAGTTGGCGTCACCGGACCACCTGGGTACGACGTGCTGATGCAGGTGCTCCGACAGCGACCCGCCCGCAACACCACCGAGGTTGAGGCCGACGTTGAAGCCGTGCGGAGCAGATGCCTGCTTGATCGCTCGGATCGCTTGTTGCGTAAGCGATGTGAGCTCCCGCGCCTCCTCGTCGTCGAGATCTTCGAGGTCGGCGATGTGGCGGTACGGGAGCACCATCAGGTGACCAGGGTTGTACGGATGCAGGTTGAGTACCGCGTACATCGACTGCCCGCGATGCAGGATGAGCCCGTCGTCGTCGGACAGCTTCGGGATCCGGCAGAACGGACATTCCTCATCGGCGCCGTCTTCGGATGCGCCCTTGATGTAGGCCATCCGATGCGGGGTCCAGAGCCGCTGCAGTCGGTCGGGCATGCCGACGCCTTCGCGGTGCTCCAGATCGGGCTCTTCGTGTGTCACGCTGAGGCCCGCTCCGCGACGGCCGTCGCGATGCGCTCGACCGCCTCATCGACGGCAACGCCGTTGTCCTGCTCACCGGAGAGGTATCGGAACGAAACCGCCCCCGCCTCGACGTCCTTGTCGCCGGCGATCAGCATGTACGGCACCTTCTGCAGCTGTGCATTGCGGATCTTCTTCTGCATCCGGTCATCGGACTCATCGATCTCGACGCGGATGCCGCGCTTTTTCAGGCGGGCTGCGACGTCGTACAGGTAGTCGACGTGCCGCTCGGCGATCGGGATGCCGACGACCTGAACCGGCGCCAGCCACGGAGGGAACGCACCCGCGTAGTGCTCGGTCAGTACGCCGATGAACCGCTCGATCGAGCCGAACTTCGCGGAGTGGATCATCACCGGGCGTTGATGCGAGCCGTCTGCGGCGGTGTACTCGAGCTCGAACCGCTCGGGCTGGTTGAAGTCGTACTGGATCGTCGACAGCTGCCAGGACCGTCCGATCGCGTCGCGACACTGCACAGAGATCTTCGGCCCGTAGTACGCGGCCCCACCTGGGTCGGGTACGAGCTCGAGCCCGGTCTCCTTCGCGACGTCCTCGAGAACCTTGGTCGCGACCGCCCACTCCTCGTCGGAGCCGATGAACTTGCCCTTGTCGTCGCGAGTCGACAGCTCGAGGTAGAAATCGTCGAGCCCGAAGTCCTTGAGCAGCCCGAGCACGAAACTCAGCAGATGCTTGATCTCGTCGGGGGCCTGCTCGGCGGTCACGTACGAATGCGAGTCGTCCTGGGTCATGCCGCGTACGCGGGTGAGCCCGTGCACGACGCCCGACTTCTCGTACCGGTAGACGGAACCGAACTCGAACAACCGCAGCGGCAGCTCACGGTACGACCGGCCGCGGGAGCGGTAGATCAGGTTGTGCATCGGGCAGTTCATCGCCTTCAGGCGGTAGTTGACGCCCTCCAGCTCCATCGGGGGGTACATCCCGTGGTCGAAGTGCGACAGATGCCCGGAGGTCTCGAAGAGGCCTTCCTTGGTGATGTGCGGCGTACCTACGTACTCGAAGCCCTCCTCGATGTGCCGCCGACGGACGTAGTCCTCCATCTCCCGCTTGAGCACACCGCCCTTCGGGTGGAAGACCGGCAGCCCCGAGCCCAGCTCGTCGGGGAAGCTGAACAGATCGAGCTCGCGGCCGAGCCTTCGGTGGTCGCGGCGCTCCGCCTCCTCGAGCCGGTGCAAGTAGTCGGCAAGAGCGTCCTTGCTCGGCCACGCGGTGCCATAGATGCGCTGGAGCTGCTTGTTGTTCTCGTTGCCCCGCCAGTACGCGGCGGCGACCCGCATCAGCTTGAACGCCGGGATGCGCTTGGTGGTGGGCAGATGCGGACCACGACACAGGTCGGTCCAGGCGAGCTCGCCGTCGCGCTTGAGGTTGTCGTACATCGTGAGGCCGCCTTCGCCGACCTCGACGCTGGCTCCTTCGGCTGCGTCGCCCGCGGTGCTCTTCAGCCCGATCAGCTCGAGCTTGTAGGGCTCGTCGGACAGCTCCTCGCGCGCGTCGTCGTCGGAGATGTCGCGACGCGCGAACTTCTGACCCTCCTTGACGATCTTGCGCATGCGGGTCTCGATCTTGGCGAGATCGTCGGGTGTGAACGGCTCGGCGACGTCGAAGTCGTAGTAGAAGCCGTTCTCGACGGGCGGGCCGATGCCGAGCTTGGCTTCGGGGTAGAGATCCTGCACAGCCTGCGCCATCACGTGGGCCGTCGAGTGGCGCAGGATGTCGAGCCCGTCGGGGCTGTCGATCGCAACGCCTTCGACGGTGTCACCGTCGCGCAGCTCGTACGAAAGGTCGCGTAGGTCGTCGTCGACGCGAGCCGCAATGATCTCCGGATCATCGGCGAACAGCTCCCACGCCTTCGTGCCCGTCGTCACCGTGCGCTCGGCTCGCTCGGCGGCGGCGATCACGATGACGTTCAGCTCGGACACGGCTTCTCCTTCGGATGGCTGAGGCGGACGCCGAATGCTTCCGCATCCGCCACGGTATCGACGCGTCGATGCTATCGGCACCCGACTTTCGCGGTGCCCACCGCGTTGTGAAACGTCGGCCGCCTCCGCGGAGCCGGATACGCTGTGACCACGTACCGCGGAGCAACGATGCCCCTCGATGTCGATGTTCGCCCGTCAGACAAGTACGTCTTCTCGTCCGCAGAAACGGGTGACCTCGGCTGGACCAACGCCGAGGGGGTCCGGGTCCGTGGCGACGACGACATCCGCGCGTTCGTCGCCGACCTGACCGCGCAGCCCGGTGGCGACATCCACCTGTCCGGCGGGGCGACACTGGCGCAGACCTTCGTACGTCTCGGACTCGTCGACGAGTATCGCTTCTTCGTCTATCCGGTCGTCTCGAAGGGCAGGTGCTGGTACGACCAGATCGACGCCATTCCCGGCCTCGAACCCACGAGCGCCACCACGTACGACGATGGCGTCGCGGCGCTCACGTACCGGGCGATCCCGGGCTAGTGCCCTGCGCCGTAGCCGCTCAGTTACTCGGCCCGACGAGCGCGAATCTTGCGCGCGGCACGCATCGCCTTGCGGCCTTGCCACACCAGGAGCACGCCGCCCAGCGCCACCTGAGCCTGTCCCCACGAAAGTGGTTCCTCGCTCATCCAGCCCCGCGAGACTGCTAGCGCGTCGAACATCAGGAACGCGAGGCAGCCGGCCAGGAACACCTCGACCCAGAGCCAGAACTCGCCGTCGTCGGACGAGTCGTCCACGTTCTCTGCCATGTGCGAACGCTAACGCCCGCTAGTCGCGTCTGCTGAGTCGCTCGGCCAGCAGTGACGACGACACTGCGAGCAGCGCGCCGATCACGATCAGGTTGAAGACAACCTGCACCATTGTCGCGATGCGAGCGATCTGGCCGACGGCGTGCACGTCGCCGTACCCAACGGTGCCGAGCGTGACGACCGCGTAGTACAACGCATCGGTCCGCGTGGAGAGACCGTCGAACTGCCGCGGTGCGTTGACCTCTATCAAGTAGTACGTGAGCGCGAAGAAGCACGTTGCGATGGCGATCAGGCTGAGTACCCCGCCCAGCCGTCTGCTCGGACGGTTCTTCTGTGCGGTCATGCGCTGGATCTGCACGGCGACGAGCCACGACATGCCGACCGTGCCGACGACGAGACAGACCAGCCCGACGGCGTCGCGCCGGAAGGCGAGCTCGGTCGGGAAGCCGTAAAGGACGAGCAGCGCACACACCAGAGAACCGATGGTCCGGCCCGGCGGACCGGTCACGAATCGCTTGAGTCTCGACACGTACGCCTCCGGTACGGGTCGATCCACTGTGGCGTACCCGCGCTCCTATCATCGCGCCGTGCGGTCCCCGCCGCGCGATATCGCTCAGATCATGGCGACGCATCAACCGCCGAGGTACGCGGTCGGGCCAATAGGAGCCGCCGTACTGGCAGGACAACGTACTTCGGCGGGCAAATCCGCCAATGCGCAGACAAGGGTGGGCGATACTGGGTTCGAACCAGTGACCTCTTCGGTGTGAACGAAGCGCGCTACCACTGCGCCAATCGCCCCTTAGCGTCGCAACCTTAACGCACCCGGCCGGCGCGCTGAAATCACGGGTCGACGTCGTCCTTGACCCTGCGCTCCCATGTCTCGAGGACGTCTCGGGTGATGGGTCCGGGCGCATCGAGCGAACGATGGTCGACCGCATGCACCGGCAACACCGCGCGCGTCGAACTGGTCAGGAAGACCTCGTCGGCGGTGTGCAGCACGTCGATCGTGTCGTCGCGCTCGACGACATCGCACCACTCCGTGACCAGCGCCCGGGTGATGCCGGCCAGGCACCCGGAGGCGAGCGTCGGCGTGACGAGCGTGCCGTCGAGTACGTAGAACACGTTCGATCCCGTCCCCTCGCAGAGCTCGCCGACGGTGTTGGGCATGACCGCCTCCGTCGCGCCTTCGGCTCGCGCACGCGACACGAGCAGCGCGTTCTCGGCGTACGACGTGGTCTTGAGGCCGGCGAGAACGCCGCGCTCGTTACGCGGCCACGGCACAGTGACGATCGCAGTCGTGGGCCCGGGGCGCTTGATCGGCTGCGCGGCGACGATGACCGTCTGCTCGCTGTCCAGCCGAGCCGACCCGAGCGGGCCGATCCCGGCCGTCACCGTGATCCGCAATGCTCCGTACGGGATCTCCTGGGCCTCGATGACCGCCTTCGCACCTGCGCGTACAGCCTCGGTATCGGGCGGCGCGAGCCCGAGGCCGAGCGCCGAAGTGGTCAGCCGATCGAGATGGCGCGTCAAGGCGAACGCTTGACCGTCGACGATCTGAGCCGTCTCGAACACGCCGTCTCCGACCGTGATCCCGTGGTCGAGAACGCTGACGGCGGGCTCATCGCTACGGTCGAGCAGTCGGCCGTTGATCCACACGCGCATGGTCGACACGCTACCCAAGCCGCCCCGGTTTGGTCTCGACGGTCGCGATCGGCTAAGGTTTCGAACGCCTCCAAAGAGACTGTTCTTGGAGCGCATGCGGACGTGGCTCAGTGGTAGAGCATCACCTTGCCAAGGTGAGGGTCGCGGGTTCGAATCCCGTCGTCCGCTCGGAGCGGGTCATGCAGGCCCACCTCCCAAGCACTATCTGGTGGAGTGGCCGAGAGGCGAGGCAACGGCCTGCAAAGCCGTGTACACGGGTTCGAATCCCGTCTCCACCTCGATCCCGGTACGACCGGGGCACGGGCGATTGGCGCAGTGGTAGCGCGCTTCCTTGACACGGAAGAGGTCACAAGTTCAATTCTTGTATCGCCCACCAGCAACAACTTCTGAGGTCACTTCATCCTCGTCGCTCTCCGTCACCCGATCGGTTCGATCGACTACCGCGCGTCGTCGGGCAAGGTACGCGCCCGAGCGCCATACTGCTGAATGCGAACCCGGCCGAGTCTCTGAGCCCGGCGGATTCGCGACTCACCGCAATTGGCGCCACCTGCGAGAGGAATCGATGAACGACGGCCAGGCCGCGCCCGACAACACGCCGTGCCCGCAGTTCTGCATTCGCCAAGACACACCCGAACATCGGTGGTCGGCCGTCGACTCGGGGTACGTACGCGAACACCTCGCCGCCACCTGGCCGTCGGTGCCACGAGACGGCACCGGCGCCGTACGCGTCGAAGCCGGTGCGTCGGAGTTCGACGACGGCACGATGCTGCCCGCGGTGTGGATCTCGCTCGAAGATCGCAGCGGCGAACTGACCGCCGACGAGTCGCGCCGGCTCGCGGAGCATCTGAACGCGGCGGCGTCGGTCGCCGACGGGCTGGTACGACCGTCGCTGTGACCCGTCGTTGCCAGCGCTTCAGGGACGACGACAGAAGTTACCGATTGGTACGCTGCGGGCTGTACCCGATGACGAGGCGAGAGGCAGCCGATGGCGACCCATGTGCACGCATTCAGCGACGATGCGCTCGGCGATGATGACGCAGTAGGAGTCGCAGCCCGGATCCGCGACGGCCAGATCAGCTCGCTGGAGGCCATCGAGGCCGCCATCGCACGCATCGAGAAGGTCGAGCCGGAGCTGAACGCCGTCGTCGTCTCCGACTTCGATCGAGCCCGCAAATCGGCCGTCGACCAGCACACCGGACCGTTCGCGGGCGTACCCACGATCATCAAGGACAACTCCGACCGCGCCGGGCTCCCGACCGGGCAGGGGTCGTCCGCGTTCACGCCACAGCCGGCAGCCGACGACGGAGACTTCGTACGCCAGTTGCTCGCGCAGGGCCTGATCGGTGTCGGCAAGAGTCGGCTACCCGAGTTCGGGTTCAACGCATCGACCGAGTTCGCCGATGCTCCGCCGACGCGCAACCCGTGGAACACCGCCTACTCCCCCGGCGCCTCATCCGGCGGGTCTGCGGCGCTGGTCGCTTCGGGCGCGCTGCCCATCGCGCATGCGAACGACGGCGGCGGGTCCATCCGGATCCCCGCCGCGGCCTGCGGGCTCGTCGGCCTCAAACCGACCCGAGGGCGTACGCGCTCGGAGGCGTTCTCGGCCGGCGCACCGGTGAAGATCGTGAGCGAGGGCATCGTCAGCCGCAGCGTCCGAGACACCGCACACTTCCTCGCCGGCGCCGAAAAGGTGTACGCGAACCCGCGGTTCCCGCGTATCGGCCTGGTCGTCGGCCCGTCCTCGCGCCGACTGCGGGTCGGGGTCCTGACCGAGTCCGTGACCGGGCACGCGACCGACGACGAGACCCGATGGGCCGTTGCCGCAGCAGCGAGCCGACTGACCTCGTCAGGCCATGACGTCGTCGAGATGCCGATGCCGGTCGAGCGGCAGTTCGCCGACGACTTCGCGCACTACTGGGGCGTGCTCGCTGCGGCGATCAGCGCGACCGGGCGGCGCACGCTCGGCCGCGACTTCGATGCGAAACGTACCGACAACCTCACCCGCGGGCTGACTGCGGAGTTCCGCCGGCATCTGCTTCGTACGCCCGGAGTCATCTACCGGCTGCGCAAGTCCGAGCACGCGTACGCCCAGATCTTCGCCGACTACGACGTGGTGCTGTCGCCGACTCTGGCACATACGACACCGCAGCTCGGCCACCTGTCGCCGGCGCAGCCCTTCGAGCAACTCTTCGATCGACTGCTGCGCTACGTCGCGTTCACGCCGCTGAACAACGCGACCGGCGGCCCCGCGGTGTCACTTCCGATGGCGATGTCCGATGCCGGCCTGCCCATCGGCGTGCAGTTCTCCGCGGCACACGGCGACGAGCGCACGCTGCTCGAGCTCGCGTACGAGGTGGAGCAGGACCACGGATGGGCACGCATCCAGGACGCATAGAGCGTCAGTCCCGGCGAGCCGATCGGTTGTTCTTCGTACGCTGCTTCCAGCGCTTGAGCTCCTCAGCACGGAGTCGGGCGTCCTTGCGCCGCGCCATCCACGCCACCTCTCGCTGCAGCTTCTGCCAGCTCTCGTAGCGGCGTACGTCGAGCGTCCCGTCGTCGAGCGCCGCCCGGATCGCGCAGTCCGGCTCGGTGTCATGGCCGCAGTCGGCGAATCGGCACTGTGCGATCAAGTCCTCGACGTCGGTGAACGCCGCCGCAAGGCCGTGTCCGCTATCGGACAGGCCGACGCCGCGTACCCCCGGCGTATCGATCAGGCACCCGCCGGACGGCAGCACCACGAGCTCGCGCCGTACGGAGGTGTGCCGGCCGCGACCGTCGGAGCGAATCGTGCGGGTGTCGAGCATCTCGGCACCCACGAGCGCGTTGATGAGCGTCGACTTCCCGGCACCCGACGAGCCGACGAGAGCGACCGTGCCCTCGGCCGCCAGCTCGCGTACTCGGTCGAGGCCGCGACCGTCGACGACGCTCGCGCAGATCACCTCGACACCGGGCGCGACGGCCATCAGATCGGCAGCGACGTCGTCCGCATCGGGCGCGAGATCGGCCTTCGTGAGTACGACAACCGGAGCCGCGCCGCTCTCCCAAGCCAGTGCGACGAGGCGCTCCAGCTTGGTCATCGACGGCTGCTGGTCCAGACCCGCGACCACCGCGGTCGTCGTCACGTTCGCGGCAAGGGCCTGGTCTCGGGAGGTGCCGCCGACCTGGGCGCGTACCAATACGGTGCGCCGGGGCAGCACGGCGTCGATGGTGACGCGATCGTCGGACCAGTCCCGCAAGGTGACCCAGTCACCGACGCAGGGCCCGTCGACCGGGTCGTGGGCTGTCGCTTCGAGCAGGTTCGGGCCGAGCCCGTGCCGTCCTGGGCCGTCAGCCGCGTGTACGCCGTAGAGCCCGCGGTCGACCCGAGTGATGCGGGCCGGCCGCAGCGAAGTCTCACCGAGCATGGCGGCCCAGCGGTCGTCCCAACCAAGGTGGATGAGGGCATGAGGGTACGCAGAATCGACTGAATCGTGCATCGAGAGGCTTTCTGTGAGTCCGCGTGGCGTCAGGCGCGACGGCGGCGGTGGGAAGGTGCGTGGTTCGATCGCTTCAGCTCGGCCATGTCCCCCACCTCCTCTATCGGTTCTGGTCGACGTGGTGAACGCTACGTCGCCGTACGCGACGGCGCATCCGAATTTCGCCCTAGCCCCACCGACGCTCGACGCACGGCTGTTATCGACGGGACGTCGCATCTCACCGTGACGCTGCGCGAACGGATCGTCCACCTTCGTCCTGGTCACTGCGTGGAGCTGGGGTCGGCCGCCAGTCGGTCCAGCCATTCCGTCAACAACCGCCGCTCACCGTCGCTGAGCGGCGTCTGGTCGGGCAGGCTGGCGCGAAACGCCTGCGCGGCCGCAGACGGAGTCGCCTCGCCGACGACCGGATCCTCGGTCGTGATGGCCGCAACCATCGCCTCGCGCAGCGTTGCCAGGAGCGCAGGATCCCGGCTGTCTTCGGGCAGTGACAGCCAGGTGAGTACCGCACCGCGCGCCGTTGCATGGATGATCTGGGCCGCGAGCCGTTCGTCGACACGCAGCCAACCGCCGACGGCAAGTCGTCGGATTCGGCCCATCAGAATCTCCATGCCCGCCTTGGTGGCCGGCGACTCGCGCCTCGGCTCGGCGTACATCAGGGTGTACAGCGCCGGGTTCGACAGACCGAACTCGACTGCGAGGTCCCAGCCCGCTCGCAGGTCTGCAATCTGGTCGTCCGGGTCCGGGTCGACGTTCTTCGAGGCCACGAAAGTGGCGAACCCGTGCTCGGCCACTGCGTCGAGCAGACCGTCCTTGTCACCGAACAGGCGATAGATGGCCGGGGCCTGCACCCCGGCGGCATCGGCAACAGCGCGGGTGGTGACCGCATCGCGCCCGTCGCGGTCGAGCAGGTCGATCGCGGCGTCGATCACGCGCCGCCGGGTCTCGTCGCGCCCTGCGGGTGCCGTACGTGGTGGGGTGATCATGAATCGATGCTACTGCATGAGCGATTCCGGTGTTACTATCACTGATACCAATCTTTCGTTTCCATTGGAACAATGGAGAACTCAATGATCATCGTGACCGGAGCGACCGGCAAACTCGGAAGCCGAATCGTCGAACGACTTCAGACCCTGATCCCGGCGAGCGAGATCGGCGTCAGCGTCCGTGAGCCACAGAAGGCTCAGGCGCTCGTCGACCGTGGGATACGCATTCGCCGGGGCGACTTCACCGACGCCGCGAGCCTGACCCACGCCTTCGAGGGCGCCACCCAGGTGCTCATCATCTCGGTCGACAAGCTCGGCACCGAGTGCGTCGAGCAGCACCGTGCCGCCATCGACGCCGCCGTCGCGGCAGGCGCTCGCCGGATCCTCTACACCAGCCAGATGGGCGCGGACGCGGCATCACACTTCCAGGCGTGCCGCGACCACGCCGCCACCGAGGAGATCCTGCGTACCTGCGGCGTACCGTTCACCGCCCTGCGCAACGGCTTCTACACCGATAGCGCGCTGCAGTTCTTCGACCGGGCATGGGTGTCGGGGCAGCTCACACTTCCCGCCGATGGACCGGTGAGCTGGACGACACACGCCGATCTTGCCGACGCCGCCGCCGCGATCCTCGCCGACGAGGGCCGCTTCAATGGCCCAACTCCCCCACTGACGGCCGGGGAAGCATTCACTTTCGACGATGTGTCCCGGATCGCCACCGGGGCCACCGGACGCCCGTGCGTGCGCACGACAGAACCGGACGACACCTTCTCGGAGCGTCTGATCGAGAACGGCGTCCCCGCCGAGTACGCCCGACAGTTCATCGGCATCTTCATGGCCAGCCGGGCCAAGGAGTTCGCAACAGTGAACCCCGCCCTCGCCGATCTGATCGGCCGTGAGCCCACTCCACTGAGCGCGGCACTTCGCGCCCACCTCACCGAAGCGGACTGAAACGGGCCGCTCCACGGCTGTGATCGGCGTCGCACGGCTCAGCCTGTGCAAGACGCTGACCTGCGACGATCCACGTCTCCATCGAACACGATCTTACTATTCGGGCGCAAAGTCCAAATAGTAAGATCAGTGTTTGTCAGGTGGCGCTCCCGTCGCCGAGACTTCTTGCCATGCTCGCTGCGGTTTCCACACACCTGGTGGTTCGACGTCACGTCGACCTCGGTCGTGTGCGCAGCATGATGTGTCGCCCGGTCTGACCCGCCCGAACTCCCCTCGGGCACGCGGTCGCCGGGCTGCCTCTTCGTTCAGCGCCGAATGAACCTCTGACGCCCGAGCCCCGCGTGTCCACCAGCTCGAAGGACGCGCTCCATGACCACGACGACCGACGCTCCGGTACGTAACGCGAAGCCACGCAAAGCCCAGAAAGGCAGCGGACAGTGGGCTCTCGGTTACCGCGAGCCGCTGAACTCCAACGAACAGGTCAAGAAGGACGACGACGCACTCAACGTCCGCGCCCGGATCGAGAACATCTACGCGCACGGCGGCTTCGCGTCGATCGACCCCGTCGACCTGCGTGGACGCTTCCGCTGGTGGGGCCTCTACACCCAGCGCCGCCCCGGCATCGACGGCGGTAAGACCGCGACGCTGGAGCCCGAGGAGCTCGAGGACAGCTACTTCATGCTCCGCGTACGCATCGACGGCGGCCAACTCGATCTCGGCCAGCTCCGTACCATCGCCGAACTGTCGACCACGTACGGCCGTGACACCGCCGACCTGACCGACCGGCAGAACATTCAGCTGCACTGGGTACGCATCGAGGACGTCCCCACCATCTGGAGCAAGCTGGAGGCGGTCGGCCTGACCACGCAGGAGGCGTGCGGTGACTGCCCGCGCGTCATCCTCGGCAGCCCCGTCGCCGGTATCGCCGCCGACGAGATCATCGACGGCACGTGGGCGGTCGAGGAGATCGAACGCCGCTACATCGGTAGCAAGGAGTTCTCCAACCTCCCGCGCAAGTACAAGACCGCGATCAGCGGCCATCCGAGCCACGACACGGTGCCGCAGATCAACGACATCGCCTTCGTCGGCGTCGAGCACCCCGACTACGGACCCGGTTTCGACCTCTGGGTCGGTGGTGGCCTGTCCACCAACCCGATGCTCGCCCAGCGGCTCGGTGTCTGGGTTCCGCTCGAGGACGTCCCGGAGGTGTGGGCAGGCGTCACCGGTATCTTCCGCGACTACGGCTACCGTCGGCTGCGTACGCGTGCCCGGTTGAAGTTCCTACTCGCCGACTGGGGCGTGCAGCGCTTCCGCGACGTACTCGAGACCGAGTATCTCGGCCGCCCGCTCGCGGACGGACCGGAGGCGCCGGCACCGCACACACCGGGCGACCACGTCGGGGTGCACAAGCAGCAGGACGGCCGTTACTACGTCGGCGCCGCGCTGACCGTCGGCCGGGTGTCGGGTTCGCTGCTGGCCAAGGTCGCCGACGTCGTGGAGCAGCACGGCAGCGGTCGCGTACGAACGACCGCGCACCAGAAGCTGCTGATCCTCGACATCGAAGAGGATCGCGTCGAGTCACTCATCGGAGCGCTCGAGCACCTCGGCCTGTACGCGCGGCCGTCGGCCTGGCGCCGAAACACCATGGCCTGCACGGGCATCGAGTTCTGCAAGCTCGCGATCATCAACACCAAGGACCGTGCCGCCGAGCTGATCGACGAACTCGAGCGCCGCGTACCGGAGCTCGACACCCCGATCAGCGTGAACGTCAACGGCTGCCCGAACTCCTGCGCGCGGATCCAGACCGCCGACATCGGCCTCAAGGGCCAGCTGGTCGTCAATGAGAACGGCGAGCAGGTCGAGGGCTTCCAGGTGCACCTCGGCGGTGCACTCGGACTCGAAGCGGGATTCGGCCGCAAGCTGCGCGCGCACAAGGTCACCGGCGACGGCCTGGCCGACTACGTCGAGCGGCTCACGCGTACGTACCTCGCCGAGCGCGAAGACGGTGAGCTGTTCGCCCAATGGGTCGGGCGCGCCGACGAGGCGGTGCTGAGATGAGCAGGCGCGCCGTTCCGTTCCATTGCCCGTACTGCGGCGACGAAGACCTTCGCCCACACGGTGAGAAGCACGGCGAGTGGGAGTGCCGCTCCTGCATGCGGGCATTCGGTCTGCGCTTCGTGGGGCTGCTCTCCGGTACGTACACACAGGGAGGTGCATCGGCATGACGATCACCGATATCGGCGTCGACCGTCGCAGCGCGGACGAGCTCCGCGACATCGCGACGGTCGCCGGTGCCGAGCTGGAGCTCGCGCCCGCGTCCATCATCGTCCAGTGGGCGGTCGAGACGTTCGGCAAGCGATTCTGCGTCACGTCGTCGATGGCCGACGCTGTGCTGATCGACATCGCCTCGAAGGTCGCGCCCGGCATCGACGTCGTGTTTCTCGACACGGGCTACCACTTCGCCGAGACGATCGGTACGCGTGACGCGGTGGCGGCGACGATGCCGGTCAACCTGATCACGGTCGAGCCGGAGCAGAGCGTCGCCGCGCAGGATGCCAGTGAGGGCAAGGATCTGTTCGCGTCCAGTCCGGATCGCTGCTGCTTCCTCCGCAAGGTGCAGCCGCTGCAGCAGGCGCTCGGCTCGTACGAGGCATGGGCGACCGGGCTACGCCGTGAGGAGACCCACAACCGAGTCATCACTCCCGTCGTCGGGTGGGATGCCGGCAAGCAGAAAGTGAAGGTGTCGCCGCTCGCCCGCTGGACGTCCGATGACGTCGACCGCTACATCCAGGAGAACGGCGTGCTCGTCAATCCGCTGCAGTACGACGGCTACCCGTCGATCGGATGCTGGCCGTGCACGCAGCGAGTCGAGGCCGGCGCCGAAGTCCGCAGCGGGCGTTGGGCGGGGCGCTCGAAGACCGAATGCGGGATACACGCATGACCCGCCGCTCACTGATGAACAAGAACAACAACGACCATCCGCAGAGGAGGAATACACAGTGACCGCACCGGCACTGGTCGCTCTCGCACACGGGAGCCGAGACCCGCGCTCAGCCGCAACCATCACAGCACTCACGAACGAGGTCGCGCGGATGCGTCCCGACCTGCGAGTCGAACCGGCCTTCCTGGAGCTGTCCGATCCGCTCGCCGGCGATGTGATCGACCGGTTGTACGCCGAGGGGTACGACGAGATCGTGATCGTGCCGCTGCTGATCAGCGATGCGTACCACGCGAAGGTCGACATCCCCGCAGTGATCGCGTCGGCGACGACTCGGCACCCGGATCTCCGGGTACATGCGACCGACGTTCTCGGCGTCGAAGCGGCGCTGTTCGACCTGCTCGACAAGCGCCTTCGTACGGCTCTGGCCGAGGCTCGCGTACGCGAGCTGGACGCGTTGGTCCTCGCGGCCGCAGGCTCCAGCGACTCGGCCGCGAACCAGGCGATGCAACGTGCGGCCCGTACCTGGGGCGTGCGCCATAACCTGCCGGCGGTCGCCGCATTCGCGACCGCTGCTCCCCCGGCGACGGGTGAGGCCGTACGCGCATTCCGAGCCGACGGCAGGCGGCACATCGCGGTCGGTTCGATGTTCCTCGCGCCGGGCTTCCTGCCCGACCGCGCGGCCGAGCTCGCGCTCGAAGCCGGCGCGGTCGCGGTGTCGGCGCCGCTCGGGGTCGACGAGGAGATCGCCCGCGTCGTACTCGCGCGTTACGCAGTCGGTGCGGTCGACCTGGTGCCCATCCCCGCTTGATCGTCGCACCCCGACGTCCCCGGTCCGGCACGTTCGGTACGAGACACGCCTGCCGCTTCTCGTCGAACATGCGGGCCCGGGGGCGGTCAATGGCAGGATCGGGGTATGTCGTTCATCTCGCCGGTCCCGGACAAGGCCGGACTCATCGATGCGTACGCGTATCCCGAGGGCCGAACCTGGCTCCGCGCCAACTTCGTATCGACGGTCGACGGCGCCGCAACCGGCGCGAACGGTCTGTCGGCGAGCATCTCCCCGGCCGTCGACAGAAGCGTCTTCGCTCTACTGCGCAGCCTGGCGGATGTGATCCTCGTCGGGGCCGGCACGACCCGCCACGAAGGGTACGAACCGGTCCGTCCCGATGAGGTCGACGGCGAGCTCCGCGAGTCTCTCGGGTTGGCACCGCTCCCCCAGATCGCAGTGGTGTCGGCTTCCCTGGATGTGCCGAAGCCCCTTGTGCATCGCGGATCCACGGCCGCGCCGACCCTTGTCGTCACCGCCGGCAGCGCACCGGCCGAACGAGTCGAGTCGCTACGCGAACACTGCGATGTGATCGTTGCCGGCTACGACGAGACCGACCTCGCGGCGGTCCCCGCGGCCTTGTCCGAACGCGGCCTGAACCGAATCCTGTGTGAAGGTGGCCCGTCGTTGTTCGGCGCGCTGATCGAGGCAGATGTGGTCGATGAGCTGTGCCTGACCGTCGCCCCGCGGCTGGCAGCCGACGGCGCGACTCGGATCAGCGTCGGCTCGCAGACGGTCGACCGGGCGCTGACCCTCGGACATCTGCTCTATGAGGACGACGTCCTCCTCGCCCGCTACGTACGCAACCGGAGGACCTCATGACGTTGCCGCTCCAGCCCCCGCTCAAACCGATGCTCGCGAAGTCGGTCACCCGGATCCCGGGCGGCAGCTACGCGTACGAGCCGAAGTGGGACGGTTTCCGCTGCGTCGTGTTTCGCGATGAGGACTCCGTCGAACTGTACGCACGGTCGACCAAACCGCTCACGCGCTACTTCCCGGAGGTCGCCCGCGCGATCGCGGAATCGGCGCTGCCCAGCAGGTGCGTGCTCGACGGCGAGGCCGTCATCGTCGACAACGGCCGCCTGGAGTTCGAGCATCTGCTGAACCGGATCCATCCGGCGGAGTCACGGGTCAACCTGCTCGCAGAACAGACACCCGCTTCGTACGTCGCATTCGACCTGCTCGCCGAAGGCGACGACGATCTGCTCGGGGTCGCGTACGCAGACCGGCGCGAGCGGCTCATCGACGCGTTTGCATCGGTCGAAGCGCCGCTGCACCTGACGCCTGTGACGCAGGACGAGAACGAGGCGAACGTGTGGTTCGACCAGTTCGAGGGCGCCGGCCTCGATGGTGTCGTGGCCAAGCTCCTCGGTTCTACGTACGCGCCGGGCGAACGCAGCATGCTGAAGATCAAGCACACACGTACTGCCGACGTCGTTGTCGCGGGATACCGGCTGCACAAGACGTCGACACCTGAGAAGCCGCTGCTCGGCTCGCTACTGCTCGGTCTTTACAACGACAAGGGCGTGCTCCAGCATGTCGGCGTCAGCGCATCATTCCGCGCCGAGGTGCGCGCCGAGATGGTGCCGCAGCTCGACCGGCTCCGCATTCCGATGTCGGAGCATCCGTGGGGCGCCTACGCCGGCGACGACCCGGAGACCGGAGATCGCCGACCGGGCGGCGAGAGTCGCTGGAACGCCGGTAAAGACCTGTCGTTCGTACCCCTCGAACCCCGTCTCGTCGCCGAGGTGGGGTACGACCACCTCGAAGGCACGAGGTTCCGGCACACCACGCAGTTCAAGCGCTGGCGCACCGACCGGGAGCCGACGTCGTGCACGTACGCCCAGCTCGAGGAGGTCGTGTCCTTCGACTTGGCGGAAGTGCTCGGTTCGGCGGGCGGCGAGGGGTAAAGTTAGGGTACGGGGGACGCCTCCGAGGAGAGAGGGATTCCCGATGTACAACGTCGCACTCCTGATCGAGCATCAGCTCACCGAGGTCGACGCCGATCAGGTCGTCGCCCTACACGAAGCACTCGACGAGCCCGTCCGCTATCACCTGGTGATGCCGGTCGAGGATGCCGCCGGTCAGCTCACCACCTCTCTCGGCGCCCTCGGCGGCCCCGAACTCGTCCCGGTGGTCTCGCCGGACTCCAGCGAGGTCGAGATGATCCAGGAGAGCATCGACAACACCGCGCAGCAGGAACTCGACGCAAGCGTCGCCCTGCTGCAGCAGCGCCGGCAGCAGACCACCGCCCAGCTCACCCGCGAAGATCCGGTACGCGCGTTGGCGTCACTGATCAAGAAGGTCGACGGCAGCGAGGCGATCGTGCTGACCGAGCCGCATGTCGTCTCCGAGTTCTTCCACCTCGACTGGACCTCGCGCGCGCGACGCAAGCTCGAGGTGCCGTGCCTGCATCTGCTGGAGCACGAGACGCTCGATGAGCAGAGCGCCGGAGCCGGCGAGGGCGTCGACGGAATGTAGCGCCCCTTCGGTGCGGTCGTACGCTGGAAGCATGGCGTACGACGTGACCAAGACCGATGACGAATGGCGTTCCGAGCTGAGCCCGCAGGAGTACGACGTACTCCGTAACTCCGGCACCGAGCGCCCGTTCAGCAGCCCGTACGAGACCGATGAAACTGTCGGCGTTTACGCATGCCGCGGCTGCGGCGCGGAGCTGTTCTCCAGCGAGACGAAGTTCGATGCGCATTGCGGCTGGCCGGCATTCTGGACGCCGCTCGCCGAAGATCGGGTCGAGTACATCGAGGACAACTCGCTCGGCATGAAGCGCGTCGAGGTGCGCTGCGCGAACTGCGGCTCCCATCTTGGCCATGTCTTCGAGGGTGAGGGGCACCAGACGCCGACCGACCAGCGCTACTGCATCAACGGCGTGGCGCTGCGGCTCAATCCGTCGGCGTAGCTCTGCCTCGTACGATCAGGGCAGCACCTGGTAGCTCAGATGCGTCACCGAGCTCGCGACCCGCGAGTCCAGCTGCCGCAGGCTCAGCGGTGGTACACCGTCGAAGATGCGCACTCCCGCACCCATCGTGACCGGCACGACGTGCAGCCGCAGCTCGTCGACGAGGGCGGCGGCGAGATACTGGTTGATGGTGCTCGCACCGCCGTGGATCGAGACGTCGGCGTCGCCCGCCGCCTCGCGCGCCTGTGACAGCGCCGACTCGATGCCGTCAGTGACGAAGTAGTACGTGGTGCCACCCTCCATCGGCTGCGGATCGCGCGGATGGTGGGTGAGTACGAAGACCGGGGCGTGGAACGGCGGGTTGTCGCCCCACCAGCCGTTCCACTGCCGATCCCACTCCCCGCGTACCGGACCGAACATGTTCCGCCCCATGACAACCGCTCCCGCGGCATTGATCCGTTCGACCTCGGCGGCGTTCTCCTCGCCGTCGTCGAACATCCACGCGTGCAGCCGGTTGCCCCACCCATCGCCGGCGTCGTCGCCGAAGGGGCGCTCCTCCGACTGGTTCAGTCCGGCAGCGTAGCCGTCTGCCGAGATGGTCTGTTCTGCGATGACTCTGGTCATGAGCTTCCTCGATCTCTGCGTTGCGCCCAGGCTCAACCGTGCAGGCTGGGCCGGTAGATGAGTTGCTGGGTGCGCCCGTCCAACGTGCGTGTCTCGATCAGGTCCAGGTCGAAATCGGCAGCGCCCGCGAACACCGGTTCGGATCCGTTCTCGCCAGTGATCACCGGGAACACCGTCACCTGAACACGATCGACCAGACCGGCAGCCATAAGCGCGCGGTTCATGGACAAGCTGCCGTGCGAGCGCAACGGCACCGCGGACTCCGCTTTCAGCCGGGCGACCACGTCGACGGCGTCGCCGGGAACGACGGTTGCGTCGGGCCAGTCGAGCGGCTCCTCGAGCGTGTTCGAAACGACCGTTGCAGGGAGATGACGCATCCGCGTGACCCACGGGTCGCGTACGTCGGAGTCGTCGGTGCTCTCGGCGAGCATCTGCGCGAAAGCCCGGTACGTGCTGGCGCCGAAGACCATGCGCTGTGGTTCGTCGTACAGCGCCAGGCGGTGGTCGAGCAGCTCCGGACCCTGTTTGCCCCAGTAACCGCTCCAGTCACCGCCGCTGACGGAGCCGAACCCGTCGAGGCTGGAGAACACGTCGAAGGTGTAGATCGCGGTCATGCTGACTCCTGGTGCTCGTCGATGCGTACGAACGACAGACGACGATCAGCGGCGAAACTCATCGGCGGCGGTCCATAGCGACGGCGGACGGCGCGCGTGAGTGAACTCCTCCCACGGTGGCCTCCGGCGTACCAGCGGGCACGGCAACCTGCCACTCTGCACGGCGAATCTGCCATGCAGAGTGGAGTTTCACCATGTTTACTTGGTGAACGACCACCACCGGCCCGCATGGGCCACCGAATCGGGAAAGCCGGCAAGCAAACCGAGCCCCGTACTTGCGGCTCCCGCGTCGCCGCGTCTTTAGCCCGTCCGACCACGCAGGGAAGGCCGACAGCGAAGCCAGCGGGGCGGGCGGGTACTCGTACCGAAGTTGGACGGGAAGCCGACAGCGACGAGCGCCGAGGCGGCGAGTGTTCGCCCGTAAGAAGCGCTGAAGCCGACGCGACCTACGGCATCGACTGCACGATCTCGCCGATCGGGCGGCGGCGACCGGTGTAGAACGGGATCTCCTCACGCACGTGGCGGCGCGCCCGGCTGGCACGCAGCTCACGCATCAGGTCCGACAACCGATAGAGCTCATCGGCCTCGAAGGCCAGGATCCACTCGTAGTCGCCGAGTGCGAACGCAGGCACCGTGTTGGCGCGTACGTCCGGGTAGTCGCGAGCCTGCATGCCGTGCTCGCGCAACATGTCGCGGCGTTCGTCGTCGGGCAGCAGGTACCACTCGTAGGACCGTACGAACGGGTAGACGCACAGGTACGCGCGTGACTCCTCGTCGGCCATGAAGGCGGGTACGTGCGATTTGTTGAACTCCGCCGGGCGGTGCACGGCGAGCTGCGACCAGACCGCGTCCATCCGCTGGCCGAGCCCGGTCGAGCGGAACTGGTTGTACGCGTCCTGCAGCGAGTCCGAGGACTCCGAATGCCACCAGATCATCAGATCGGCGTCGGCGCGAAGGCCGCTCACGTCGTACGTGCCGCGGATCGTGACGTCCTTGCGCTCGAGCTGCTCGAACAACTCCTCGACGGGCTGCGCGAGCCAGGCCCGCTCCCCCTCGCCGATCTGCTCGCGTAGCCGGAACACCGACCACATCGTGTAGCGGATCGTGTCGTTGATCTCCTTGGCGCGTTTGCCGGCGTTCGCTGCTCGGGTCATGGCTCCATTGTCTCCCTTGCGCCGGTGCGCGAACGTAGGTGGTTCGCCACTCGCTCGGCCGCCCGACGCGCGGTAGCGATCACGGCGGGTATACCGACGCCGGAGTACGCGGCTCCGGCGACCTCGAGACCCGGCACGGCAGCGATCGACTCCTCGACTCGGCGGACGAGGTCGAGGTGGCCGACCGCGTACTGCGGCAGCGCTCCGCCCCACCGCTGGACATGTGAGTCGACCGGCTCGCCGCGTAGGCCGACGGCGGCGCGAAGGTCGGCGACCGCGAGCGAGACCAGCTCGTCGTCGGCACGCTGCAGGAGCTCTGCCTCACCCGCCCGCCCGACCGACGCGCGCAGGACGACAAGATCGCCGCTCGCCTCGTCGACCCAGCCCCATTTACGCGAAGAGAGAGTCGCGGCCTTGATCACCCGACCGTCGACGGGCGGCACCAGGAATCCCGACGAGTGCGGGAGGCCGTCGATCGCGGCCCGTGGCACGGCCAAAGACACGATCGCCATGCTGGCGTACTCGAGCGACGCGAGCTCGGTCGAGGCCGCCTCTGCGATGCCTGACAGCAGCCGAGCCGACGGCGCTGCGGGAGTCGCGAGGACGACGGCGTCGGCGTCGATCACTTCGACATCGGTGGTCGGTCCCACCGTCAGCTGCCACCCGCGCGGAGACCGGCGAAGCTCTCGTACGGTCGCGCGGCGACGGACCGTTGCGCCCGACGACTCGAGTGCGGCGGGCGCGAGCTGACCGACTCCCCCACGAAGCCCGGCGAACACCTGACCGCCAGGGTCCGGCTTCTCGCGTCGGGCCTGCGCGGCCGCCTCGATCAACGACCCGTCTCGGTCGGCGAGTGCGGCGATCTGCGGTGCGGCGGCCAGCAGCGACAACGAACGCGCGTGGCCCGCGTACACCCCGCCGAGCAGCGGCTCCAACAGTCGGTCGCAGACCTCGTCGCCGAGCTGCGCCGCGACATAGTCGCCGACGGACACATCCGCGGTCAGCGGAGTGCGCCGGCGCGGTACGACGGCGCGGATCATGCCCACGCGCGAGATGACCCCGCTCTCGGCGAGCGCATCGACATCGGCGGGTACGCCCATCACGGTCGGTGGGAGCGGGCGCAGAGACCCACGGGTCCACAGTGCGGCCTTGGTCGTGACGGGGTGGATGATCGCGTCGCGAAGGCCGACTCTCGTCGCGAGGTCGAGCGCCTCCGGGCGCCGTGCAAGCATCGACTCCGCGCCCACGTCGACGGTTGCGCCGGCGAGTTCGACCCGATGCAGCTTGCCGCCGAGCCGATCGCTCGACTCGAGGACGAGCAACTCCGCATCGGGGAGCAGGACGCTCAGCTCCTCGGCCGCAGCGGCGCCCGCAATGCCCGCGCCGACGACGGCGATCCTCGGTCGTGCGGGCTGACTCATGCGCGACCCGTCGCGGGTTCGTACGAGTGCACGAAGTCGACGAGCCTGGACAACGCGTCCGGATCGGTCTGCGGTAATACGCCGTGACCGAGGTTGAAGACGTGGCCCGGCGCGGCCGCACCCGCATCGAGTACGCGTGCCGCCGCATCGGTCATGACCTCGGTCGGCGCGAACACCAAGGTCGGGTCGATGTTGCCCTGGACGGCTCGTTCGGGACCGATCCGTCGCGTCGCCTGGTCGAGCGGAACCCGCCAGTCGACGCCGACCACCTCCGCGCCGGCATCACCCATATCGGCGAGGAGCTCACCCGTGCCGACGCCGAAGTGGATGCGGGGTACGCCCAGGTCGGCGACCGAGGCCAGCACTGCGGCCGAGTGCGGCTGGACGTACGTCCGGTAGTCCTCCGGCGACAGCGCACCAGCCCACGAGTCGAACAGCTGCACGGCACTCGCGCCGGCTTCGATCTGGACCCGCAGGAAGGCCGCAGCGATGCGGGCGAGCTGTCCGAGCAACGCGTGCCACAGCTGTGGTTCGGCGTACATGAGGGCCTTCGTACGCCGGTGGTCGCGCGACGGGCCGCCCTCGATCAGGTACGAGGCGAGGGTGAAGGGTGCTCCGGCGAAGCCGATCAGCGGGGTACCGCCCAGCTCGCCGGCGAGCGCCGTCACGGCCTCGCTGATGTAGGGCACGTCGTCGGGTACGAGGTCACGTAGCTGCGACAGCTCGCCCTCGCTGCGGATCGGCCGCTCGACCATCGGACCGGTGCCGGGGACGATGTCGAGGTCGACCCCGATCGCCTTGAGCGGGACCACGATGTCGGAGAAGAAGATCGCCGCGTCGACGCCGTACCGGCGCACCGGCTGCATCGTGATCTCGACGATCAGGTCGGGTGTCGCGCACGCCTCGAGCATCGGCACGCCCTCGCGTACGGCTCGGTACTCGGGAAGCGAGCGGCCCGCTTGGCGCATGAACCACACGGGAACGTGCGCGGGACTCTCGCGCCTGCAGGCGGCGAGGAACGGACTATCGGAGACAGATGGCGACGACACGCGGTAATCGTCGCAGGTGGCGCGGCGAGTCGAGGCGTCAGGTCTGGCCTGCTCAGCCTAGGCTGCAGGTATGGCAGCCGGAAAGGAGCTGGACGGCCCACCTCCGGAGTTTGAGAGCGCCCTCCAGCAGTTGCGAGCCGCCCCTCTGCGCCCCGAGATCCGATGCGAGGACATGCCCGCTCCCCAGCGGATCGCACCGTACTCGGCGGCGATGACGGGCGACATCCTCGTCGCGGGCGACGAGGTCGGCACCGGACGCATCGTCCTACTGCACGACCCGACGGGCAATGATGCGTGGCACGGCACGTTCCGCCTCGTCACGTTCGCCCGTGCCGACGTCGACCCGGAGATGCTTCGAGACCCGGTGATAGCCGAGGTCGGCTGGACCTGGCTCACCGATGCGCTCGAAGCGAACGACGCGACTCTGATCGCGCCGAGTGGCAGCGTCACCACGATCGCGTCGGAGGGATTCGGCGGCCTCGCCGATGACGGATCATCGGGTCAGCTCGAGATCCGCGCCTCCTGGACTCCGACCTCCGATATCGGGGGCCACGTCTCCGCCTGGGGTGATCTGCTGTGTACGGTCGCAGGGTTACCGCCCCTTGCGCCCGGCGTCGCGATGCTGCCGAGCCGCCGAGCCCGCAGAGGATAGGTCTTGACCGAAGGCAACTCCGACGCCTCCTCCTCCGAGGAGAGCCTGCCACCCCTGCGACTCAGGGAACCCCTGCCTGCGGTCGATGACGACGCCGACGCGCTTGCGGAGACCATTGCCGCGATCGCCGAAGGCGAAGGCCCGGTCGCCTTCGATGCCGAGCGCGCATCCGGTTATCGGTACTCCGCGCGCGCGTACCTCGTGCAGCTACGCCGGCGCGGGTCCGGAACGCATCTGGTCGACCCGGTCGCGTTCGACGACCTCACTCCGCTCGACGACGTCGTCGGTGACACCGAGTGGATCCTGCACGCAGCCACCCAGGACCTCCCGTGCCTGCGCGAGATCGGGTTGGTCCCCCGCCGACTCTTCGACACCGAGCTCGCCGGCCGGCTGCTGAACCTCCCGAGGGTCGGGTTGGCGTCCCTCGTACAAACCCTGCTCGGCCACACCCTCGCGAAGGAGCACTCGGCCGTCGACTGGTCGACTCGGCCACTGCCCGAACCCTGGCTCGAGTACGCCGCGCTCGACGTCGAGGTGCTCCCAGAGCTGCGCGACGCCATCGAGGAGCGCCTGGAGGCTTCGGGCAAACGCGAGTGGGCGGCGCAGGAGTTCGAGGCGCTGCTCGACTTCACCGGTCCGGCACCGCGAAGCGAGCCCTGGCGACGCACCTCCGGCATCCACCGCGCGCGCGGGCGACGCCAGCTCGCGATCGTACGTGCGATGTGGAACGCCCGTGACCAGATCGCGGCCTCCCGCGACACCGCGCCCGGCCGCGTGCTGCAGGACTCCTCGATCGTCGCCGTGGCCTCGGCACAACCGCGCGATCGGTCCGCGCTGCGGGCGCTGCCCGCGATGCGCAACCGGTCTGCCCGCAGACATCTCGACGAATGGGTCGACGCCGTCGGCTCCGCCCTCGCCTTACCCGACTCGGAGCTACCCGGTGTCGCGGCCAGGTACGACGGTCCGCCTCCGGCACGTGCCTGGAGCGAGAAGTTCCCGGCCGCGGCCGCGCGACTCGGCGCGTCTCGCGAGGTCATCACGCAGCTCGCCGAGGAGCACGACCTGCCCGCCGAGAACCTGTTGGCACCCGACAGCGTGCGTCGACTCGCCTGGGAACCCCCCGATCCCGTCTCACCCGACAACGTCGCGGCCGCGCTCACCACCCACGGCGCGCGGCAGTGGCAGGTCGATCTGACTGCCCCTGGTCTCGCGGAAGTCCTCGACGGTCTGTAGGTTGGTTAGGCACACCTAACCGTCCGAGCGAGGAGAGCACATGCTCCTGGCGAACTTCCTGATCGGTCTGCGCGAGGGACTCGAGGCCGCCCTGATCGTCAGCATCCTCGTCGCATATCTCGTCAAGACCGGTCGTCGAGGCCAGTTGCCGGCGATCTGGCTCGGCGTCGGCATCGCCATCGTGCTCGCGCTCACCATCGGGGCGGTTCTGCAGTTCACCTCGCGTGCGATGACGTTCGAGCAGCAAGAGCTGCTCGGCGGCAGCCTGTCGATCATCGCGGTCGGATTCGTGACCTGGATGGTGTTCTGGATGCGCAGCGCCGCACGCGGGCTCAAGGGCGAGCTGCAAGGCAAGCTCGACCAGGCGCTCGAACTCGGCCCTCTGGCGCTGACCACGGTCGCATTTCTCGCCGTCGGACGCGAAGGTGTCGAGACGTCGCTGTTCTTCTGGGCGGCCGCGCAGTCGTCATCGAGTACCGCCGTACCGCTGCTCGGCATCGTCTTGGGCCTGGCCGTGGCGACCTTGCTCGGGTACGCGATCTACCGTGGTGCGCTCCGGATCAACCTGTCTCGCTTCTTCACGATCACCGGAGCACTGCTGATCGTCGTCGCCGCGGGCGTACTCGCGTACGGCTTCCACGATCTGCAGGAGGCCGATTTCCTGCCCGGGCTCTACAACCTCGCCTTCGACATCAGCGAGACGATCCCGCCCGACAGCTGGGTCGGCACCCTGCTCAAGGGCACGGTCAACTTCCAGCCGAACCCCACCTGGCTACAGGTCGGAGTATGGCTCGCGTACCTCATTCCGGTGATGACACTGTTCCTTCGCGGCGCGCGTACGAAGAAGCCGGCGCCGGTTCGCACCGACGAGGCGTCTCGCACTCGCTGACCCGGCGCGGACTCGACCACTGTCGCCGGAAACCCCTTGTGGTAAGGGCTCTGGTACGAAATGGTACGGAACGGAGGTACCGCCATGCGTCTGTCATCGATCCGTACTCGTACCGCAACCGTCTTCCTCGCGGCAGTAACCATCTCCGGCACCATGACAGGCGCGGCCACGTCCGCGCCGGACGAGGTGTCAACACCCGCTGCCTTCCCGCAGCCGGGTGACACCGCGTACGTCGACGTCTCGGTCGCGACCGCGTGGGTCGAGCCCGGTCGCGACCGGCCGCTCGATGCGCAGGCGACCGGCGACCCGGTCGACATCTCCGGTTGGATCGACACGATGTCGCTCGCCGAGCGGCGCGACCTGATCGGCGACCTCGAAACGCAGGCGTTGTTCGGCACGGAAGTCAGCGTGCTGGAGACGTCCGGCGACTGGGTGAAGGTGGCGGTGCACGGTCAGCCGACGCCGCGCAACGACCTCGGCTACCCGGGCTGGGTCCCGGCAGCGCAGCTCCGGCAAGCCGAAAAGTACGGTGACGCGCTCGACTCGCGACCGTTCGCGATGGTCACGTCGACCTCGACACGCCTGACGAAGGGGCGCCGCGGTGGCGCGACGATGATGGACCTCTCGATGAACACCAGGCTCCCGAAGCTGCGCCGGGTGGGCGACTCGGTCCGGGTCGCAACCCCCAAGGGTCCTGGCTGGCTGCCCGCCGACGACGTTGCGGT
This sequence comes from Nocardioidaceae bacterium SCSIO 66511, assembly GCA_023100825.1. Taxonomy (NCBI): domain Bacteria; kingdom Bacillati; phylum Actinomycetota; class Actinomycetes; order Propionibacteriales; family Nocardioidaceae; species Nocardioidaceae bacterium SCSIO 66511. Next base: position 2,084,931 of record CP095846.1, on the reverse strand, counting down.
CTATGACGACGAGAGCGACATCCCCGCGCCGTCCGGTAACGACCTCGTGCGCACCGGCAAGGAGTTCCTCGGCCTGCCGTACCTGTGGGCCGGCACCTCTGCGTACGGGTTCGACTGCTCCGGCTTCACCCACACCGTGTACGCGGTGCACGGCGTACGCATCCCGCGCGATGCCGGCCCTCAGTTCGAGACGGGCACCCCCGTCGCCGAGGACGACCTGCGCCCCGGCGACCTCGTGTTCTTCGGCGAGAGCCGCATCCACCACGTCGGCATGTACGCGGGCGACGGGTACGTCATCGACGCGCCATCGAACTCCGACACCGAGGAGAGTCCGTTGGAGTACGTACCACTGAAAGAGCATCGCTACTACTGGGAGTACGCCGGTGCCCGCCGCATTCTCCCCGACGCGCACTGACCGTACGCTGGTGCGGTGAGCCAGTTCGACAGACCGGCGATGCCCGGTCCTGAGATGTTCGAGGATCAGCCTGGTGCGCCCGACCCGGCCGAGCGCCTCGAAGCCGGTGCACGCGTCGCTGCATTGCTCGTGCGCGGTGCACGCGACACCGACGATCAGGTGATCGTCGACCGAGTCCTCCATCTCGCCGATGACGAGGGTCTGGACTCCCTTGCCGAGCTGTGGGCCGGTGCGCCCGACGATTCACTTCCCGGGTGCCTCTGGCGGCTGTACGTACTCCGTACGTGGGTTCGTCGCGAGCCCGAGCTGGCGGCGCGCGAGTTCGCGGCTGGTAAGCAGTTCGCACCCGTCGACGAGGTCATCGCCGGTGTCGTCGACCCACCTGGCCCGCATGAGGTCGCTGAGCTCGTCGACACGCTGATCCGCGGCGTCGTCGGCTCCGATCTGGCCAGCACTCTCGACCGCGCCGCAGCGTTCGCCCGCCTCGTCGGCGTCGGACGCGCGCACCTCGCCGACGACCCGCCCAGTTCGACGCTGAGCGCGGCCCGGCTGGTCGAAACCGGGCAGGCCCTGCAGCACGCCGCCCGACAGGAAAGACTTGGCCTGTTGCGTTAGGCTCGTCCCTGCGTCGGGCCGCGGTAGCCCCGGGTCCCAAAATGAAGCCGCTACGAGCGGCCACGCGCCGTGAGGCGCTCCCGGCCCGACGCACCCGGGCTCTCCCCCACGTCGCCGCGTGCGTACGAGGTTCGGTGCGCGTACCGTCAAGGCACAGACGTCGAGAGGGGACGAGCGTGCCAACCGAGTGCGATGTCATTGTGATCGGCACCGGACCAGGTGGCGAGGATGCCGCGGGCAAGCTCGCGGAGGCAGGTTTGGATGTCGTCGCCGTCGAGCGCAGCCTGGTGGGCGGCGAATGTCCCTACTGGGGTTGCATCCCGTCGAAGATGCTGATCCGCGCAGCGAACGCCCTCGCCGAGGCTCGCCGCGTTCCCGAGCTCGCCGGCACTGCAGACGTCCGCGCCGATTTCGCGATCGCCGCACGCCGCATCCGCGACGAAGCGACCGACAACTGGGACGACACCGTCGCTGCCGAGCGTCTCGCCCGTCGCGGCGCCACCCTGGTCCGCGGCACGGCGGTCATCACCGGGCGCGGGCGCGTACGAGTCGGCGATGCCGAGTACTCAGCGAGACGCGGGATCCTGCTCAACACCGGCACTTCGGCCGCTGTGCCTCCGATCGACGGGCTCGCCGAGACGCCGTACTGGACGAACCACGGCATCCTCGAGTCCGATGACCTCCCCGAGTCGCTGATCGTCATCGGCGGCGGCGCGATCGGGCTCGAGCTCGCTCAGGCGTACGCCCGTTTCGGCACGCAGGTAACAGTTCTCGAGGCCGCACCGCGGATCCTCGGGCCGGAGGAGCCGGAGTCGAGCGCACTGCTTGCGACAGTGTTCGAGCGCGAGGGCATCGACGTACGCACCGGAGCCGCGGTGTCGGCGGTCGCTCACGACGGGAACGAGTTCGCGGTCACCGTCAGCGGCGAGGTCGTTTACGCGCAGCGGCTCCTGGTCGCATCCGGGCGTACGCCCAACATCGGCGACATCGGACTCGACACACTCGGCATCGACGAGTCGGCGCGCTCGATCGATACCGACGCGCAACAGCGTGTGTCCGATGGGCTGTGGGCGATCGGCGACATCACCGGCAAGGGCGCGTTCACCCACGTTTCGATGTACCAGGCGGCAATCGCCGTGCGCAGTATCCTCGGCAACGAAGGACCCGACGGCGACTATCGCGCGCTCCCCCGCGTCACGTTCACCGACCCCGAGATCGGCGCGGTCGGTCTCACGGAGTCGCAGGCGCGTGAGCAGGGCGTGCGCGTACATACGGGCTACACCGACCTGACCGCGAGCACCCGCGGCTTCTTGCACAAGGTCGGCAACGAAGGATTCATCAAGCTCGTCGTGGATGCCGATCGCGACGTACTCGTCGGAGCGACCAGCGCGGGTCCGTCGGGCGGCGAGGTGCTCGGCGCCCTCGCCGTCGCCGTCCGCAGCGAGGTTCCCGTCGCTACGCTGGCCCACTCGCTCTGGGCGTACCCGACCTTCCATCGCGCCATCGAGACGGCGGTCGCGGACCTCACGTAGCAACCCATAGGCTGTTCGTACTGTCTTACCGTTCACGAGGGGACCTCAATGACTCGCGCGTTGTCCATCGACCTGCTCGACCGCCTCGGGAAGGAGTTCGACTCCGACCCGACGCTGCGGATGATGCAGAACGCCGTCACGAAGACCCCCGTCAACGACATCGCGCTCGACCGCCGGGTCGTGACGAGCATCGACCACTCGGTCTCGAACCTGCTCGACGACTGGGACGCCACCGACCAGAAGCAGAGCGGACGCTGCTGGCTGTTCGCCGGTACGAACCTCCTGCGCGCAGGTGCGGCGAGGAAGCTGGGCGTGAAAGATTTCGAGTTCTCCCAGAACTACCTGCTGTTCTGGGACAAGTTCGAGAAGGCGAACCACTGGCTGGAGTCGATCATCGCGACCGCCGACCGTGACGTCGACGACCGCACGGTGGCGCATCTGCTCGAAACCCCGGCCGAGGACGGTGGGCAGTGGAACATGTTCACCGCGCTCGTACGAAAGCACGGCCTGGTACCGAAGGTCGCGATGCCCGAGACCTGGTCGTCCAGCAAGACCGCCCCGATGAACCGCGATATCTCTGCGGTCCTGCGCCGTGCAGCGCTCGATCTTCGTACCCGCGCCGCCGCGGGCGACGACGCCGATGCGCTGCAGTCGCACAAGGAGTCAGCGCTCGCAGCGATCCACCGTCTGCTCAGCATCCATCTCGGCACTCCCCCTGCGTCGTTCCTGTGGCAGTGGGCCGATAAGGACAAGGGCTTCCACCGCGACGGCGAGATGACTCCGCTGGAGTTCGCCGAACGCTACGTGACGGTCCCCCTGGACGAGTACGTCTGCGTCGTACACGATCCGCGGCCGAAGAGCACGTACGGGCGTACGTACACCGTCGAGCATCTCGGCAACGTCGTCGGAGGACCGCCCGTCACGTACCTCAACGTCGAGGCAGAGCAGATGAAGTCGCTCGCCGTCGACGCGATCGTGGGCGGCGAGCCCGTGTGGTTCGGCTGCGACACCGAGAAGATGTGTAACCCCGAGCTCGGCATGTGGGACGCCGAGCTCTACGACTTCGACGCGGTCTACCGAAGCGACAGCACAATGGACAAGGCCGATCGGCTGCTGTTCCACGACTCGCTGATGACCCACGCGATGCTCTTCACCGGCGTCGACCTCGTCGACGGTGAGCCGCGACGCTGGCGGGTCGAGAACAGCTGGGGCACCGAGCGCGCCGATAAGGGCTTCTACACCATGAACGACAACTGGTTCGGCGAGCACGTCTTCGAGATCGCCGTACGCCGCTCGTCGTTGCCCGCTCAGCTGCAGCAGGCGATGGACTCCGAGCCGGTCGTACTCCCGGCCTGGGATCCGATGGGAGCCCTCGCGTAGCCCGCCTGGGCCGCACGTATCTGCCCCAGAATCGCCCGAAATCGGGCCGAAACGTGCGGCCCAGCGGAGGGCTTTGAATCCGGCTCAGTGCGACCACCCGACGCATTACTCCTCGTCGCTGTCGGCTTTCCCGCTCCTTCGGTACGACCAACCGACTGCCCGATTCTCGGCGCTGTCGGCCTTCCCCACTGGGACGGCTCGGCAAAAGACGCGGCGACGCGGGAGCCGCAGCTATCGGGTGAGGTTCGCCGCCGGCTAACGGGTTCCGGTCGGCTTTTGCGGGGTCGGTGGTGGTGCTTTACCAAGTAGACATGGTGAAACTCCACTGTGCACGGCAGGGACACCGTGCAGAGTGACAGGTTGCCGTGCCCGTCGGTACGTACGTGGCTGCCGTGGCAGGAGTTCACTCAGTCGTACCGCCTCGCGCCAACCGTCGTGCGGTTTGCCTTGGTACCAAGGCAAACCGCAGCCCGCAGTCGTACGCCCCACGGCAAACCGCACTGACCCAAGGGACACGTCCCGTGGACCGTGACAACCCGCCTTGGGAAGCACCCAACCTTACCCCGAAACCACCCCAAAGTGCCGGGAAAGCCGCCGAGCAACCGAACCGAAGAGCCGCCTCCGCGCGTCGCCGCGTCTTTTACCCAGCCAAAGGAAGTCGGGGCCGACAGCGTGCCGGAACCGGGCAGTCGGGTAGTCGCACCAAAGGCGTACAAACGACCTCAGTGCGGCTGGTCGAGGTCGATCGGGCCTCCGCCGCTGGGGCGCGAAGGCGGGCGTTGCCCGAAATCGCCGATGAGCCCGAGCGCGCGCAGGCCGACGGCCCCGAGCATGACGGCGCCGATGACACCCGCGCCGAGGCTCCACCACGATGGGTGTTCGACCGCGAGGCCGACGACGGCGAGCGGTACGACCGACGACACCATCACCAGCATCAGCACGCGATAGCCCGTGTGCCCGGTGAGCACGGAGCACGCCGCCCAGCCGACAACCAGGATCGCCGCGAACAGCAGTGTCAAGGAGATGTCGTCGTTGAACCGGTCGGCGTCACGCGACGAACCCGACGCCGCACCGAGAACGCTTGACGTCGCAGGTCCGAACGATCGCTCGAAGGCCGCAACGACCGTCAGCACCACCAGCAGGCCCGCGTACGCGACCACGGTCAGGGCTCCGACGAAGATGGCGCCGAGATCGCGCGTCGGGAGCCGCCATCCGGCAGCCGTGACCCCGATCGCGAAGACCATCAGGGCTGCCGAGACCGACAGCGCGGTGCTGTCGCCTTCGGAACTGCCCAGGTCGACGATGTCGTCGACCAGCGAGCCGTAGATGCTCAGCAAGCCGAGGATCGCGACCACGACGTACGCGCCGCGACGGACCAGGTAGTACCCGACCACGGCGAGCAGCGTGGTGACGGCACCGGCGAGATAGCCGGTCGTCGGATCGTCGTCGAGCAGCACACCCAGCATCACACCTGCACCGGCGGCGCCGATCGCGCCGGGCCAGGCGGCGAGGTTGCGCCGACGCACGTCGTCCTTGACGAAGAAGTACGCGGCGCCCGCACCGCCGAGCAGTGCGAGCGACGCGATCACGCCGAGCAGGAAGTTCGACACGTCGAGGTCGGACGTCTCGCGCGAGAAGGTCGCTGCGATGCCAACCGTGGCGCCGAGCAGTCCGACACCGATGGCGATCGCGGCGTTCTCGAGTCCGAGCTGGCGGCCCGGCTGATCGACCGTGCCGGTCGGCGGGTCGCTCGCGGGCGGAGGTGTGTTGCGGCCAAGGCTTCCTTCGTACGCGGCACGGGCCCGCTCCGGCGGAATCTGCCCCGACCGAACGAGCTCATCGAGCGCGCGTACGACTGGATCGTCTCCCGAGGGCGATTGGCTCATGGCCGCACCTTAGCGAGTCGTCGGCCCACCGCGCGGGTCAATGCCCGGTGTCGTCACCCGACCGTCACTCGAGCGAGCGCACCGGTCTCGAGAGCCACCCAAACGGCGCCGTCCGGGCCGATTGCGATGCCGTGCGGCTCCGAGCCGGCCGTCGACAGGTCGTACGACTCGATCGCGCCGCCGGGCGCGAGTCTGCCGATCCGGTTGGCGCCCCATTCGGTGAACCAGACCGCCGAGTCGGAGGCGACAACGAGCGCATGCGGCCGCGCGCTTCGGTCGGGCAACGGGTACTCCGTGATCTCACCGGCGAGGTCGATCGAACCCACCTGGCCGGCATCGATCTCCACGAACCACAGTCGATCGGATCCGCTCGTGATGCCGACCGGAGCAGCACCGTCGGTCGGCAGCGGGTGGACATCGACCGCTCCGCTTGTGTCGATGCGCCCGATCGCGTTCGCCTGGTTCATCGTGAACCACAGAGCATCGTCGGGGCCACGAACGATCGCCGACGGGAACGCGCCCTTCTCCACGGGCAGCTCGTATTCGCTCACCGCGCCGCTGGTCGTGATCCGGCCGATGCGATCGGCGTTGATCTCGGTGAACCACAGTGCGTCATCCGGCCCGGCGGCGATCCCGTACGGACCTGCCTCTTGCGTCGGAACCTCGAACTCGTCGACCGCGCCGTTTATGGCGACGCGAGCGAGTCGATGCCCGTGGTACTCGGTTACCCAGACAGCGCCGTCCGGGCCGTTCGTCACGATCGTCGGCCCGGCGCCATCGCCGACCTGGTGCAGTACGGGCTGCTCGCCCGGCACCAACCGCCCGACCTGGGAGCTGTGTACGAGCGTGAACCACAGCGCACCGTCCGGGCCGGTCGTCAGGGCGTACGGACCGGCGTCGGACTCGGCTACGACGACCTTCTCGATCGTGACGTCTGTCATCGAACTCCTCGGAAATACAGACGCTCAGCGCCCGTCCGGATAAGGGCGGGCACCGTACCAAGGGAGCGAGAGCGTGCCGACACCGCGATCACTCGCGATGCCGGCCACGGGATCCCCGATCCCTACCTCGTGTAGACCAGCGCGTCGCCGACCGACCGCTCCTGCGTGCCGCTGACCGAGTTCACGACCTCGCCCTCTGCCACCATTGTGGTCGAGCCGCCCCCGTCGAGGTTCGCCGCCTGGACCAGCCCGAGCGACCTCGCGACCTCTGCGGTCTCCTGCAAGGTCGACCCGACGCTCGCCGGCTGGCGGCCGTCGACGGTGAACAGCACGATTTCCCCGCCGCGGGTGGTGCCGATCGCCGAGCGGGGGTTCCGGTTCGTGAAGTCGTCGCTGACGCCGGGCGCGACGTTCTCGCCGTCGCGGACGAGCTCGTACCTGCCCGTGACACCAAACGTGTCCTCACCGACCCGCAACCGCCGACCGCTCTCATCGGTCAGGACCTCGCGTTGCCGGACACAGCCGTTGCCGGCAGCGAGCTCGAGGGCAAGTACGTCACGGCCCGTGGCCTGCAGGGCGGTCTGATCCGGCTCGAGCGCCGTGCCCCGCGTTCGAGCAGTACGAACGACACACCCGCGGGCATCGAGAACCGCCTCGAACCCGGCACCGCTCGGAGTGCGCTCGTGGAACTGCGGAGTGAACAGCGAGAGGTCGCCGTCGGTCGTGCATTCCCGCTGGTCGTCGAGGTCGGCGCAGTCTTCGGGTACGACCGGCGGATGGTTCAGGTACTCGACTTGGGCGCTGTGGCCCGACCGCTTGTTGGTGACGACACGGGACCAGGACGGCTTCTCGATCCGTACCCGATCCCGCCGGCTGTCGACCAGCACGGCGAGCGCGTTCGGGTTCTCTCGGACGGGCTCGCTGAGCAGCGTGCCGTCGTAGATCCCGGTACCGACCGGATCGCCGGGGTACTCCTCGGACGCCGTGAACGTGAAGAAGCTCGCGTTCATCGCCGCAAGCGCTCCGGACTGCTCAGCGAGTGCGGAGGTCGTTTCCGTCTTCGCCAGATCCGCACCGTAGATCGCGAACAACCGCCCGTCGGCCTTTCGCGGGTTGATCCGCAGCACCTGCACCTGCCACGGACCGCGAGTCGTGGTCTCGTACTCGTCCTCCTCGGCGGGCTCATCACCACGCACGATGCTGGTCAGCGTCACGCCTGGAGCGAGCGAACGAGTGTCTCGCGATTCGACCAGATCGTCGTCACCGAGCGGAAGCGTTCCGGCTCGTTCACCGCCCGCAGCCTTCGAGGACGCAGGATCGTCGGCAGTACCGACCCCTGGCATCCCCAGGACCAACGCCGCCACTCCCCCGGCCACGGTCGCCATCACCATTGCTCTTTTTGTCACCATGGCCGACGACGCTAGGAATCGAGCGTTTCCGTGCGGATGCTTCCTCGTGACGAGAGGGTGAGCCGTCGGTGGCCGGCATGTGCCGTACGCCACGCGTTCGGACCTCTCCTCTAGACTGTCCCGGTGCTCACCCGCCCCGACACCGTGACCGCGCGTACAGCGCGGCGCTCACGCATGCCGTCGGCCGTGGTGAGCGTGCTGTCCGGCGTTGCGTTCGTCATCGCGTCGATGGCGGGAATCATCGCCAGCGCCAACACCGCGTCGGCAGCACCGGTGACCACACACACCGTCGACTCGGAGAAGATCGTCGGCCATCAGCCGACGAAGACCCGGGTCAGCGTCGGCGTCGATCGCTCCGAGCAACCGCTGCACCGCGCCGTTCCGTGGACACCGCTGGCCGTCACGGCCGATGAGCCGGACCTCGACCTACCCAGCGATACGCTGGCCGTCGCCGAGCCGGTCGTGGCTCCTTGGCATTCGTACGACCTCACCACTCCGCAGGGCCGCGCGCCGCCGCGTTGACGCCGCTTCCGACCCCACGCTGACCCCCTGAGCGGCTCACCGCCGCTCCCTCCTCCGGAGTAGTCCCTTGGCATCCTCACGCTCAAAGGCGCCCATCTGGCGCGCCGTCGCGGCGTTGCTCATCGTCGTCATCGCGGTTTACACCGCCCTCACCAACTCCGCCACGCTTGGCCTCGACCTGTCCGGCGGCACGCAGCTCACGTACGAGACGAAAAGCACCGAAACGGTCGACGCCGACGCCGAGGCGACCGACCGAACGCTGGAGATCCTGCGCGGTCGCGTCGACGCGCTCGGCGTCTCCGAGCCGACGCTGACCCGCTCCGGCGAGAAGCGCATCATCGTCGAGCTGCCGGGTGAGCAGGATCCCGAGCAGGCCAAGGAAGTCATCGGCACGACCGCCCAGCTGACCTTCCATACGGTCACCGGGTCGGCGACCGAGCAGGAGCTCAAGCAGTTCGAGCAGAACGAACAGGTTCAAGGCGGCAACGACAGCAACAACGGCGACGAGAACCTCCCCGGACAGAAGCTGCCGGAAGACCAGCAGTCGCCCGCGAACGACGGCGCCAATCGGGTCGCGCCCGAGGACGGCGACGAGCCGAAGGACGGTTCCGGGTCCGACGAAGGCTCCGACCAGGGCTCGACCTCCGACGAAAACTCCGACGGCGAGGACTCCGGCGACAACGGCTCGTCGAAGGAGTCCGACGACGAGGCCGGAATCGAGCAGATCAACCCGAATAAGCCCGCGGTGATGAAGACCGAGGGCGGCGACATCATCAAGCTCGCCCCGGCCGCGCTCACCGGCGACGACGTCAAGGACGCATCTGCCCAGCAGGAGCAAGAAGGTACGAACGCCTGGGTCGTCGCGATCGACTTCAGCGGCAAGGGCGGCGACAAATGGGAGCAGATCACCACCGCCGCACAGCAGAACCAGCTCGGTGACCCGAAGCGCCGCATCGCGATCGTGCTCGACGGCGAGGTTATCTCCTCACCCGAGGTGCAGGACGGCGTCCAGAACCAAGGCAGCACCCAGATCACCGGCGACTTCTCCAACGCCGAGGCAGACGATCTCGCAACCCTGATCAAGGGCGGTTCCCTGCCGGTGCCGATCGAACCGATCGAGGAGCGCGTCGTCGGCCCGACCCTCGGCGACGAGGCGATCGACGCCTCCATCGAAGCGGCGATCATCGGTATCGCCGTCACCGGCATCTTCATTCTGTTCGTGTACCGCCTCGTCGGCCTGATGGCGACCATCGCGCTGGCGTCGTACGCCGCGATCTCGTACGCGATGTTGGTGATGCTCGGAGCAACCCTGACGTTGCCGGGCCTCGCCGGTTTCGTGCTGTCGATCGGTATGGCGATCGACGCGAACGTGCTGATCTTCGAACGAGCGCGTGAGGAGTACGAGAAGCGACGAGGCGAGGGCCTCGGCCCGGCACTCGACACGGGCTATCGCAAGGCGTGGAGCGCGATCATCGACTCCAACGTCACGACGTTGCTGGCCGGCGCGCTGCTGTTCTTCCTGGCCTCCGGTCCGGTGAAGGGCTTCGGTGTCACGCTGTCGCTCGGTGTCATCGCTTCGATGATCTCCGCGCTGCTGATCGCGCGGGTCCTCACCGACTGGCTCGTCCGCCGCGCCTGGGCGAAGAACCACCCGTCGATCACCGGCATCGCCGGCCAAGGAAAGATCCGCGAGTGGCTGAACAACAGCGGCGTGCGGCTGATGAAGCGCAGTACCACCTGGCTGGCGGTCTCTGCGGCGATCGTCATCGTCGCGATCGGCGGCATGCTCGTGCGCGGGATGAACCTCGGCGTCGAGTTCACCGGCGGCCGCGTGCTGGAGTACTCCACCTCGCAGGAGATCGATGTCGACGACGCACGCGCAGCGGTCGCCGACGCCGGCTTCCCGCAGGCGGTCGTCCAGGAGTCGGGCAACGCCAACCAGGACATCCCCAACATCAGCGTTCGTACCGACGAGATCTCCGACGACGAGGCGAAGGAGGTCGAGGCGGCCGTCGCGTCCGTCGGCGAGGACGTCGTGCAGGAGAGCGCGACGACGATCGAGCCGACGCTGGGCGAGGAGCTCCGCAACAAGGCGTTGATCGCGTTCGGTGTCGCGGTCGCAGCCCAGATGATCTATCTGGCGTTCCGGTTCCGCTGGACGTGGGCGCTGTCGGCCGTACTCGCGATGGTGCACGACGTGATCGCCGTGGTCGGTGTCTTCGCCTGGTTGGACAAGCCCATCGACGGCGTGTTCCTGGCCGCGATCCTGTCTATCATCGGCCTATCGGTCAACGACACGATCGTCGTGTTCGACCGCATCCGAGAACGACGACGAGAAGAGCCCGACCGGACTCTGTCCGATGTGACCAGCGATGCGCTGCTGCAGACGCTGCCGCGTACGATCAACACCGGTCTCGGCGCGATGTTCATCCTGGGCGCGTTGGCGTTCCTCGGCGGTTCGTCGTTGACCGACTTCTCGATTGCGTTGCTGCTCGGTCTCGGCATCGGCATCTTCTCCTCGATCTTCACCGCATCGCCGCTTGCGCTGCTGATGGAGCGGATCTGGCCCGCGGAACGAGCCGAGGCGAAGAAGAAGAACAAGGTCGCCGACCCGTACGCGAATGTCGCGGCCGGCGGCCGGGAGTCAGGCGAACTCTGATCTCCTGCCCGCTGAGCGGGACGCTCCATGCGACACGAGCGCGTGTCGACGCTCGTACGTCCGGCTCAGCGGGCTTGGCGGATTGTCCGCACCCTTGGGTACGGTCACTCGCATGACTGACCCGTCCGGCCACCCGCCCGCCGCCGACTCCCCCGCCGATATACGCGCGCGGGCGGAGTCCGTACTGCAGGCGTTGGTCGGTTCGCCCGATGCACGGCTGCGTGACGACCAGTGGACCGCCATCGAAGCGCTCGCCGTCGGCCGTCGTCGGGCACTCGTCGTCCAACGCACCGGGTGGGGCAAGTCGGCGGTGTACTTCGTCGCCACCGCGCTGCGTCGCAACGAGGGCGCCGGCCCGACCGTCATCGTCTCGCCGCTGCTCGCGCTGATGCGCAACCAGATCGACGCGGCCGAGCGAGCGGGCATCCGTGCGGTCACGATCAACTCCACCAACCCGGAGGCCTGGCAGGAGACCTACGACGCGATCACCCGCGGCGAGGTCGACGTGCTGCTGGTCTCCCCCGAGCGGCTCAACAACCCGTCGTTTCGCGATAACGTCCTGCCCGACCTCGCCCGCAGCGCCGGCCTGCTCGTCGTCGACGAGGCGCACTGCATCTCCGACTGGGGCCACGACTTCCGCCCCGACTACCGGCGTATCCGCACGCTGCTCGCCGACCTACCCGCGGGCATCCCGGTGCTCGCCACGACCGCGACTGCAAACGAACGCGTGACCGCCGACGTCGCCGAGCAGCTGTCCGTCACCGGCACGGCGACGCTCGACGACGTGCTCGTGCTGCGCGGCACCCTCGACCGCGAGTCGCTGCACCTCGGCGTCGTACGCCTGCCCGACCAGGCAAGTCGCTTGGCTTGGCTCGCCGACCACCTCGACGAGCTCGACGGTTCGGGCATCATCTACTGCCTCACCGTCGCCGCGACCCAAGACATCGCGGCTTTCCTGCGTGAGCGCGGCCACGACGTACGCGCGTACTCCGGCCAGACCGAGCAGGCCGAGCGCCTCGCCGCCGAAGACGACCTGCTGCACAACCGAGTCAAGGCGCTCGTCGCCACCTCCGCCCTCGGCATGGGCTTCGACAAACCCGATCTCGGCTTCGTCGTCCATGTCGGCGCACCCCCGAGCCCGATCGCGTACTACCAGCAGGTCGGCCGCGCGGGCCGCGCCGTTGAGAACGCCACCGTCGTCCTCCTGCCCGGTCAGGAGGACCGCGCCGTGTGGGCGTACTTCGGTTCGTTGTCGTTCCCGCCCGGCGAGCAGGTGCACGAGACCCTCGACGCGCTCGCCGATGCGGCCGGTCCGATCTCCGTTGCGACACTCGAGACGCGGGTTGCGCTTCGCCGGACGCGTCTCGAGATGCTCCTGAAGGTGCTCGACGTCGACGGTGCGGTGCGCCGCGTACGTGGCGGCTGGGAGTCGACCGGCGAGCAGTGGACGTACGACGCCGAGCGCTACCAGCGCGTTGCCCAGGCGCGTGAACGCGAGCAGGCAATGATGCTCGAGTACGAGTCGAGCGAGCGGTGCCGCCTGGAGTTCCTCCGTGCGGCGCTCGATGATCCGGAGGCCAAGCCATGCGGGCGGTGCGATAACTGCGACGCTCTCGCGCTGCCGACCGAGGTCTCGACCGAGGCGATGGACGCCGCGCGCCAGTGGCTCGGCAGGGCCGGCGTCGCCATCGCGCCGCGGCGGATGTGGCCCAGCGCGATGACCAACCTCGGAGTCGACCTGCGCGGCAAGATCCCACCCGGCGAGCAGGCGGAGCAGGGCATGGCCGTTGCCCGAATGACCGATCTCGGTCTGGGCCAGCACGTACGCGATCTGTTCGCGGCGGGCGCGCCCGACCGCGAGGCCCCGGTGCCGCTGCGACATGCACTCGTCGCGGTGCTCGACGACTGGGAGTGGCCCGACGGCGGCGGTCCCGATGCCATTGTCGGAGTCGACTCGCTCACGCGACCACTCCTCACCGAGCACCTCGCCGACGGTATGTCCCGCTACACGGGCTGGCCGGTCGTCGCCCGGCTACGCATCGACGGCCACGCGGAGCCCGGTCAAGGCGCGACGAACTCCGCACAACGACTCGCCGCGGTCGCGCAGCGGTTCGCGCTGTCGGACCCTTCCGGTGTCATCGGCCGGCGCGTGTTGCTCCTCGACGATCGTGTCGTCACCGGCTGGACCCTCGCCGTTGCCGCCCGTACGTTGCGGCTTGCCGGCGCTGAGGCCGTGTTTCCGCTGGTGCTGGCGACCGACGCGTAACGACCGGCCGTCTCCAACCCGCGGCGGAGCTCAGATCTCTCTCGACTCGGCCTCGCGAGCCGCACCGGAGACGCCGAGCTCGCGTACGTCGTGACGGATCTGCAGGATGTTCTCCCGCAGCACGTCGTTGATCAGCTCCTCGGTACGCGCGTCTTCGAGGACGGCGAGGATGACCCGCATCGACGTGTCGGTGCTCGCCTCGATCACCCGGTCGTGGAAGGGCAGGATCGACAGGCGCCCCATCCGACGGTCTTCCTTGATCTTCTCCAGGATCATCGCGCGTAGCTCGTCGCGGTTCTCCTCCAAGGCCCGCGCGACATTGTGGTTGTACTGCCCCGCGCGCAGGACCTCGCTCACCTCCTCGAGCACGGCCAGCGTGATCGGATGTTTGATCTGTTCGACGACGGGCGACAGCACCTTCGACAGGATCCGGTCACTCAACGGCGCACCGGCGGCGCGGTCGGTGAGCCGAGCGAGTCGTGCCACCATGACAACGACCCGCAACAGCCGGAACGACCGAAGCGCCGGGTACGACAGCGGGATCATGCCGAGGATCTCGAACCAGTTGCGCCAGAAGAAGCTTCGGCGCCACCCCTCTCGCCGCCAACGCCAGATGAACTCGACCGCGAACACGGCGCAGATCGCGATGTCGATGATCCGCAGGCGGTCGTACGTCTTGTCGTCGACATTGCCGTAGTCCGCATACAGCAGGAGAACGACCGACACCAGCGCGAGCACGATCATCGCGATGTCGACGACGGTCAGCTGTCGCAGCCGGGTTCGTAGCGTCACTCGGAAAGTCTCTCGCACCCAGGATCGTTCGGTACCGGATCGTCGACGATGGTGTGTCGCCGCTGACTACCGATCAGTAGAACTCGTACAGCTCGCGGGACAGCAGGAATCCGCGCCCAGTACGCAGGTTGTAGCAGCGCATTCCGTCGCGCCTGCTCTGGCAGCCGTAGTCACCGACGCGGGTCGCCGTGCCGTAGCCGAGCTGCGTGCTGGCGCCGAGCACGGTGTCGCCGGCACAGACGAAGTCCGGCTCGCCGTCACCGACCGAGAGCGCGTTGCCGAAGGCGAGGTCACAGGCGGGTTTGCGCGGCGGCTTGTACCGCCGCTTGTTGATATCGCACCGAACTCCGTCGCCGGTGATCTGGCAGCCGATGTTCTTCGACGGGCTGGAGAAGCGTTTGACCGATCCCACGACGTTGCGCAGCTTCACCTCGAGCGGCTTCTTCTTGCCCTTATTGTTCTTGTTCTTCTTCTGCTTCTTCTTGCCGTCGGTGTTGCCGCCGTTGTCGCGCTTGCCGCCGTGGTTGCCCTTGCCGTTGTCTCCGCCCTTCGGCACGTCGGTGGCGATGTCCTGCGCCGACGCGCAGCCGGACAGGACGCATGCGAGCACGACTGTTGCGGCTACGTACTGCCTCATCGTGCTTCTCCTCCAGATCAGTCCGGGCTCACCTCGACGGTTCCGCGTCGGAGACCGATCCTAGGTGCTATCGGCTGTGCGGCAAGAATCGCTGCCCCACATGCCGAAAGACTCCGTAACGGAGCGTACGCGAGGGGTAGCTCAAGCCTCCGCGCCAGCGCTGCGCGAAGCTCGGGATCACTTGCCCTGCCTCCTCCGACGACAACCCGGCCGACGTTCAGCCGCGTCACGGCATCACTTACCGCATCGAGCAGCGTCCCACGAGACGGCATGGCGCGGGCGTCGAACGCATACATCGTGTACCAACCGGCTCCCGCGTCGGCGAACACCGCCTCTGCGGTATCGACCGGTCGATGCCAGTCGGTGTCGGCACGCAGCACCTGGCAACCGCTGCCGAGGTTGACGTACGCGACCGCGCTCGACCCTCCATCGTCGATCTCGCGGTACGCGACGAGCGCCGCGGCCGTATCGGCCGCGCCGACGACGACCGATGCGCCACCCCAGTGCCCGACGACCTCGGCCGACGGGCGTACAGCGGGCAGCCGACGTCGATCGATACCGGCGGTCTCGGCCGCGGTGTCGGACCAGTCTTGCGTGCGCGGGTCCCACAGCAGGGAGCCCGCGGCATCCGATCGGTCGGTGCGGGCGGTGCGATCGCCGGTCAGCTGCGCGCGCAGCCAGTCCTTGGCGAACCACACGGTCTCCACCTTCGCCGCCGTCGTCGGCTCGTGCAGGTGCAGCCACGCCAGGATGGCCGCGGCATAACCGGGCAGGCGCGGCGTGCCCAGATCGGCGAGGGTGTCCGTGCGTACCCATTCCGCGACGATGTCGCTCGCGCGCCGGTCCGGCCACAGAATCGCGGGACGTACGGGTTCGCCGTCACGCCCGGTCAGCACCACGCCGTGCATCTGGCCGGTGCAGCCGATCGCCGTCGCGCCGTGCACATCAGCGGCGACCGAGTCGAAGGAACGCAGCCATTCGTACGGGTCGATCTCGCACCACCCCGGTCGCGACTCGAGGGTGCGGTACGCAGCAGCCCGCTCCGCGACCACCGCTCCCGTCTCGTCGAGCACCGCGAGCTTCAGTCCGCTCGTACCGATGTCGACGCCTGCGAACCTCACTGCACCGCCGGACGAGACACATACGCAGCAAGGCCGCGTTCGCCCGATCGCATCATCACCGCGTGGTTCCAGCGCAGCGCCGGGCGAGCGAACGGCGCAGCCAAACGAAGCAGTCGGCGGCCGACCGTGACCCGCTGCTCGTACAGCAGCCCGCAGCCGGTGTGTCCCGGTTGCAGCGTGAGCCTGGCCCAACCGTCGAGGTCGCCGCCCATGTCCACCTGCAGCACCCCGGCGGCACGGTCCTCGATGCGGCGGGTGAGAGTGAACCTCAGGGTGTACGGCAGCAGAGACCTCGCGGTGACGGAGGCGTTCTCCTCGTCGACGGGTTCGACCTCGCGTACCTCGCGCCACCAGTGCGGGTACGAACGCAGGTCGGCGAGGACGTCGAAGACTGCGTCGCGATCGGCGTCGACCCGCCAGCGGCTGACGAACCGGTAGTCGTTCAGGCTCACGCTCCAAGCCTGCCGTACGGCGCATCGGCGCGGTAGGACCCTCAGCGGCTCACCGAGGCGAGTCGCACGGTCGCCGCAGCCGTCATCGTGCGGAAGCGTTCGGGGTGGCAGGTCAGCACGATGACCTGGTGGTGCTCTCCTGCACGGTTGAGGATCGCCGCAATCCGCTCGAGTCGCTCGGGATCGGCGTGGCCGAGAGCATCGTCGAGAATCAGTGGCGCCCCGTCTGCGGGATCCACCAGCGATGCGACTGCGAGTCGCCCGATGATCGCGAGCTGCTCCCGCGCGCCGCCGGACAGTGAGCCGAAGGAGACCGTACGCCCGGCAAGCGTGCGGGCCGCGATGGTGAGCTCGTCGGTGATCTCGACGGAGAGGTCCGGACCGAACACAACCCGGCCGAGACCTTCGATCGCGGCGCGGTACGGAGCGATGTACCGGCGTCGCGCGGTGTCTCGATGCTCGCGAAGCGTGTCGTAGAGCAATCTGGCCGCATCGGCGCGGCGTTCGATGCGGGCGAGCTCGCTCTCTGCGTGCTCGAGCGCCGCAGCGGCGGCCTCGTGCTGATCGTGCAGTCCGCGAGATGCGAACCCGTCGAGCTTGCCGGTGATCTGCTGCTTCTCATCCTCCAGCTCACGGCGAGCGCGCGCCAGCCGCTCGCCGACTGCCTCGGCGTTGGCCAGACGCTCGGCGAGTACGTCGGGTTCGGCCGCGGCGAGCGCGGCGTCAGCCCGATCGCGTTCGTGGACGGCCTCATCGAGAGCCGTGCGTGCATCGGCGACGGCTTCGTCCAGCTCGTCGTCACTCGTTTCGGCGCGGGCAGTGCTCAGCCGCTCGGATACGCGTTCGGCCTCAACGGACTCGCCCTCATGCTGTTGCTCGCATTTCGCCAATGCCTCCCGCGCGGACGAGAGCGCGGACTGGCGTTCGCGGACTACCCCGTCGAGCTCGTCGACGACCCGCGATACATCGTCGTACGCGTGTCTCGCAATGGTCGCAAGGTCGTCGGCCGCAGCGATCGACTCCGGCATATCGCCGTCGTGACGCGAGCTCAGCTCCGTATGGCGTTCGCGGGTAGCAGCGGCGGTTGCGGCGAGCGACTCGAGGTCATCGACGTCACCGAGGGCGTCGCGCATCCGGGCACGGGCGAGCTCGCTCGCAGCCCGCGCTTCGCGAGCCGAAGCGACCGCGTCACGAGCCGCGCGTACGTCGGCGACGCCGGCGTCATCGAGAGCCGCGGCGAGTGCCGCCTCGGCGCGTTCGACCTCGGCCGCCTGCTCGTCGTCGGCGCGGCCCGGTCGGACGGTCACCCGAACGACGCCGGGAACCTCGACGGTCGTCGGCGCGACGACGGCGCGACGACCATCCGCGTCGGGGTCGCCCCCGTCGATGCGCACCTCGGCGTCGCCGAGCGTCTCTACGTCGAGGACCGATGCGCCGAGCCGGCGAAGCTCGGTCGCGGTACGTACGGCCGCTTCGAGCTCGACCACTTCTTCGAGCCCCGCGTCGTCGACGCGGACTGCGGCCAGCACCGACTCGGCGGTCACGGCGTCGGCACGGGCCTGCGAGGCCCGCTCGACGCGTTCTTCCAGGTCAGCCGCCTCACGGCCGAGCCGGATCGTGTGCGCCGCATCGGTCGCCGCCCGGTAGGCCTCCTCGCGCTCGCGTACTTCTGCGCGAGCTTCGCGGGCGCGTACGGCGGCCTCGTCGGCCTCGCGGTCGAGCGCGGTGACGTCGTCACGCCGCGCTGCCACCTCCGTTTCAAGCCCGGTCAGGGTGGTGCGGCGCTCCCCCAGCTCGGAGACGAGCTGAGAACGGACGCCGACCGCGGTGCCGGCATCGCGCAGCCGGATCGACGCGGCCTCGACGGCAGCGACCGCGTGTTCATGGGAAGCGCGCAGCTCACCGAGCCCCCGCTCGCGCCGTCTCGCATCGGCGAGGCGGGCCGCGTGCTCGGACTCCTCCTCGCCAAGGCGGTCGACCTCGGCATCGATCGCGGCATACCTGCGCACGTGCGCGTCGACCGACTCGAGCTCCTCGCTCAGCCGGTCATACTCGCTGCGCGCCGACTCATATGCGTCGACCGCCGCGCTGAGCTCACCGGTCGGCTGCCCGGTGTTGGGGGTGAAGTACCGGGTGTATTCCGAGGCAACGCGCCGTAGGAGATCCTGATCGGACTCGCCCGCGGCGCCGTCGGACGACCCGTCGTCGAGCGCCGCACGCAGCACACCCACATCGGCGAGATCGGCCTGGTCGAGCGACGAACCCTGTGCGACACGCATCGCGGACCACAGGGCGTCGTCGAGCGTCTCCTTCAGGATGGTGCTCATCCGCTCATGTGCTTCGCGTCCGGTGAGCTGCTCGGGCGTCGGCGCAGTGATGTGCAGCGAGGTCGACGGACGGCGCAGGAAGCGTTTCGCGTACGTCACCTCGTAGTCGCCGACCGTGAGCTCGACCTCGACGTACGGACCCACATCGGCGCCGACCTGGTGCACCGCGCGTACCTCTTGGCGGCGCGAGGAGTCGCGGTGGTCGAACAACAGCGAGATCGCCTCGGCGATCGTGGACTTGCCCGCCTCGTTGGGACCCTCGACGATCGTCACGCCGTCGGCGAGCTCAACCGTGGTGGAGTCGACGCCGCGGAAGTGCTCGAGCGAGATGCGGTGGATCCTCATCGGTCGCTCCGGGTGAGTCGATAGAGCAGACCGAGCGCATCCTGGGCGGTACGCGCGTCTCGCCCGTCGGCATTCGCCTGCCGGACGAGGTCGTCGACGGCCGAGCGCGACGCACCGACGAGCGCCAGGTCGGAGAAGTCGTGGTCATCGGGTACGACGACCAGGTCTCCGGGCCCGCCGACGAC
Organism: Nocardioidaceae bacterium SCSIO 66511; assembly: GCA_023100825.1. Taxonomy (NCBI): domain Bacteria; kingdom Bacillati; phylum Actinomycetota; class Actinomycetes; order Propionibacteriales; family Nocardioidaceae; species Nocardioidaceae bacterium SCSIO 66511. The sequence goes on along the minus strand of CP095846.1, from coordinate 2,065,447 downwards.
TGCGACGTGGGCGTACACGTCACCGGCGCGCTCGAGCACATCGTCGAGCCGCGCCTGCCCGGCCACGGACAAGCTGCCGGTGAGGCGGAGCCAGATCGCCGTGCGGTGCTTGTCGGTACGCTCGTCGAGAGTGCGCTGGAGCGCATCGACGTCGGCGTCGTGGGTGAGCTCGGCGGCGTGCTCCGCGAACGTCCACCCGCCGACGGTGACCGTCTCGACACTCGGGCCCGACTCGTCGAGGTCGACGACCAGCACGTTGCCGGGGTCTACCTCGCGGCGCGCCGTGACCTCGGGGGTGCCGGGGTACCAGATCGCATCGCTCACGGCGTACGTGGCGTGGCGATCGCCGAGCACGGCGAACGAGATGCGGCCGTCGTCGACCGCTGACCGCAGCGCGGTCTCATCGACGACCGCCGGGTCATGGCGATCGGGGTTCAGCGCGCCGACGCGGCCGTGGCCGACGAGCACTCGTCGGGTACCTGCTGGCTCGAGCGTCGCCAGTGCGGCAGCGACCAGATCGGTCAGGGGGCGTTTGGTGAACCACGGGACGCCGACCAGCTCAACGTCAGCACCGTCGACGGGCATCGGCTCGGTCGAGTCGAGTACGTGGACATGGGCCGGGCACCCACTGCGGAACTGCCGCGAGCTGTAAATCGAGCTGGCGTCGAGCGGGTCGTGATTGCCGGGCAGCAGATACACCGGCACGTCGGTCGTACGCAGCGCTTCGAACGCCCGCGCGAGGACGGAACGATCGAGGTGGTTGGACTCGAACACATCGCCCGCGACCACGACGAACGACGCATCGCGTGCCTCGGCGAGCGTCATGATGGCGGCGATCGCATCGAAACGCGCCTGGGTGTAGCGGGGCCGCGCTTCGTCGTCGAGAAAGGCAGCAGCCATGCCGAGCTGCCAGTCGGCGCTTGCGATGAACTTCATGGCTCCACCTCCTCCGCGACCGTAGCGACCGGCCCTGACAACGCGGTCCCGGCAACCCCAGCATCGGGGATTCGCCGTCGGTATCGGCGGAGGCGCGGCGCAGGTGACCTACGTCGGACATGTCACTCGGTACGTCGCCAACTCGTCTCGGGTGGTGGAGGCAGATTCCGAAGCCGAGGAGTGATCAGGATGCGAGTCTTCGTAGCGGGCGGAACCGGCGTGATCGGGCGGCCGCTCGTGGCGCAGTTGGTGGCCCGCGACCACGACGTCACCGCGACAACGACGACAACCGACAAGCTCCGGCTGTTGAGCGACCTCGGCGCACGGGCTGTGGTGATGGACGGCCTGGACGCGGCTGCGGTCGGCGAGGCGGTCGCTGCCGCCGCACCCGACGTGATCGTGAGCCAGATGACGGGGCTGTCACAGGCACACGCCGGCAGTGCGAACCCGCGCAAGGCCGATCGCTTCTTCGCACCGACGAACCGTCTCCGCACCGACGGGATCGACCATCTACTCGCGGCGGCCGAGGCAACCGGCGTCTCCCACGTCGTCGCGCAGGGGCACGCGAGCATGAACGGCGCGCACGAGGGCGGATGGGTGAAGACCGAAGACGATCCGCTCGAGGAGACCGAAGGTACGGCGGCGATCCGCCATCTCGAGGACGTGGTCGTCCGCGCCGGCGGCGCCGTACTGCGTTACGGCGGGTTCTACGGGGCGGGGTCTCATGACGATCAGGTGCGCTTCGTACGCAAACGGCTGGTGCCGATCGTCGGCGGTGGCACCGGGTACTTCTCCTGGGTCCACGTCGACGACGCCGCTCGGGCGACCGTCCTCGCGGTGGAGCAGAAGGCGACCGGAGTCTTCAATATCGTGGATGACGAGCCTGCGCCGGTAAGCGCTTGGCTGCCGCACCTCGCGCGATGTGCCGGAGCGAAGCCTCCATTGCGGATACCGGCTTGGCTGGCGCGACCGCTCGCAGGCGAGATGATGGTGAGCATGATGACCGAGGGCCGCGCGTTCTCCAACGCCAAGGCCAAACGCGAGCTCGGGTGGGAACCGCAATACCCGTCCTGGCGGCAGGGATTCGAGGTCGAGATCTCGTGAGCGACGACCACCGGATCGACGAGTTCGAGCAGCTGCGGCCGCTGTTGTTCGCCATCGCGTACCGCATCCTCGGCAGCGTCGCCGAGGCCGAGGACGCCGTGCAGGAGACCTGGTTGCGCTACGAGGCGGCCGGAGCGAAGCCCGCATCGGCCAAGGCGTACCTGTCGGCGGTCGTGACCCGGATCTCGATCGACGTACTCAAATCTGCCCGCGTACGCCGCGAAGCGTACGTCGGGCCCTGGTTTCCCGAACCCGTCCTCACCGACAGCTATGACGATCCGCACCGCTCGGCCGAGCTGGCCGATTCGCTGTCGATGGCCGCGCTGTTGCTGCTGGAGCGCCTCAGCCCGCTGGAGCGCGCGGTGTTCGTGCTTCGCGACGTGTTCGGGTTCGATTTCGCGGCGATCGCGGCTGCCGTCGGACGCTCCGAGGCGGCCGCGCGGCAACTGGCGGTCCGGGCACGACGGCACATGGACGACGGTCGACCACGGTTCGAGGCCGACAGGCGCGAACGCGAGGCGCTCGCGGCCCGCTTCTTCGACGCGATCCGCGACGGCGATGTCAGTGCCCTTAAGGATCTCCTTGCCGCCGACGTCCAGATGGTCGGTGACGGCGGAGGCAAGGCCCCCGTGTTCGCGAACGCAGTGGTCGGAGCCGACAACGTTGCGCGGGTGCTCGCATTGAACATCCCGGTGCTCGCAACGCTCGACGTACGAATGGACCAGCGCGAGGTGAACGGCCAGCCCGGCGCCATCGTTCGCGATCGCGACGACAAGGTACTCGCCACGCTGGCGCTCGATGTGCTCGATGGGCAGATCCAGGCGATCCGCAGCGTCGCCAGCCCGGACAAGCTCGCCCACCTGGGTCCGGTGGCGGATGCGTGGGCGCTGGACCGGGAAGCGAAGCAGGCACGCAAGCGCGGGCGCTGACTCACTGACCTCCTGTCACGGTGGCCACGGGCGTACCAGCGAGCACGGCAACCTCCCGCTTTGCATGGAGAATCTGCCATGCAAAGCGGGGTGTCACCATGTCTACTTGGTAAGCAACCACCACCGGCACGACGGCGGGCGCGCGTACCGCGTCAGCTCCGACCACACGCCCGCGCAGTCGCCGCGTATCTCACCCGACGGCACCCGTATCGCCTGGACTGCGACGCGCGGCGGTGCCAAGGAGGTGTACGTGGCGCCCGTCGACGGCGGGCCGAGCACTCGGCTCACCTTCTGGGGTCAAGCCGGCACCTGGGTACGCGGGTGGGTGTCCGGCCGGATCGTGCCGGGTGAGTCGTCGCGACGTGCCGCACGCTCGCCTCTGACGGCGCCCGGGGTCGCTGTCACTGCGGGCGATGCGATCATCGCCGTCGACGGGCGTCCCGTCGACTCGCAGACCGGTCCCGCTGCACGTCTCGCCGGCTCCGCGGGCAAGCCTGTCGAGCTGACCATCGCACGGCGCGACGGCGACACCCGCAACGTCGTCGTCGTACCGCTCGCCGACGAGTTCCCGTTGCGCTATCAGGACTGGGTCGCCGGTCGGCGTCGGTGGGTGCACGACAACAGCGACGGCCGGATCGGCTACGTACATGTGCCAGACATGGTGTCCGAGGGCTGGGCGGAGTTGCACCGCGACCTGCGTACCGAGTTCGCACTCGAGGGGCTGATCGTCGACGTACGCGGCAACCGCGGTGGTCACACCTCGCAGCTGGTCGTCGAGAAGCTCGCCCGCCGGATCATCGGCTGGGACCTCGCCCGCGGAGTCGGCCCTACGTCGTACCCCGCCGATGCGCGCCGCGGACCGATGGTCACCGTGACCGACATGTACGCAGGCTCCGACGGCGACATCGTCACCGCCGCGATCCGGTCGCTGGGTCTCGGCCCGGTCGTCGGCACCCGTACCTGGGGTGGCGTGGTCGGCATCGACGGCCGATACAGCCTCGTCGACGGCACCAGCGTGACGCAGCCGCGCTACTCGTTCTGGTTCGAGGACTTCGGCTGGGGAGTCGAGAACCACGGTGTCGACCCCGATATCGAGGTCGTGATGGCGCCGCACGACCGCGTCGCCGGCAACGACCCACAGTTGGAGCGCGCGCTGTCGCTCGTACTCCGTGATCTGGAAACGACCCCGGCGGCAACGCCACCGGAGATTCCGCCGCTGTAACGCGCCGGAACGCCTCGCCGGCGCCGCCAAACCGACCGCCGAGCCCAGGTCACACGAGCAGCAGGGACTTGCCGATCGTCTTGCGCTGCTCGAGCGACGCGTGCGCGTCCGCGGCCCGCTCGAGCGGGAAACTCGCCCCGATGACCGGGCGGAGGCTCCCCTGCGCCACCGACTCGAGCGCCTCCGCGAGACGTGCCCGCATCACCGCCAGCCCCGGTGAGCCGGCCTCCAGCAAACTGACGGCGCGAACCCCGCGGCGCGTGGCCTCCTCCTCGTCGATCTGGACGAGGTCGCCGTTGGAGCTCCCGTACGTGATGAACCGCCCGCCATCGGCAACGGTGTCGAAGGCCGCCCGGCCGAGCTCGCCGCCAGCACCGTCGAAGGCAAGTGCGACACCGTCGCCCCCGGCCGCCTTGCGTACGTCGTCGGTCCAGCCGGGCAGCGAGTAGTCGACCGTCACCTCGGCGCCCAGCTCGCCTGCCAGAGCGAGCTTCTGCGCTCCCCTGGCCGCCGCAATCACCCGTGCACCCGCGGCACGCGCGAGCTGGACAACCAACGATCCGGCACCACCTGTAGCGGCAGCGACGAGTACCCATTCGCCGGCCACGATCTTGCCCTCGAGTACGAGGCCGAGAGCGGTGACCCCGTCATGGACCAGCGCCGCCGCCTCGGGCCACGGGACTTGCTCGGGCACATCGACAAGCTCCTCCGCCTTGGCAACGGCGTGTTCGGCGTACCCGCCGGAGACGCGGGCGACCACCCGGCGCCCCAACCAGTCGGGGTCCACGTCTGGCCCGACGTGGAGTACGCGACCAGCGCCGCCCCCACCAGGCACGTACGGGAGCTCGATCGGGAAGAACTCACCACCCCAGCCGCTGCGGAGCAAGGTGTCGAGGTAGCCCACGTTGCTCGCGACCATTCGCACGACGACCTCACCGCGCCCCGCAACGGGCTCCGGAACGTCCTCAGGAATCAATACCGCCGGACCACCGAACTCATGCACCCTGATCGCTTGCATCAGACCTCTTTCCCCTCGTTGTCGAACCTTTCTCGATGCAACCTAGAAGCTGAAGTTATGTTCAGGTCAAGTCGGTGCCGCCGCCACTTTCGGGCCTGTAATCGCAACGTAACCGTGCGTATATCACCGCACGCGACGGTGACGGCGTCCGACAAACGATGGGGGAACCACCATGAACCTGAACACACTCCGTTCGACCGGAGCACGGATCACGGCTGTCGCGGTCCTGGCGTGCGCCTCGGCCGGCGCCACCGCGGGCAGCGCAACTGCCGACGACCCGGGTAAGACACCTGACGTCCGCGCAAAGACAATGGCCACCGAGCTGACGCCTGAGCAGGCAGCCGAACTGCGCAAACAGTGGGAGTCCGGGCGAAAACTCGAGCCACTGCAGGCGCTGAAGGCCGCCGGACTCCAACGCTCCGACCTCCAGCCTGCGCAGGCGCCCACGACCGGAGGGGGCGCAGACGAGGGCGAGGCGACGGTTGCGCTGGACTGCTCGGAGATGACCCTTTGGGGCGACTCAGACGGCAACTGGACCTGGTCCAACCACTTCTGGAAACGCGATCCCGGTCCGGCCGAATTCGGACGAGGCACGGTCACGACCAACGGCCTCGGGAGCACCAGCAACTCCTTCAACATCAGCGGTAACGACCAACTGGAGGGCGATCAACTGTTCTCCGCCGGAATCTGGCCCACCGCGACAGAGATGAACGCGTGGTCGGTCAATGCCAACCACTTGGGCGATCTGACGTTCTGCATCGGTTTCGTGCGCGCCGCGTACGAGTAGGCCGTGCGTGAGTCGGCCCGAGCACCGACGGGGGTGCTCGGGTCGACTGCTTCGCGCCGACAGATCGCCCGGCGCGGCGCGGACGCGGTGCCCTATGCTCCGAGAATCCCCGATTCCGCAGGAGCAGCCGATGACCGAGTACGTCCAGCCGTTCGAGACGGGCGACAAGGACCAGAAGGACCTTCTCGGCGGCAAGGGCGCCAACCTCGCCGAGATGACGCGAATGGGTTTGCCGGTGCCACCGGGGTTCACGATCACCACCGAGGCGTGCCGTGCGTTCCTGGAGCGCGGTCACGTGCCGCCGGAGCTTCCGGTGCAGGTACGCAGCGCGATGCTGCGACTCGAGAACCGCCTCGGCAAACGCCTCGGCGACCGTCGCGACCCGCTGTTGGTCAGCGTGCGCTCGGGTGCGAAGTTCTCGATGCCCGGAATGATGGAGACGGTCCTCAACGTCGGCCTCAACGACGAATCCGTGCTCGGGCTCGCGGAGGCGAGCGGCAACGATCGGTTCGCGTACGACTCGTACCGGCGCCTGTTGCAGATGTTCGGTCGCACGGTGCTCGACATCGACGGCGCCGCATTCTCCGATGCCTTGGAGGAGCGCAAGTCCGCGCGGGGCGTCTCCGCCGACGTCGACCTCGACGCCGACGACATGCGCACGCTCGTGGACACGTACAAACAGATCATCGCAACCGAGTCCGGTGCGGCGTTCCCGCAGAACCCGACCGACCAGCTGACCGCCTGCATCGAGGCCGTCTTCGCATCGTGGAACACCCCGCGAGCGCGGGTCTATCGCCGCCGCGAGCGGATTCCCGACGCACTCGGCACCGCCGTCAACGTGTGCACGATGGTCTTCGGCAACCTCGGCGCCGACAGCGGCACAGGCGTCGCCTTCACCCGCGATCCGGCCACCGGTGCGGCCGGCGCGTACGGCGACTACCTCCCCGACGCGCAAGGCGAGGACGTCGTGGCGGGCATCCGCAACACCTTGTCGCTTGACGAGATGCGCGAGCTCGACCCCGCTTCGTACGACGAGCTGCAGCGAGTGATCCGGCTGCTCGAAGCGCACTATCGCGATCTGTGCGATATCGAGTTCACCGTCGAGCGCGGCAAGTTGTGGATGTTGCAGACCCGCGTCGGCAAGCGGACGGCTCCCGCGGCGTTCCGGATCGCGACGCAGCTCGTCGACGAGAACGTCATCACGATGGACGAAGCTCTGTCGCGCGTCACCGGCGACCAGCTCGCCCAGCTGATGTTCTCCCAGTTCGACCCGGTCGCCGAACGCACGCTGCTGACGACTGCGATGGGCGCCTCCCCCGGCGCCGCCGTCGGTACGGTCGTACTCGATCCCCAGCGCGCGGTCGAGCAGGCGAAGTCCGGACCGGTGGTCCTCGTACGCAAGGAGACCAACCCGGACGACCTCGAGGGCATGATCGCGGCCGCGGGCATTCTCACCAGCCGCGGCGGCAAGACGTCACACGCCGCAGTCGTCGCGCGCGGTATGGGCCGCACTTGTGTCGTCGGCGCCGAGGCCGTCGAGGTCGACGCCGCCAACTCGCGCATCGTGTGCGGCGATGTCGTCGTCGAGGAGGGCCAGTCGATCAGCATCGACGGTACGACCGGCGAGGTGTTCGCCGGCGAGGTGCCCGTCGTGCCCAGCCCCGTGATGCGTTATCTCACCGACGGGGTCGCGGCCGCACAGTCTGAGTCCGGCTCCGACGACGCGCTCGTGCCCGCCGTCGACCGGCTGCTGCGGCACGCCGACGAGGTACGTCGGCTGCGGGTACGCGCCAACGCCGACACCGCCGACGACGCCGGACGTGCGCGTACCCTCGGCGCGCAAGGCGTCGGCCTGTGCCGCACCGAGCACATGTTCCTCGGCGAACGACGCCCGCTGATCGAGCGCGTGATCCTGGCGAACACACCGCAAGAGCTGAAGTCCGCACTCGACACGCTCCTTCCGTTGCAGCGCACGGACTTCGAACATCTCCTGGCGTCCATGGACGGCGATCCCGTCACGATCCGGTTGATCGACCCGCCGCTCCACGAGTTCCTTCCCGACCGCACGGAGCTGTCGGTCAAGGTGGCGGTCGCGCGCGAGCGCGGCGAGCCCGACCCCGACGACATCCGGCTGCTGGAGGCGATCGAGCGTCTGCACGAGTCCAACCCGATGCTTGGTCTGCGCGGCGTACGCCTCGGCATCGTCGTACCCGGCCTGTTCGGCATGCAGGTACGCGCCGTCGCCGAGGCGTCGGCCGCTCGGATCAAGGCCGGCGGCACACCGCGCGCAGAGATCATGATCCCGCTCGTCGGATCGGTGATGGAGCTGCACCTGATACGTCAGCAGGTCGGCCACGTGGTCGCCGAGGTCGCACAGACTGAGGGCGTCGAGCTCGACATCCCGATCGGCACCATGATCGAGCTGCCGCGGGCCGCGCTCACGTCGTTCCGGATCGCCGACGAGGCCGACTTCTTCTCGTTCGGTACGAACGACCTCACCCAGACGGCCTGGGGATTCTCCCGCGACGACGTGGAGGCGGCGTTCTTCGCGGCGTACCTCGAGCAAGGCGTTTTCACCGTGTCTCCCTTCGAGTCGATAGACGGCGACGGCGTCGGGCGACTCGTCCGCATCGCGGCCGAGGAGGGCCGTGCGACGAAGCCCGACCTCAAGCTCGGTGTGTGCGGCGAGCACGGCGGCGACCCGCTGTCGGTGCACTTCTTCCACGAAGTCGGGCTCGACTACGTGTCCTGCTCACCGTTCCGCGTACCCGTCGCCCGGCTCGAGGCCGGTCGCGCCGCTATCGCCGGCTGAGCGCCGCCGTACCGGCACATCGCGGTCGGCTCATGGCGCGTTTCGGCGCGCGAACAGGTGCCGTGCCATTGCGAGCGCGACGAGCGCCCACACCACGAGCGCGAACCACAGTTCGCCGCGCCCGATCGCGGCGATCCAGTCCAACCCCGCACCGTCGCCGAGCGACAAGCTAGCGAGGGAGTACATGCCAAGGGGAAAGACCATGCTCCAGAGGCCGGGCTCGTACGAGAGCGGAACACTGTGCACACGGTGCCGCCACCAGCCCGCCGCAACCAGGGCCGGAAACAGCCAGGTAGCGAACGCCCAGAACATCATCGACACACCCGTCGCCAGATCGTGCACCACGCTGACGATCACGTCCGTACGCATGTCCGCGACGCGTACCCCGGCGAGCACGGTGATCGACGCCGCTCCCATTGCCACCCAGTACGACGGCGAGAGATCCTCCGGCGATACGTCGTACAAGACCAGCCGCAGGCCCACGAGGACGACGGCACAGACGTACAGAAAGCAACCGACCGCCCAGGCGACGAACCCGAGGAACGCGAGCGCATGCTGACTCGCGCCGGCCGAAGGCTCGAGTGTTGCCGCCAGCACCGCGACCGCCTGGGATGCGACCGCCCAGATGAACCACGACCCGTCCGCCTGTTCGTGCGCAGAGTGCTCGTCGCGCCGGGCGAGCGCGAGCCAGGGCAACAGATATCCCAGCACGAGCCACACCGCGCCCGAAGCGATGAGGAGCACGTACGCGAGCGCGTCCAGGCCGGCGACGACGAACCGGTCCGCCAGTACACAGGACCCCGCAACCAGGGTGAAGAAGCCGAACGAGCGACGCGGGTTGCGAGCGTCGGCAAGCACCTGGCCGGGGTACGCGACGACACGCAACACCGTCATCACGAGCAGCACGGCGTACGCCGCCGCGGCGATGACGTACAACGCATCCGAGACGTACGCGATGCCCGCCTCGTGTGCGGCGATCGAAATCGCCCCGCTGGCCATCACCACCGCGAAGTAGACCGGCGCCAAGTCACGCACCGCATCGCCTACACGCTCGCGAATGGTCACCGCGTGAGGCTATCGCCGCAACGAGGAGCCGCACCGAATTGGGTACGGCGCGGCCGCCCTGATAAAGTGTTTCGGTCAGGGTGACCGGTCCGCCGCGCCTTGGCAACCTGGCATGTGGCCAAGACCGTTGGCATCGCCAAGTCGACCTCGAAGGAAAACACGATGGCTGTCCCCAAGCGCAAGATGTCCCGATCCAATACGCGGTCGCGACGCTCGCAGTGGAAGGCTACGCCGGCCGATCTCGTGCCCGTCAACGTCAACGGCCGCGAGATCCAGGTTCCGCGACGGCTCGTCAAGGCCTACCAGCGCGGCCTGATCTCGGCCGACGACTGAGCACTGCGCATCGCGTACGACGCCACCGTGGTCACCACGGTGGCGCTTTCGTGTGCCCGCGTATGTGGTCGAGCTGTCACGCTGCGTTCGCCTGCCCTGCGCTCGCCACGGGTTTACATTCCACCCAAACCGGGTATACATATCTGGCATGAGAGCGACAAAGTTGACCGCCGGCGCGGCCGCCCTGGTCGCCGTGGCTACCACTGCGGCACTCATCCCGGCGAGTGCCCACGCAGCACCACGCCCCGACTCCGCCTCCGATGTCGTCGTCAAAACCGGCGCACAACGTGAGCTGGAGATCATCCGGCAAGGCGCCGACAGCGAACTCGAGATCATCCGACAGAGCCCGAAGCGCCACACTGCCACGCTGCGTGCCGACAACGCGCGCGAGCTGGAGATCATCCGCGCAATGGGCAAGAAGAACTCCGAGCTCGAGATCATTCGGATCAGCCGCGCCTGACGACGGCCGCAGCCTCGGCACGACCGGTCCCATGACCCGTGCCGTGCTTCGGGGTGCCCGGCCTGAGACACTTGGTACGTGAGCGACTCCCCCGACCGTACCGACGTCCTCGTCGTCGGCGCCGGCCCGGCCGGTGCTGCCGCGGCAGCCTGGGCTGCGGCGCATGAGCTCGATGTCGTCCTCGCCGATGCCGCGGTGTTCCCCCGCGACAAGACGTGCGGCGACGGGCTCACTCCGCGTGCCATCAAGGAGCTCGACGGGCTCGGCCTCGATCAATGGATCCGCTCGCACGGCACCAATCGCGGCCTACGCGCCAACGGGTTCGGTCAGGAGCTGATGTTGCCTTGGCCGGGTGGGTCGCTTCCCGACTACGGCTCCGCCGTCCGCCGCACCGAGCTCGATGACCGCATTCGCACCTGTGCCGTCAAAGCCGGTGCCCGTGCGGTCGATGACGCACGCGCGGTCGACATACGACGCGACGGTGACCGGGTCAGCGGGGTCGTCTTCCGAAGCGGCGACGGTGAGACCAACACGATCGAATGCCGGCGCCTCGTCGTGGCCGACGGCGTTCGCTCCCCGCTCGGCAGAATGCTCGGGCGTGCGTGGCATCGCTCGACCGCGTACGGCGTCGCGGCACGCAGCTACGTACGCTCCGAACGCAGCGACGATCCCTGGATCTCCTCGCACCTCGAGCTCCGCGGCGAGAGCGGTGATCTGCTGTCCGGGTACGGCTGGATCTTCCCGCTCGGCGACGGTGAAGTGAACCTCGGCGTCGGAACCCTCGCAACACAGAAGCGTCCGGCAAACGCCGCACTGCGGCCGCTGATGCAGTTCTACGCGAAGAGTCGCCGTACGGAGTGGAAGCTCGACGGCGACTTGCGAGCACCGACCTCTGCGCTGCTCCCGATGGGAGGCGCCGTCTCGGGAGTGTCCGGACCGAACTGGGCCTTGATCGGCGATGCCGCCGGATGCGTGAACCCCCTCAACGGCGAGGGCATCGACTATGGCCTGGAGACCGGTCGACTCGTCGCCGAGATGCTCGCGACCGACGACGACCTCCGATGCGGATGGCCCGCGACGCTGCAGCGCCAGTACGGCGAGGCCTTCTCGATCGCTCGCCGACTTGCGGGGCTGATCACGCTGCCGCGGCTGCTGCCCGCACTCGGCCCGATCGGGATGCGATCGCATTTCTTGATGACGATCGCGCTGCGCGTGATGGGCAATCTGGTCACCGACGCCGACCGCGACGCCACCGCACGGCTGTGGCGTTGGGCGGGCCGGCGTTCGCTACGCCTCGACGAGCGGCCCCCCTTCGCCTGATGCGCTGACTCGTCGGTCCTGCCCCGCTGAGTCGTCAGTCTTACGCTGCGAGACTGACGAGTCAGGCGTGCGGGGGTGACGAATCAGCGGTTGAGAAGGGGGCGGCCGAGCGAGCGGCTCCGACCGCGGAACTCGGCGATCCGCTCTGCATCCTCGCCTGCGCCACGGAAGACCGTGACGTCGTAGATCCCGTTGCGGCCCGTGCGCGTACGCTCCGCCGCTACTGCGCGCAGCTCATCGCCGAGTCGCCCGGGAGCCAGGAACGCGATGTCGAATCCGGCCGCGACCGTCACGTCGTCGTGGCTGTTGCAGGCGAACGCGAAGGCGCTGTCGGCGAGCGTGGCGATGTAGCCGCCGTGGCAGATGTCGTGGCCGTTGACCATCAGCTCGGTGACCTCCATCGACAGCATCGCGTACCCGGCGCGTACCTCGAGGATCCGCATCCCGAGATGCTGACTCGCTTTATCGGTCGACCACATCTGCTCGGCGCAGCGGCGGGCAAGGTCGTCGGCATCCGGATTCGACATGCTGCTCCGTCCGTCTGAAGGTTCATAGCGGGGTCGCCGTCGATCGGCCCCGTACCGCATCCATAATGGCGGCCATGCGAAGCGACCTCTTCACCCAGGCCCATAACGAGATCCAGACCGCCGATCGATTCGCCCTGCAGAACAAGAAGCTCCTGAAAGTGACGCTCGGCCCCGATGTGCTTGCCGCGAAGGGGGCGATGGTCGCGTACCAGGGCCAGGTCCAGTTCCATCACGAGGGCTCGGGCAGCGTCGCGAAATTCGTGAAGCGGGCAATGACCAGCGAAGACACCCCACTGATGCGGGTGAGCGGCCAGGGCGAGGTCTTCTTCGCCGACACCGCGAGCGACATCTTCTTGATCGCCTTGGAAGGCGACGGGATCAGCGTCAACGGCACCTCGATCCTGGCCTTCGATGCCGCCTTGCAATGGGATGTGCACCGTACGAAGGGTGCTGGTATCGCGACCGGCGGGCTGTTCAACACGCTCGTCCAGGGCCAGGGCATGGTCGCGCTGACATCGCACGGCACGCCGACGATCCTGGACTGTTCGCAACAGCCGACGTACGTCGATACGCAGGCCGCGGTCTGCTGGTCGGCGAACCTGACTCCGAACGTCACCAACAGCATGAACGTGAAGTCGATGCTGCGCGGTGGCTCGGGCGAGGCCGTGCAGTACGCGTTCCACGGCCCGGGTTTCGTGGTCGTCCAACCGTCCGAGGGCTACCCCACACCGAGCGCGTGAGGCGGCCGGGCGTGGGCGCTCCAACGTCAGGCGTACGCACCGCAGCGGCGCTCCTGTTGGCCGTGGCCGCCCTTGCCGGTTGCAGCAACGACTCCGATGCCGAAGAACCAACGAACGACGAAGCGTCCGATTCGGCGACTCACGCCGGCGCCGAGAACGAGTGCACCGGTGACGGCAAGGGCGCGATCGCTGTGGGTACGAAGGCCACAAAACTGCCGGGTGGCAGCACCGTGGCGTTCGACTCGGCAGATTTCGACGCGAAGAAGCCGACCGTCACGTTCGACCTCGGCAAGTCGTCGAGCGTCGAACGCAAACATGCGACCGACCTCAGGGTCGGCGACAGGTTCGGTCTGCAGCGCGGGTTCTACGTCGTGGTCTCCATCTGTGGCGACAAGGCCACCATCGACGAGTTCTGAGTCAACGGGAGCGACTCGCGGCACGACCGAATCGTTCGCTCACCTCGCGAACGTACGTACGTAGTTCCTCGGGTGCCTCCACGGTGAACTCGGCGCCGACTGACGCGACAACGAGCCCGGGCCATTCGAGGTCGTCGACGCTCATCAGGAGCCGACACGAGTCCGCGCCGAGCTCCTCGACCTCGCCCCAGCGGCGTACGACGCGGCGTACCTCCTCGGCCGGCGCCTCGATGACCACCCGTACGTCGTACTCCGTCGGCCTGGCCGCAATACCGGACTGCACGAACTCGGCAGCATCCGCCGCAGGCAGCTCGCGCGGTCTGAACGGCACTCCCTGCGGCTGCGGGTCGCTGAGCCGATCGACGCGAAAGCTCCGCCAGTCGTGACGTACGAGATCCCATGCGACGAGGTACCAACGCCGCCCGAGGGACACGAGCCGGTGGGGTTCGACCAGCCGGTCGGCCGCAGCCCCGTCGTACCGGGTGTACGCGAACCGCAGCCGCTCGCTGTCGCGGCATGCCTGCGCGAGCGTGGAGAGTGCGACGGCATCGATCGTCGGCCCGGCCAGCGGGGCCGGCACGGTGTAGTCCTGCAGCGCGTCGACCCTTCGACGGAGGCGTTTCGGCATCACCTGCACGATCTTGGCGAGCGCGCGTACCGATGACTCCTCGATACCCGACACCACGCCGCCCGCGGCCGTACGAAGGCCGACGGCGATCGCAACTGCCTCGTCGTCCTCGAGCAGCAGCGGCGGGAGGGACGCGCCGGCCTGCAGTTGGTATCCGCCCGTCGCACCGCGCGTGGCATCGACCGGATAGCCGAGCTCACGCAGGCGGTCGACGTCGCGGCGTACGGTGCGCGAGCTGACCTCGAGTCGATCGGCGAGCTCGGTGCCCTGCCAATAGCGATGGGTCTGCAACAAGGAGAGCAGACGGAGCATTCGTGCGCTTGATCCAGACATGTTTCCAGGATGATCTCGATAGCGGACACTAACTGGCCTAAAGCGTTCCTAGCGTAGTCCACATGAACACGACGATGATCGAAACCCACGGACTCACCAGGCATTTCGTCTCGGGCAAACAGACCGTCGAGGCCGTACGTGGCCTCGACCTCGCGGTCGAGTCGGGCGAGCTGGTGGCGCTACTCGGCCCGAACGGCGCAGGCAAATCCACGACATTGCGGATGCTGACCACGCTCATCGCTCCGACGTCGGGCACGGCGATGGTCGCCGGCCACGATGTCACCGGCGACCCCAAGCACGTACGCCGGCGGATCGGTTTCATCGGCCAAGGCAACGGCGCCGGTCACCAGCAGCACGGGCGCGACGAGTTGGTCACGCAGGGGCGGGCGTACGGGCTGTCGCGGCGTACTGCTCGTACCCGGGCCGCAGAGCTGATCGAGTCGCTCGATCTCGCCGGCGTCGCAGACCGAAAGGTGTCGACGATGTCGGGCGGTCAGCGGCGCCGGCTCGACATCGCGATGGGCCTCATCCACGCACCGGAGCTGCTGTTTCTCGATGAGCCGTCGACCGGACTCGATCCGCAGAACCGCGCGAACCTCCAGGAGCACATCGTCTCCCTCCGCGAGCGGTTCGGTACGACCGTCGTACTCACGACGCATTACCTCGATGAGGCGGATGCACTCGCCGAGCGCATCGTGGTCGTCGACCACGGCCGGATCGTCGCCGATGACACCGCCGAGCGGCTGAAGGCCGATCTCGGCGGCGACCGCATCGCCCTGGGCTTCGACAGTCACGACGCGGCGGCGCTCGCCGCGACACGAGTAGCGACCGCCATACCCGCGGCGGCTGTCGCACGTACCGGCTCCGGAGTGGAGGTACGCGCAGAAAGCGGACCCGAGCTCCTTCCCCGACTCATCGGCGATCTCTCCACCGCCGGGATCACCGTTCGGTCCGCCGATGTCACCCGGCCGACCCTCGACGACGTCTTCCTCGGCCTCACCGGCCGCAGCCTGCGCGAGGGCCACTCCGCCAACGACGAATCGACCACCAGTGCCACCGTCGGCACCGACCGCGAGGAGATCGCAGCATGACCACCCTCATCCGTGACACCGGAATCGTCTTCACCCGAGAGCTCCGCCCGGTCATCCGCGACCCGTTCACGGTCGTGTTCTCGATGATCCAGCCGCTGTTCTTCCTGGCACTCTTCGCGCCGCTGCTCACCGACGTACCCGGACTCGGCTCCGGAAGCGCGCTGCAGTGGTTCGTACCCGGGGTGGTCGCGATGTCGTGCCTGTTCGGCGCATCGATGACTGGATCGAACCTGCTGTTCGAGATGCAGACCGGCTCCCATGAGCGCACCCTGGTCACGCCGCTGTCGCGCCCGTCGCTGCTGATCGGGCGCGCGCTGAAGGAGATCGTGCCGGTGATCGTGCAGGCGTTCGTCGTCGTGGCGATCGTGACGCCGTTCAGCTTCGAGCTGCACCTGCCCGGTGTGCTGGTGGGCCTGGTGATCCTGTCGGTGTTCTGTGTCGGGCTCGGCTCGCTGTCGTACGCGCTGGCGCTCGCGGCAAAGGGTCAGGACTGGATCTTCTGGACCGTGCAGCAGACGTTCCTGTTCCCGGTGCTGCTGCTCGCCGGCATGATGCTGCCGCTCGACGGGGCACCCGGCTGGCTGCGTACGCTCTCCGACCTCAACCCACTCACGTACATCATCGAGGCCGAGCGCGATCTGTTCAACGGGAGCTTCGACGCGCAGTCGATGGGTGCCGGCGCATTGGCCGCGGCGATCGTCTGCGTACTCGGCGTCGCCGTGGGTACATCCGCGATGCGCAAGTCCAACTAGCGTCGAGAAGGCACCCTCGGTGCAACGAAAGGCGGTTGGCGCGAACGTGGTTCGCGCCAACCGCCTCGTCGCTGGTCCAGAAGTGCCTGGTCAGCGTTGCAGGATCTGTGCGTGCTCGGCGTCGTCGACGTCGCGCGCCTCATCGATCAGCAGAATCGGCACGCCGTCGCGGATCGGGTACGCACACCGGAGCCGCTCGTTGTAGAGGAACTGTCCGTCGACGTCGATCAGCGGCCCGCGATCCTGCGGGCACACCAGGATGGCGAGCAGATCGGGCTTGATCGCCATGACTCAGCTGCGCTCGACGACGTACTCGCCCGACACTCGCCGGTCGAGGTCGTCATCGAGGCTCGCGACCGTGTCCGAGAGCCCGCCGATGGCGATGCTCAGGTGGTCGGCCACCCACGGCATGGTGAACACGTACGCGAACGCGACGATCGCGCCCTGGGTGTAGATGAACTTGATCGGCCCGGGCTGGGCGTTCAGTTCGTTCGCGAGCTCTTCGGCGGCCGGCGGGTTCGTGATCTCGACCAGTACCGGAGACATCAGCTCCATCACGGCCTGGTCGTCGAACGGCCGCAGGATGATCTCGGCGTCATCGGTGCGGATCGGGAAGTCGCCGTCCTCGTCGCGTTCAGGCGTCTCGTCGCTCCACTCGCGCAGGGCCTCCTCGATCAGCTCCTGCAGGTGGGCGCGATCCTTGGGCATGACGCTGGACGGCTGCTGTGCCCAGCTCATGCCGATGCTGCTCGGATCGCTCATTCGATTCTCCTTCTCGCGGCTGAAGTCGTACGTACTGACGCTACCTGGTCAGGGCGCGGAGCCGACGGACCGGCTCGGAGGTTCCACTCAGGCGGGCCGACCCGTCTTGAAGTACGCCCGGTTGTCACGATAGTTGATGTACACGTGCATGATCTTGCTCCCGCAGTGCCGGTAGCGGCGAATCTCCCACTTGTGACCGTTGGCGCGCGAGATCCGCTCACGCTTGCCGTTTGACCCGATGATCCGGCGCACCTGACGCAGCGTCGTGCCACGCTTGCCCTTGGTCTTGATCCGTTTGTACTCCTGCCGGGTCGCGCACTTCTTGCCGCGCGGCTCCTGTTGGATCTGCACCTGGTCGCCGACCTTCGCGCGGACCGTGGTCGGCGTTTCGTCGGCCGCAGCACCGGATGCCGCGGTCATCGTCAAGGCGATCGCAAGCGCAACCGCTCCTACATACCTGAACACCATCCACTCCATCCGATTCGCCGTGCTCATCCCCCGTCGGGTGGCACACCCACTCTGTCAGACGCCGCCAAGGTGGATACGAGAGCGTCAGCCGATGACCCGGTGGATGAAGCAGAATCGCCAGAACTCACCGGGTTCGATCGATCGAGCGGTGGCATGACCTGTCACGTCGAAGTGTGCCGACGCATGTCGCCCTGGTGACGAGTCGCAGCAACCGATCTGCCCGCAGGCCAGGCATTGGCGTAAGCCGACCCAGGTGCTGTCCGCCGCGACGCACTCCGGGCACTCGAGGACTTCGGGCGGATCGGGGCTCGCCGCACCCGCCAGATGGTCACACCCTGGCATGGCAACTCCTACTCCCGAGAATGTAACTGCACTTTACACTCCGAACGGCGCCGCGTTGCGCGAACCGGCCCCAAGGTAGCGGTAACGGCCGTCGGCTCGCAGCCATTCTGCTCAGCCCAGCAGCCCGCGGATGTCGCTCGCCGACAGCGGCGCGGACAGCTCGCCCGCCGCGTCGTCCATCACCCGCGCCACCAGGTCGCGCTTACGCGCCTTGAGCTCCATCACCTTCTCCTCGATGGTGTCGGCCGATACGAGCCGGTAGATCATCACCCGACGGGTCTGCCCGATGCGGTGCGCGCGGTCGACCGCCTGCTCCTCGACGGCGGGGTTCCACCACGGATCGAGGACGAAGCAGTAGTCGGCCTCGGTGAGGTTGAGCCCGAACCCGCCGGCCTTCAGGCTGATCAGGAACACCGGCGCGTGGCCCCCCTTGAACTCCTCGACCGCGGCGGCTCTGTCGCGGGTGGTGCCGGCGAGGTATGCGTACGTCACGCCCTCGGCGTCGAGCCGCTCACGGACCCGCCCTAGGAACTGGGTGAACTGGCTGAACACGAGCGCCCGATGTCCTTCGCCGACCACCTCGCGAAGCTGGTCCAGCAGCGCGTCGATCTTGCTCGACCGGACGTTCGCGTACATATCGTCGATGAGGTACGGGTCGAGGCTGAGCTGACGTAGCAGCGTGAGCGAGCGCAGGATCGTGAAGCGGTTGTCGTCCGGCTCGTCCAGTAGCCGCAGGATCTTCTGCCGCTCCCGCTGGAGATGCGTCTGATAGATGCGCCGATGCTGCGGCGACAACGCCACCTCGAGCACCTGCTCCTGCTTCGGCGGAAGGTCGGCGGCGACCAGCTCCTTGGTGCGGCGACGGATCAGCGGGCGTACGCGCCGCCGTAGCGTCTCCAGCGCCGCAGGGTCCTTACCGCGCTCGATCGGGTTGCGGTAGTGCTCCTTGAACGCGGTCGGATTGGGGAAGAGACCGGGCGCAACGATCGACAGCATGGCCCAGAGGTCCATCAGGCTGTTCTCGAGCGGCGTGCCGGTGATCGCCAGCTTGAACGGCGCGGCCAGCTTGCGGACGCATTGGTACGTCTTCGCCTGATGGTTCTTCACGAACTGCGCCTCGTCGAGCACGAGCCCCGCCCAGGCGAGCGCGTCGTACGCGTCGTACTCGATCCGGAACAGCGCGTACGAGGTCACGACGACATCGGCACCCGCAACCGCCTCGGACAACGGTGTACGCCGCCGCGCCTCGGTCTCGGTGATCGCCACCGTGGTGAGTCCGGGGGTGAACCGCTCGCTCTCGCGCGCCCAGTTCTGGACGACGCTCGTCGGCGCCACCACCAAGAACGGCGCCGCGACCGCTCCCCCGGCACGGACACGGGTGATCATCGCGAGGGTCTGCAGCGTCTTGCCGAGCCCCATGTCATCGGCGAGGACGCCGCCGAGCCCGTGCTCGTAGAGGAAGGTCAGCCAACGGAACCCGTCGCGCTGGTAGGGCCGCAGCGACGCGCGTACGCCTGCGGGCACGTCGACGGGCGCGATCGCGTCGAGATCGAGCAGGCCGTCGACTCGGGACTGCCAGCGGCGACTCTGCTCGTCGACGACGCCCAGCTCCACCAGCTCGCTCCACAGGCCCGCTTGAAACGGACTGATCCGCAGGCCGTCGGACTCGCGGTCCTGCAGCGTGCGGGCTTCCTCGATCAGTCGGCGGAGACGATCGAGACTCGGGTCGTCGATGCGGAAGTACGTACCGGTGTGCAGGATCAGATGGGTGTCGCCGCGAGCGAGTGCGGCGAACAACTCTTCGAAGGGGACGTTCTCGCCGCCGACACTCACTCGCACGCGCAGGTCGAACCAGTCGGTCTCGTCGGGATCGTCGGTTGCCGAGACGCTGATGCGCGGCGCGTCGGCCGCGGGTGCGTAGGTGGGCGGGTCGCCGGTGACCACTGCGTCGATCTGCTCGTCACGCTCGACGACGGGTAGCGCATCCTCGGTGAAGGCGACGGCATCCATGCCTCGCAGACTCGCCTCGGGGGCGATGGTGCCGTCGCGGTCGAGCAACGCCGACCAGCGCGCGACGATGCGGGTCGCGCGCACCGCCAGCTCCCGCTCCGTGCGAACGTCGCGACGCTCGGGTTCATCGGTCGAGTCGATCGGGTACGTACGCTCGTCGTCTCCGACCGCATAGACGTACTCCCACCGCAGCGCGAGCTCGTGACCCGGCCGGAACTCGGCGTACAGCCGGACGCGCGGTGTGGCGATCTCGGGCAGCTCGACCGATCCGTCGCTCGACGTCACCTCGACGGCACGCCCGAGCAGCGGGTAGTAGTCGTCGACGAAGAGGCCGATGTCATCGACCGGGATGGTGATCGGCTCACCGAGCAGTCGGGTGACGTGCTCGTTCGGAGGAGCGACGAGCTCCAGGAGCTCGAGGGTCTGGCCGACGGTGCGGAACAGCCCGTGTGGCGGCCAGCCGATCAGCTCGACATCGCTGACCGGGAGCTCATCATCGTCGATACGTACGACCGCTGTGAGCGAGATGTGACCGGGACGCTCGGCGCGCCCCAGGTCGAACCGCAATGACGCTTCCCCATCGCGTACCAGCACCTGGTCATGGCCGTCGCCGGCGACGAACTCGATGCCCGCCGCACGCGCCTCGTCGAGCAGGCTCCACATCGACGACGGGAGGTCGCCGAGGTCGAGGTCGGATTCGTTGTACGCGAATCGGACAGCTTCTCCCCCCAGGGCGGAGAGCTGTCGAAGGAGCTGAACGTGGGCGGGGCGATAGCCGGTCGGGCGCCACGGGTCGCGCAATGCCTGCCATGATGCGCGTCCGCGTATCCAGCGACCGGATTTGCCCTTGACCACAGGTCGTATCGTGACCCGACGGCTGTCGGCGAGCCGAGCGTCGTACGCCGCCGCCGAATCGCGCTGGACGGTGAACTGCAACGCCAGTGGTTCATCGTCTCGATCATCGATCGCTTGCGCTCTTGCGAAGTCGTCGAGTGGATCGCGCCAGCGAGCGGGGTGTGCGTTCGTACTCGTGCCGATATGGCTCCGCGCCGCGATCATCGCCGCGGCCGCATGTTTGCAGTCGACCCCGACCGGACACGTACAAGTGGCGGACACTCGTGGAGCAGCGGTGTCTTCCGCGACGACGATGAGCTGATACGGATCACGCGCCGTGCCGTGGACGCGCCCGAAGATCACGTTGTCGTTGATCTTCACAGTGCCGACCCGCCCGTTGCGGGCGTACGAAGCGCCGCGCAGGAAGGCCTGCCCGCCGACCGTCGCCTCGATCGTCGAGTCGGTCAGAACCCTTAGCCAGTCCACCATGAGTACGACGATATGGGGCGCCGCCGACGCAACGCGAGGACATGCCCGAGAGCCGTGGACAAGCCTGTGGACGGCGAGCTGCGAGGGGCCCCGGCGGCTGCTACGCTCCCGAGCCACATCGGGTCACACAAACGCAAGGTCAACTTCCCGGACTGAGCGGCCTTTCGCGTACGACCGCGACGGCGTCGGACAGGACCTGCGCGTGGTCGAATGCGAGGGCACTCGGGTCGAGGTCGGCGAGTCGGTGCCAGTCGGCGGCGGCAGCGTCGTCTCCGGCGGTCGCCTCGGCTACGTCGGGAAGTACGGCGACGTACACGACGCTGACCGTGCGTCCACGCGGGTCGCGGTCGGGGTCGCCGTACGCACCGAGCTGTTCGATCCGCACACCGGCGACGTCGACGCCGGTCTCCTCGGCGAGCTCGCGACGTGCCGCCACGTCGAGCGACTCGTCGATTTCGACGAAGCCACCGGGTAGCGCGAGCGCGCCCTCGTACGGAGGGTAGCCACGCCGGACCAGCAGCACCTGACGCGCCGAGTCGGCGAACACGACCATGTCGACCGTGACCGCGAATGGTGGGAACTCGCTGCTGTAGGCCATCGGTCAAGCCTAGTGAGCTCTGCCGCCGGTCAGAACAGCGTCGGCTCCGGCTCACGGGGTGGCGTCGGTACCAGAGCGGTGTCCCGCTCATACTCGTCGAGGCCGCGCATGCCGTACGCCGACTCGAGCCCGTACCGACGCAGGAGCGGCGTCACGCGCGAACGAAGCCGTTGCTCGTACCACTCGGGTACGTACGCGTCTCCGCCATAGAGCGCCCGGTAGCGCCCGACGAGCCCAGGGCGATGCTCTTGCAACCAGCTGAAGTACCACTCGCGCGCGCCGTGACGCAGATGCAGCGGAAGCACCGTCACGCCTGCAGCGCCGGCGTCGGCGATGGCACCGACGAGGTCTTCGAGATCGGCGCGGGAGTCGGTGATCCATGGAAGCACCGGGGCGACCATCACCCCGCAACGCAGGCCGGCATCGGCGAGCGCCCGGATGAGAGCCAGCCGCGCGCGCGGCGACGGGGTGCCGGGTTCGACCAGGGACTGCAGTGTCGGGTCACCGATCGCGAGCGATACGCCGACGCCCACCGGCACCGTACGCGCTGCGTCGGCGAGCAGCCCGAGGTCGCGACGCAACAGCGTGCCCTTGGTGAGAATCGAGAACGGCGTACGCGTCTCGACGAACGCCTCGATGATGCCGGGCATCAACTGGTATCGGCCCTCCGCGCGCTGGTACGGGTCGGTGTTGGTGCCGAGCGCCACCAGCTCGCGACTCCAGGACCGCCGCGTGAGCTCGCGTCGCAGCACCTCCGCGATGTTGGTCTTCACAACGACCTGGGTATCGAAATCGCGTCCAGCATCGAGGTCCAGCCACTCGTGCGAACCACGCGCATAGCAGTACACGCAGGCGTGCGTACAACCTCGATAGGGATTCACCGTCCACCCGAACGGCATCCGGGAACCGCCGGGAACGCGGTTCAGGGCGGACTTCGCCGCCACCTCGTGGAAGGTCACGCCGTCGAACTCCGGCGTCGTGACGCTTTTGATCAAACCGTCGAGACGACGTAGTCCCGGCAGCGCTCCACACTCGTCCGAATCGATGTTCTGCCCAGCCCAACGCATGGACCTCAGTCGAACACATGTTCGGGTTGGAATGCAAGGTCACCGAGACTGCTGTACTTGCCTTCGCTGTTGAATTCGTACTTCTACGTGCGACACTCGCCGCTTCACTTCTCGACCCTGTCGGCTTTCCCACGCCTTCCGGCTCGGCAAAGACGCGGCGACGCGGGAGCCGCAGCTACGACTTCGGGTTCCTTGCCGGCTTGCCCGATTCGGTTGGCTTTTGCGGGGTCGGTGGTGGTGCTTCACCAAGTAGACATGGTGAAGCACCGCTTTGCATGGCAGGGACACCGTGCAAAGCGGATTGTTGCCGTGCCCGTTGGTACGCCAGCGACTAGCGGTACGGACGTGACACCGAAACCAAACGTTACCCCGATCCCAAATCAAGGTTCCGGAAAGCCGCCAGGCAACCGAACCGAAGTGACGCCTCCGCGCGTCGCCGCGTCTTTGCACCATCCCAAGGAAGCGGGAAGGCGACAGCGGCGACGATCGGGCAGCCGGGTAGTCGAACCAAGGTAGCCCGAGCACCAACAGCGAGGCATAGCCCGTAAGGCGCGGACCCGCACCGACGTACCGCAAAGCCGAAGGCCCGGTCGGTGATAACCGACCGGGCCTCCGATGTCCGCGCCGTCCCCTGCGCGGCGCGACGTTCTGTTTCGGCGGGCTGACGGGCTACGCCACAGTCACCGGCTCTGCCTCGCCTTCGTTGTCGTTGATCTCCTCATGGCTGGCGTTGAGGAACGTCAGGGTGATCAGCGAACCCGCCAGGATCATCCCGGCGCCGACGACGAACGCGAGTGTTGCGCCGTGTGCGAAGGCAACCTGGCCGACAGCCTCACGGAACTCATTCGCCTGTCCGTCTCCCTGCCCACCGCCGGGCAGCTGTGCCATCAGCTTCTGCGCGCCGGCCGCGATCTCGGTCGCCTTGTCCTTCGTCGCATTGACCGCAACGGTGCTCAGGGTCGCGAGACCGAGCGCACCGCCGATCTGCTGCATCGCGTTGAGCACGCCGGCCCCGATGCCGGAGTCCTCGGACGCGACCCCGTGCACTGCCGTCACGGTGAGGGGTACGAAGACCATGCCCATGCCGAACGACATCACCAGGATCCACGGCAGCAGATCCGTCACGTACGACGCGTCGACGCCGATGTTCTGCACGGCATGCAGACTCCCGGTGCCGTCGTTGTACGGGATGCGCGAGAACCCGAACAGCCCGATCGCGCCGAGTAGCGTTCCTCCCCCCGCCAGCCATCGAGGGTCGACCCGCGACATCAGGTTCGATGCAACCGCGGCCGCGAGGATCAACCCTCCACTGAACGGCAGGAACGCGAACCCGGTCTCCAATGAGCTGTAGCCCATGCCCTCCTGGACGACGATCGCCAGGAAGTAGAACATCGCGAACATCGCGGCCGGCACCAGCATCATCACCAGGAAGCTGACCGCACGCGTACGGTTGGCAAGGATCCGGAACGGCATCAGCGGTTCCTTCACGGTCCGCTCGATCTGGATGAAGACCGCCAGTAGTGCCACACCGGCAGCCAGCGAAGCGACGGTCCAGGTGTCTCCCCAGCTCTCCTCCGCCGCGCGGGTGAGGCCGTACACGATGCCGACCAGACCGCCGGTGCCGGTGAGTGCTCCGGGGATGTCGAGCGCGACTCGACGCCGCGCGCTCTCGTTCAGGTAGATCGGCGCGAGCACGGCGGCGGCGACGCCGACCGGCACGTTGATCAGGAACGTCCAGCGCCACGAGTACTCGGTGAGCCAACCGCCGAGGATCAGGCCGACTGCGGCCCCGACACCCGACATCGTCGCGTACGCGGAGAATGCGCGGTTGCGCGCCTTACCGGCCGGGAAGTTCGTCGTGATCAGCGCCAGTGCGGTCGGGCTCGCGATCGCGGCTCCGACGCCCTGCAGCGCCCTCGACGCGAGCAGCAGTTCCTGATTCGAGGAGATACCACCCAGCAGCGACGCGAGCGAGAACAGCAGTACGCCCGCCATGAACACGCGCCGACGGCCGAACAGGTCGCCGAGCCTGCCGCCGAGGAGGAGGAGGCCACCGAAGGCGATCGTGTAGCCGGTGATGATCCACGACTGACCGGCGTCGGTGAAGTCGAGGTCGTTCGCAATGTAGGGGATCGCGATGTTCGCGATCGTGCTGTCGAGCACGACCATCAGCTGGGCGGTCAGGATGACCACCAATGCGATCCCGAGGTGTTGTTTCCGGGCTGCGCCAGACGCCCCCGGGCCTTGCTCTTGCAGGCTCGTCGTCATGACATTCCTTTTCGTCTGGATTTTCGGTTCTGTGGTCATAGAGGGACCACCGAACCGGCGCTTGTTGATGGGTCGAGGTGGGCGGGTGGGCGGTTAGTGTGCGCCCCGAGACGCGCATTTGATTGCGGGCATGACGACCTCGTCGACGATCCGCCGGACCATCGACTCGTCGGTCGGCAAGCCGAGAATGAAGGTGCGGTGCAGTGCCACTGACGGCAGCACCGTGCTGAACAGCTCGAGATCGACGTGATCTGCGATCTCCCCGCGGTCGCGGGCTCGTTCGAACAGCGCGACCGTCGCCGCGATCATCGGTTGCAGGAAGCGTTCGTGGAACGCCGCCGAGAACTGGGCGTCGTGTTGCAGCGCCGAGACGAGGCCGGCGAACAGCGACATCGTCATCTGGTCGTTCAGACCGGTGTCGCGACAGCTCGCGGCGATCAGGTCATCACGCAAGGTCCCCGTGTCGGGCTCGTACGGCTCCGGCGCGCACTTGGCGCGTACGAGGGCGTCTACGACGAGGTCCGCCTTGGTCGACCAGCGCCGGTACAGCGTCGCTTTGCTCGCTTTGGACGAGGCGGCGACCGCATCCATCGTGAGCCGGTCGTACCCGACCTCCGACAACACCTCGAGAGTGGCGTCGAGGATCTGCTCCTCGCGCTCGCCCGCGACGCGCGGACGACTCTGCACAGTCGCCTGCTCGCTCTTGGTCACGGGTGTCACGCGAAGTACCTCGCCAAATCGGATGGAACGGAACGGTTTCGTTTCATCGAAACTGTACGCCGGTGGTCTCCGAGGGACAAATGAATTTTCGAGTGACCTGGTTCACGCCGAGTGGCACAGGCAGCCGCGACAAGCGCGCCGCGGCGTGCTTGACTCAGTGCAATGCGCATCGGACTCATGGCCACCTGTCTCGTCGATGTGATGTTCCCTGCCGTCGGCAAGGCCGTCGTCAGCGTGCTTGAACGTCTCGGCCACACGGTCGTATTCCCGCCTGAGCAGACGTGCTGCGGACAGATGCACATCAACACCGGGTACGCGCGGCAGGCTCGGCCACTCGTGCGCCACCACGTGAATGTCTTCGGGGACTGCGATCTGGTCGTCGCGCCGTCCGGATCGTGTGTGGGATCTGTTCGCCACCAGCACGAGCAGCTGGCCGACGACGCCGGTGACCCACAGCTCGCCCGCCGCGCGGCCGCCGTCGCCGACCGTACGTACGAGCTGTCCGAACTGTTGGTCGATGTGCTGGAGGTCGACGACGTCGGCGCCTACTACCCGCACCGCGTCACGTACCACCCGACCTGCCACTCGCTACGCATGCTGCGAGTCGGTGAAAAGCCGCTGCGGCTGCTCCGCAACGTCGCCGGGCTCGAGTTGGTGGAACTTCCCGACAGCGATCAATGCTGCGGGTTCGGCGGCACCTTCGCACTCAAGAACGCCGACACCTCCGCGGCGATGCTCGCCGACAAGATGACCAACGTGCTCGAGACGCGAGCCGATGTCGTGTCGGCGGGTGACTCGTCCTGTCTGATGCACATCGGCGGCGGGCTCGCGCGACTCGACAACGGTCCGCGGCCCGTACACCTCGCGGAGATTCTCGCCTCGACGAGGGAGCACGCATGACACAGACCTTTCTGGGCATGCCGGTCGCACCGAACGGCGTCGGGATGCTGCGCGGCGACGAGCCGTTCCCGGATGCCGCCCGGCACGAGCTCGCGAACCCCCAGCTACGAAGCAACCTCGGACACGCGACGACGACCATCCGACGTAAGCGCGCGGATGTGGTCGGCGAAGTCGCCGACTGGGAAGACCTGCGCCTCGCCGGCGAGGCGATCAAGCGCGCCACGATGGCCGACCTCGCAACGCATCTCGAGCGGTTCGAGGCCGCTGTGACCGCTCGGGGCGGCACGGTGCACTGGGCACGAGACGCCAAGGAAGCAAATGACATCGTGACCGATCTCGTACGCGCGACGGGCGAGCGAGAGGTCGTCAAGGTGAAGTCGATGGCGACGGCCGAGATCGGGCTCAACGAAGCGCTGGAGCGAGCCGGTATCGATGCCGTCGAAACCGACCTCGCGGAGCTCATCGTGCAGCTCGGCCATGACAAGCCGTCGCACATCCTCGTACCCGCGATCCATCGCAACCGAAGCGAGATCCGCGACATCTTCCTTGCCGAGATGGACGATGTCGACCCTGGGCTCACCGATGATCCGGCCGCTCTCGCCGAGGCAGCGCGACGACATCTGCGGGAGCGGTTCCTGAACGCCAAGGTCGCCGTCAGCGGGGCCAACTTCGGTGTCGCCGAGTCCGGTACGTGCATGGTCGTCGAGTCCGAGGGCAACGGCCGCATGTGCCTGACGCTCCCCGAGACGCTGATCACCGTGATGGGCATCGAGAAGGTCGTACCGACCTGGCAAGACCTCGAGGTCTTCCTGCAGCTACTCCCCCGGTCGTCGACGGGTGAGCGGATGAACCCCTACACGAGCACCTGGACCGGTGTCACGCCCGGAGACGGGCCGCAGGAGTTCCATCTGGTGCTGGTTGACAACGGCCGAACCGCCGTACTGTCCGACCCGCACGGACGCGATGCGCTGAACTGCATCCGCTGCAGCGCCTGCCTCAACGTCTGCCCGGTGTACGAACGCGTCGGCGGTCACGCGTATGGCTCGGTCTACCCCGGTCCGATCGGCGCTGTGCTGTCGCCACAGCTCACGGGAGTCGAAGACAACGCCAGCCTGCCTTACGCATCGAGCCTTTGCGGTGCCTGCTTCGATGCATGTCCCGTACGGATCGACATTCCGTCGATGCTGGTGCACCTGCGTACGAGACATGTCGACGAGTACGCCGCAGAGCACACGATGCCCTCCGCGGAGTCGATTGCGATGGCGGCAGCGAGCTGGACCATGTCGGATGTGCGGCGCTTCCGCCGGGCCGGACCGCTCGCCCGACTCAGTCGGCTGCTCGGTCGCGGTCGATCCCGGGCCCTTCCGCCGCCGCTTCGCGGATGGACCCGTGACCGCGACATACCGCGCGCGCCGGACGAGACGTTCCGAACCTGGTGGAGTCGCGAACGAGGCGACCGATGAGCGCGCGCGAAGACATCCTCTCCCGGATCCAACGGGCGACACGTGGATCCGACGAGGTGGCCGTTCCACGTACGTACGAACGCGAAGGTCGTCTTGCCCCGGGGTCGACGGAAGTCCTCGACCTGTTCGCGACCCGGGTCGGCGAGTACCGCGCCACCGTGCATCGTGGCGACGACATCGCGGCGCTTGTCCGAGCCGGGCTTGCCGACTCATCGTCGGTCGTCGTACCGCCCGGCCTCGACCCGTCCTGGGCTCCCGGCGCGACCGTCGACGACCAGCGGCTCACGGCGCGAGACCTCGACGATGTCGACGCCGTCGTCACCGCCGCCGTCGTCGCCTGCGCGCGCACCGGCACCATCGTGCTGGACGCCGGCCCGGATCAAGGACGTCGAATCCTCACCCTGGTGCCCGACCGACACGTATGCGTCGTCCGCGCCGGTCAGGTCGTCGACTCCGTGCCGGAGATGGTCGCCCGCCTCGATCCGACGCGGCCGTTGACCTTCATCAGCGGACCGTCGGCAACGAGCGACATCGAGTTGGAGCGTGTCGAGGGCGTTCACGGCCCGCGTAACCTCCACGTCGTACTCGTCTGAACGCTGACACGTCAGTCCTGCACCGCTGACTCGTCAGCGGTTGTCGGGGCGGCGGATGTCCGGTTCGAGGTAGATGACCCGCGCGATCGGCACGGCGTCGCGGATCCGCCGCTCGGCGGCGTCGATCGCGGCAGCGACATCGGCCGCGGAGTCGGTCGCCGGCACGGCGATCTTCGCCGCGACGAGCAACTCGTCGGGGCCGAGATGCAACGTACGAAGGTGGATCACCGAGGTCTCACCGCTCGCGATCGCATCCTCGATCTGTTCGACGTGCTCACGGGTTGCGCTCTCCCCCAGCACCAATGACTTCGTCTCGATCGCCAGTACGACCGCGATCGCGACGAGGAGGACGCCGATACCGGCTGTGCCCGCGGCGTCCCATCGCCCGTCGTCGGTGGCCAACGTCATCGAGACGCCGAACAGCGCGAACAACAGTCCGACCAGCGCGCCGAAGTCCTCGAGCAGGATCACCGGTAGCTCGGGCGCCTTCGACGTGCGGATGAACCTCGGCAGACTCTGCCTTCCGCGTACTTGGTTCGCCTCGCGGATGGCAGTTCGAAACGACATTCCCTCGGCGATGATCGCGCCGACGAGGACGGCGACGGGAACCCACTGCCACTCGTGGAACCCATGCGGATCCTGCCACTTGTGGTACGCCTCGTAGAGAGCGAACAGCCCGCCGACGCTGAACAGCACGATCGCCACGATGAAGCTGTAGATGTACCGCTCGCGTCCGTAGCCGAACGGATGCTTCTCGTCCGCTCGCTTGCGCGCGGCCTTACCGCCGAACAACAGCAACACCTGGTTGCCGGAGTCGGCGACCGAGTGGATTGACTCCGCCAGCATCGACGACGAGCTCGTCAGCAAGTACGCGACGAACTTCATCACGGCGATCGACAGGTTTGCGATCAGTGCCGCGAGAACGGCCTTCGTACCTCCGCTGGCCGACATCGGTCTCCTCGCAATAGGGGCTGGCCACCATCTTTGCGCACGAACCCACCTGGCGCTGCGCTGGCCGACTTATGTACATTTGTACATAAGTGCCGATCCCACAGCCGAGGGGGCGATATGGCGTACGCGTACCTACTCGCGGCGATTTCGCTGGAGGTACTGGGCACCAGCCTGCTACCCGCGAGCCACGGGTTCACCCGAACGCTCCCGACACTCGCCTGCCTCGCGGCGTACGCGGGCTCGTTCTTCTCCTTGGCACAGACGGTGCGGGAGATCCCGATCGGTGTCGCGTACGCGATGTGGGCCGGCCTCGGCACCGCCGCGATCGTCACCGTCGGCGTCGTGGCACTCGGCGAGTCCGTCAGCCCGATCAAGGTCGTCGGCGTCGCGCTCGTGATCGGCGGGGTTGTGGTCCTCAACCTGGGCGGGGCGCATTGACCGGGCCACGTGACCCGGCGCGCCGACGGGAAGCGATCCTCGATGCAGCTCTCGAGGTGATCGCGGAGGTCGGCGTGGCCCGCGCGACGCACCGCGCGATCGCTGGGCGAGCGGGAGTCCCGCTGGGATCGACCACATACTACTTCCCCTCGCAGCAGGCACTCACAACGGAAGCCCTCGAACTCGTCGCCGAGCGGTCTCGCGCGCAGATTCACCAATGGAAGAAGAAGATTGGCGCAGGCTCAGATCTCGCGACCGATCTCGCCGACCTCGCGCACGACTACCTCGCCGACCGCGAGCGGGCACTGCTCGAGTACGAGCTGTACCTGGCCGCCGCACGAACGCCCGAGCTTCGCCCCGCCGCTCGAGCATGGGTGTCGGATCTGCGCGGATACCTGGCGACCTTGGTCGGGCACTCTGCGGCAGTTGCCATCGCGGCGATGCTGGATGGCTTTCTGCTGGAGGCGATCGCGACCGGCGACGCCGCCTCGCACGGCGAGCTGGAGGACGCGATCGCCCGGCTCACGAGTTGAGACGATTCGACCTCGACGCGTGACCCGATGCGTGTTTGCTCGTTCTCAAGACACGAGGACCGCCACGTGCACACAATCGGATTGCGACACACGATCTCACACTACGTGCAAGTAACTACTCTCTGTAGTTGAATGGTGCTTGAGTGATCGCACGAGGGAGCGGGAACGAAGATGCGGCCGGACCGCGCCGTGTCAGAACGGGTAAGGAGCAGAATGAGATCAATCGCCAAGGCAGTAGCGGTGTTCGCGACCGCCACTCTCACCGCAGGCGGTCTTGCCACCGCGACGACAAGTGCACACGCTGCGGATGACACCGCAAAAGCGCAGTCCGCCAAACGCTACAACTTCGTCGCCTCGGCGTACGGGACTCGCGTCTACAACTCGAACAACCACCTCGTCGACTCCGGCCGCACCGCATGGGCACTCATCGGGTGCACCACGAACACCGGGAAGACCCGCACCGATCACCTCGCGCAGGTAAACCTTCCGGGAGACCAGGTCAGCGTCGGAGGAGTCACCACCAAGGCGCGCTCGGTGAAGATCAAGGGCGGTGTCAAGTCGATGTCGACCACGACGGTCGGCGATATCGAGCTCAAGGCGGGCGGCATCGGATCCCTCAAGATCGAAGGCTTGAAGGGTGTCTCGGAGTCGAGTCATGCCAACGGCAAGTACGCCCAGAAGGGCAAGGTCAGCCTACTGGGCATCAAGGCCAAGCTCGGCGGCGTCGAGGTCCCGATTCCGTTCGATCCCGACAACATCAACCCGGGCCAGAAGTTCAAGCTCCCGGGCCTTGCGCAGCTGCGGTTCCTGCACAGCGAGGGCAAGGTCGGTGCGAACTCCGCACGCAACAACAGCGTCGCGCTCGAGATCAAGGTGCTCACGGGTGGGCCGCTCGAGGGCCAGACCGTTCGCGTCGGCAACACCTTCACCAAGGTCCAGGGCATCCCGAAGCACGGTCGTGTGCACGGGTACGGCCAGGCAGCGCGCGGTGAGCTGCTCGACGGTGTCGTGAGCACCGGTCGGATCGCCCACCAGCCGCTCAAGTGCACGGGTACCAACGGCAAGTGGCGCAAGAACTCGGTCGCCGGGGTCAACGTCCCGGGTCTGCCGGTTCGTATCGGTGCCGCCTCCGGCCAGGCACGAGGCACGCTCGGTAAGTCGCCGGTCGCGCACACACGGGCGCGGATCGCCGACGTGAAGCTCACCAACAGCCTCAAGATCGGCGCTGTCGAGTCGTTCGCGAAGGTCACGAAGAAGAACGGCAAGTACGTGAAGAAGTCGGGCGTCTCTGTCCTGCGCGTACAGGCTGGTGGCCGGAACGTCACCAAGCAGATCAACAAGGCGATCAAGAACCAGAAGTCCATCACGATTCCGGGCATCGCCAAGATCACCCCGAACGTCGTCACCAAGAAGAAGCGCAAGATCTCCGTTACAGGGTTGAAGATCAAGCTCCTCGAAGTCGCGAAGCCGCTGACGTCGACGATCTTCCTCGCCAACAGCGAGGCGAAGGCGAAGTAACGCCAACGCCACGCACCGCATAGGCGGGGTGGCGGTCCGGTCCGGGCCGCCACCCCGTCGTTGTGCGTTCGCAATGGGCGCTCGGGTGAGACCGACCTCGCTCGTCGGCCCCTGAACCGATAAGGTCTGACCTCGTCGGTGACTCTGTACATTTGGCGACTCGTGGCGCCTTGGCCGTTCTGCGATTGCAAGGAGTACGCAATGACTGAGGGTCGAGAGGCAGACGCCGCTCCCTTCCCCGTCGTGGTGGTGACGATCGACGACAACGGCGTCGCCGTGAACGGCGAGATGGTGGAGCGCGATCCCGACCAGAGCCCGCGCGAAGCCGCGATCGATGCGGTGTCGCGAAGAATCGCCCGTGCCCTACGCCGTCCGGTACGCACGGTCGCTGAGGACTACACCGGACGTACCCGCCTCGTTGTCCATCCCGACGGCCACGTCAGCGATGTGGCCGCACTCGAAGGCGGCGGCGCGGGCACTCGACAGGCTCGTCAGTCGATGGTCGACACCGGCCATGTCGCCATGGCCGCGCACAACGGCTCATCGCCGGGCGTTGCTACGGCAGTTGCCGTCAGCGGTGTAGCCACGGCCGAGCGACCATCCGATGACGACTGGGAGGTCGCTCCCGAAGACGCCGATACGGGAGAGATCGTCGCCGTTGCCGTCGACGACGACACCGGCGAGGTGGAGCAGATCGACGACGAGACCCCTGACGAACTCATCCAAGAAGGTGAGCTCGACGACGAGTTCGATCCCGTAGGCCCCCCGACCTCTGACGTAGCCGACGACGAGCCGGACTCGCCCGCCGATGAGTCGCATCCCTGGGCCGACGAAGACGGTAGCGATCCGTTCGACCGTACGGAGCCGAGCAGAGACGACGCCAACGTCGTCGAGAACCCCTGGATCACTGCGGCAAACGTGGTCAACGGCGGCACCGGGTCGGAGACGGAGCGGCAACGCGCACGGCGCAAGTCGTTCATCGCAGCGCAGCCGCTCGTCGGGCCGGCGCAGTTGGGCGTACGCGGAGTTCTGACCCGGATGGGCATGCGCACGCATCCGTCGCGCCGCGAGATGGACCAGCGCGAGAGCATCCGCCGGGTCAGCCAACACTGGCCCGGCCCACGCACGATCGCGATCGCCAATCCGAAGGGATCGGCGAACAAGACTCCGACGATGATCTGCTTGGCGGCGGTGTTCGGCCGGTACGGCGGCGCGGGCGTTCTCGGCTGGGACAACAACGAGACCCGTGGCACCGCGGCCTGGCGTAGCCATCGCGGACCACACGCCTCGACCGTGCTCGACCTCCTCCCGAGGTACGAGGAACTGCTCGGAGCGCGCGCCCAGGCCGCACAGCTCGCGCGCTACGTGCACCACCAGGCGTCCGACAAGTTCGACGTGCTGTGGTCGGACCAGAGCACCGAGGGCGAGCATGAGATGACCGGCGACGAGGTCGACCGGGTGCATGAGATCGCCGCGAAGTACTACCGGCTCATCCTGATGGACAGCGGTAACAGCGAGCGGGCGAGCAACTGGCGGGCGATGATCAGCCACGCCGACCAGCTCGTCGTGCCGTGCACCAACGTCGAGGACACCGCGGAAGCCGGAGCGCGGATGTTGGAGGCGCTCGCACAGCGCGACGAGCATTCGGCCGCGCTCGCGAAGTCAGCCGTCGCCGTTGTCTCGCAGCGTACCCCCGGACGCGATGCGAACATGGAGCGCATCGTGCGCGATTTCGGTCCGCTCGTACGCGAGGTCGTGTCGGTTCCCCACGATCCCGCGCTGTACTCCGGAGTGATCAACTTCGACGCGCTGCACGCCCGCACCCGGCGAGCGTGGCTCGATGCGGCAGCGGCCGTGGCGACCAACCTGTAAGGGTGTAGACAGTGCGACTGAACCCGTGGCGGCAGCGCTTCGACATCCACGTGTACGTGGCCGAGTACGCGGCTCGCATCGACATCGGACCCGCCATCAGGCGCGTCGAGGGTCCGAACCTCGAGGCGGTGCGTACCGAGGCAGTACGCATGCTGGTCGCACTCGCCGTCGAGCAGGGCCGTGACTTCCGAGTACTGGCGCACGGCCCAGAGGGCGAGACGCCGTTGATGGTCTCAGCCAGCGGCATCGTCACCGTCGACGCGAACACCGCAGCAGGTGACCGCGGCACCACATTGGGTGTCCGGCTGCCGGTGATCGCCATGCTCGTCGTACTCGCAGTCGTCATCGCTTTGATCATGATGCTCGTGCGCTGAGCCCCTGGCCCGACGGTCTCCTCTCCCCCACCGATGAGATTCGCATAGCGGCCACGTCTACCCGTCAGCGAGGCGCGCCTCGCCGCTGTCGTACGGGTTTCTGGTGATCCGCACCTCGGCAAGGGACAATAGCCATCGAGAGGAGTGGTCAGATGCGCGCGATGTGGAAGGGTTCGGTCTCGTTCGGGCTGGTTAACATCCCGATCAAGATGTATGTCGCCACACATCAGCACGACGTGTCGTTCAAGCAGGTACGACGCTCCGACGGTGCCCGGATCCGTTACCGTCGCGTCGCCGAGACCGACGGTGAGGAAGTCGCGTACGGCGACATCGCCAAAGGCTACGAGCTCGACGACGGTTCGATGGTCGTTCTCACCGACGAGGACTTCGCCGAGCTTCCGCTGCCGACCAAACGAACCATCGAGGTACTCGAGTTCGTACCCCTCGACCAGCTCGACCCGGTGTACTTCAACAAGTCGTATCTCCTCGAACCCGAGGGCGCACAGGGCGTCAAGCCGTACGTACTGCTGCGCGAGGCGTTGACCGAGAGCGAGATGGTGGCGATCGTGAAGATCACCATCAGCACCCGCGAGCAGCTGGCCGCGCTGCGCGTACGCGACGACGTGCTGGTCCTCTCGACGATGTTGTGGCCCGACGAGTTGCGCACCGCCGACTTCGACTTCCTCGACCAGGATGTATCGATCCGTCCGCAGGAGCAGGCGATGGCGAACTCGTTGGTCAGCTCCATGTCCGGCGACTTCGACGCATCGGAGTACACCGACGACTTCGCCGACGCACTGCGAGCGATGATCGACGCGAAGCTGGAGGGCGGCGAGGTCACACCTGCGGCAGAGTCCGACGACGGCTCCGGCGACAACGTCGTCGACCTGATGTCGGCACTCCAGGCGTCCGTCGACCGGGCGACCTCCGGCGGTGGCTCGGCCGCAGACGAATCGGATGAGAAGCCCGCCTCGAAGAAGGCGGAGCCCAAGAAGAGCGCCAAGAAGACGACATCTAAGAAGTCGGCCTCCAAGTCCTCGACCAAGAAGAAGTCTGCGTCCGGCAAGCGTTCTGCCTGACGGCGTGCCTCACCGACTTCGCGGCATCGGGCCACGACACTGGTGACGTACGCGATCGAGGAGAGGTAGCGATGTCCGTGGTGATGGGTGCCCGCACCGCCGACGCCGTAGACGATGCGGTCTCGTCGCTGTGCGAGCTGTGCGCGAGCCCCTACGACGTGGCCGACGGTTGGCAGTCGTTGTGCCCCGCCTGCTGCGCCGTCGTCGACGACCACGACGCCGGAAGACATGTCGTACGCACGGTCTCGGCGTGCCCGGCCTGTGTCGGGCTTGCGCAGAGCGCCTGAGCGCCGGGCGCAGCGTCAGACGCCGCCCTCGCGGTGGCGGTTGATCCGTGGCTCGTCGAGGTCGTGATAGTCCATCACATCGTCACGTCGACGCATCACGTACCAGCCTGCGCCGACGATGAGCGCCAGCCCGATCAGCGAAAAGACGATCATGGTGCCTCCTCGCTTCAGGGTACCTTCGCGAGGTCGTCCGGGCACCAAAACGCCGGGAGGAAGACCCGAGCCGTCGCGCGCGGGTTGACGACCTGGCTGATGCGCAGATCGCAGACAACACTCGTCAACCGGTATGCATCTGGCCACGCCAGCTGATGCCAGTCGGCCATCAGTCGCACCGCGTCCTCGAAGGCGTCGTGGACGGCATCGGTCAGCTGCGTACGGCTGGCCAGTACGTGAACACCGTCGTCGGTCACGGCGACGGGCCAGTCACCGAGCTCGGACGCCATGCGTTCCACCCGGAGCACCACCTCACCGCCGATCTCGATGCCGGTGCCTCCGAGCTCGCCGTCGCCCATCGCCGCGTGCAGGTCACCGACCGCGAGGCCGAGCCCGGGCTGATTGGCCCGCAGACACAGGCTCGCGCCCGGTTCGAGGATGCGTGTATCGAGGTTTCCACCGTGTGGACCCGGCACGGAGCTGGGCACGCTCTCCTCGGCGGTCGCGATCCCGAGGATGCCGATCATGGGGCGTAGCGGCACCCCGATCTTCGGCGTCAGCCACGCACGACCGTCGCGTACGTCCAGCAGCCGGGTCGAGGCGTCGTCGATCGTCTCGCCGAGCACGCCGAGGCCGGGAGTCAGCGCCATGACGCCGGGCCCGGCCACGTCGACCCGCTCGATGAACACGCGTACCCAGTCGCCGGCTTCGGTACCTACAACCCTGATCGGCCCACTCGCTCGATTGAACCGGCTCATGTCGATATCGGGGCGCAGCGTCGTCGGAGCCGCGATCTGGCCGTCGTAACAGTCCCGCGTCTCGGCGACGAACGACTCGCCGAGGTCGACCTCACCAACCGGTTCGTACTCGGGCGTGAACGCCGTCAGGGCTTGTGCGCTGCCGAAACGTCTCATGCCCAACCGTCCGGAACGAGGCCCATCGCGGTCATCAGCGAGTAAACGAATGCGAGTCCGAACACCACCACGAGTGTGACCTGGATAGCCGGATGTGACACCCAACCTGCCTGCCACGAAGGCGCGCGATCGCCCGATCGTCTCGCTTGTCGCAGCATCAGCACCGGAACGACCGACATGATCGCCCCGGCGAAGCCGCCCGCGTAACCGAGGGCCGAGACGAACCCGGCGAGGCCGAGGGCCGAGATCAAGAACGGTGGTACGACTATCAGGACGAGCGCGGCCACGCGGTACGCCGGCGCCCCGTGCGCGGGCCAGGAGAATCGGTCGAACACGTTCGTCATCAAGGTGAGTCCGATAGCCCAGAACGACGTCAACATCGCCAGCAGAGCAAAGATGTTGGCCAGGTAGTAGGCGACGTCGCCAAGCTCGTCACCCCACGCGATCGTGACCACCTCCGTGATCCCGTCCGCGCCCATCATGCCGAGCGCGGCGAACGGCACGAGAGCGAGCAGGAACCCGGTCGCACACATCCCCGCGATGATCGCGCCCGGAAGGATACGCGGCGACTGCGCGGCGAGACCTCGCGCGAGCTCGGGAACGGTGTACTGCGCGATGAACGCGAACACCGCGAGGTTCATGATCGGTACGACGTAGTACGGACTGAGCTCTCCGAGGTTGCCGAGGTCGATGCCGGGGCCGATGAACGTCCACGCAATCAGCAACGTGATGATGCCAAGCATGGCAAGGGTGATTGCTTGTTCCGACCGTCCGGTGGCGCGCAGACCGAACCAGATGACCACGACACCCGGAACATAGAACAACGCGCTGCCGACCGTTTCCGGGACGTTGAGCAGATCCGCGAGGATGCTTCCGCTCCCGCTGGCGTACGCGATGAGAGCACCGAGGCCGTTGATCGCGACGCCCGCGAAGATCAGCCACGATCCGACGTTGCCGAGGTACTTACGGGCAAGGCCGGATAGCTGCAGCGGCGTCGATGTACGCAGTGCCACCTCTGCGATGTAGAGCATCGAGACCGTCGTCAGGAAGCCGGCGATCGCCAACGCGATGACGAGTGCCGGGAAGCCACCGTTGCGCGCGCCGTACGGAAGGCTCAGGATTCCGGCGCCGATGTTCGCCCCGAAGATGATTGCGACGCCCTGCCAGAAGGTGATCGACTCGAAGCCGAGGCCCTTGCGCTCCGCAGTGTCGTCGGACATTGGTGCTCCTGTTCTCGCGCGCGATCGCGCGTCGTCGTACGTGATCCCCCGTACGATCCGGCAACTGCGCCGGCCAGGTGGGTCAGCGGCGCCCGAACCGGTCCGGCGCGAACGCCGCCTCATGCAGTGTGGGCGCCTCCTCGACGATGCCGCGCGCGACGAGCTCACCCGTCACGGGCGCCAAGACCAGGCCCCACATGCCGTGTCCCGCGGCGACGACGAGGTCGCGTACGAGCTCGCTGCGACCGATCGAGGGTACGCCGTCGGCCGTGCACGGCCGCAGCCCTGCCCAGGTCTGGATGGTGCGCTTCTCGCGTACGTGCGGAATCCCACGCCGGCCGGCGGCACGGATCGCATCCACCCGTGGGGCGCTGATCGCCTTCGGGTCGCTGCCGAGCTCCAGCGTGCCGCACAGCCGAAGCCGGTCCGCGTATGGAGTCACGACCACTTTCGCCTCCCGCAACGAGACCGGGATGCCCGGTGCAGCACCATCGACCTCCACGTCGACGACGTAGCCCTTGGCGCCCTCCATGGGCATCCGGATCCCCACGCTCTCGCACAGGTCCGCGCTGCCCATCCCGGCCGCGACGACGTACGTGCCCGCGGTGATGCGGCCGTCGACCGTGTCAACGCCCGCGATTCGATCCCCATTGGTCACGAGTCGTGCGCCGGTGCCCCAACGCACCTGAGCACCGTGCTCCTCGGCGGCCTTGAGCGTCGCGCGGACGAACTGCTGGGTGCCGACCTGCGCTTCATCGGGCCGCAGAACCGCCCCGGCGATCTCGCCGAGCGTCGGCTCCAGATCGCGCGCGGCGTCGGCGCTCAGAACGACGCCCGCGTCGTCGGTATGGCCGGCAACGGCACGCTCGAAGCCCTTTTCGGTGAGGAAGACATCCAGTGATCCGTTGGCGGCGTACCCCGTGTCGAAGCCACGCTCGGCGTACGCGGCGTGCATTGCCGTGCTGTACGTCGCGAGCTCGCGCATCCGGGCCGTGAGTCGCCGTGCCCGTGCCGGCGTGGACGCCTTGACGAACCGCGCGAACCAGGGAGCGAGCCGTGGTGCCGGATGCAGATGGAACGGGCTGTCGGGCTGGAACATGTAGCGCATACCCGCGCGTACGTTCGCCGGTGTGGTGAGTGGCTCGACGTGGCTCGGCGCCAACAGGCCGGCGTTCGCGTACGAACAGCCGTTGCCGATGTCGGTGCCCTCCTCCAGCACGATCACCGATGCGCCACGGCTCGCCACCTCGTACGCGATGCTCGCGCCCACCGTTCCGGCACCGATCACCACGACGTCTGCTGAGGTCACCTGCGATGTCCCTTCTGGGTTGGCATGTCCTCTCGACGCTATGTGTGCGACGCCGAGAATGAATCGGTCTGTAAGGATGAGATCCGTGACCATCCGTGTACTCATCGTCGAAGACCATCCCGTCGTACGGCTGGGGCTGAAGACGGTCATCGACGCACAGCCCGATATGGAGGTCGTCGGCGAAGCGGACGCAGCAGAGGATGCGCTGATTGCGGTCGACGACCTGGCACCGGATTTGGTGATCGTTCCGCTCCGCCTCGACGGCGAGCTGCGGGGTATCGAGCTGTGCCGAGAGCTGAAGAGTATGACGCCGGCCCCGCGCGTCCTGATCTACACGTCGTACAACTCTGCGGATGATGCGTCTGCGTCGTTCCTGTCCGGTGCCGACAGCTTCGTACACAAGGGAGAGGACTCAGGTCGCCTGCTCGACACCATTCGTACGACCGTCGAAGGTCGCCGCACCTGGCTGCTCGGCGCCGAGTCCGGCGACGAGTCGGACCGTCTCCGGACCGCCGTCGAACGGTCCGGGCTGACCGAACGCGAACGCGAGGTGCTCGGGTTCATGCTGCAGCGCTTCTCCAACGCCGAGATCGCCAAGGAACTGTTCATCGAGCTGCCGACGGTGAAGACCCATGTGAGCAAGATCCTCGCCAAGCTCGGGCTCCGCAGCCGCCAAGAGCTGTTCTGACCGCCGAGGGGCGTTTGCTGCGCTGAAGCCGGCTCGTCAGCGAGGAGCCAGCTCGCGGACGGCACCGATGAGTCGGTCGATCTCGTCGTCGTTCGTGTACGGCGCCAGGCCGACACGTACGGCGCCCGAATCGCCGAGACCCAGCCTGCGAGATGCCTCGAGCGCGTAGAAGGAGCTTGCCGGTGCATTGATGTCGCGCTCGGCGAGGGAACGGTGCACCTCGGCGGACGGCACCCCGTCGATCGAGAACAGCAACGTCGGCGTACGCCGCTTCGCCCGCGAGTAGATGGTGACGCCGGGTGTCTCGTCCAGCGCTGTCTCCAGGCGTACGCGCAGAGTATCCTCGTGCTTGTCGAGTGCGTCGTACGCGGATCGCAATGCGTCTCTGCGCGCACCGCCGTGACCGAGACCGGCAAGGAAGTCGACGGCCGCCGTCGTGCCGGCAAGTAGCTCGTACGGCAAGGTGCCGAGCTCGAACCGTTCGGGCACCTCGTCGGTCGCCGGGAGAAGCTTGTCGGCGTGCACGGACTCCAGCAACTTCGGACGCGCCGCGAGCACTCCGCAGTGTGGACCGAAGAACTTGTACGGCGAGCAGACGAACACGTCGGCACCG
Source organism: Nocardioidaceae bacterium SCSIO 66511 (assembly GCA_023100825.1). NCBI lineage: Bacteria > Bacillati > Actinomycetota > Actinomycetes > Propionibacteriales > Nocardioidaceae > Nocardioidaceae bacterium SCSIO 66511. Next base: position 2,024,511 of record CP095846.1, on the reverse strand, counting down.
AGCGCATCGAAGTCAACGTGAGCGTGCGGGGTGTAGTGCACGCCGTCGACGAACATGAGTGCGCCGACGGCGTGCGTCGCGGCGGCGATCTCCGGAATGTCGGGGCGGGTGCCGATGAGATTCGACGCAGCAGTGACGGCGACCACCCGGGTGCGGTCGCTGAGTACGGCCTTGAGGCCGTCGACGTCGAGCTCGCCGGTACGCGGGTCGAAGTCGGCCCAGCGAACGGTCGCGCCCGCATGCTCAGCGGCCTGCACCCACGGTCGAATGTCGGCGTCATGATCGAGCCGGGTGACGACGACCTCGTCGCCCGGTCCCCACTCCTTCGCGAGCGCTCGCGAGAAGTCGTAGGTCAGCTGCGTCATGCTGCGGCCGAACACCACTCCCCTGGCCTCGACGCCGACCAGGTCGGCGATCGCCGACCGCGCCGCGCGGACGATGTCATCCGCGCGGCGCTCCGAGTCAGTCACGCGTCCGCGGTTCGCAATCGAGGACCGTAAGGTGTCGGCCACCGCCGCTGCGACGGCCTCGGGCGTCTGCGATCCGCCCGGCCCGTCGAAGTGGGCGACGCCCCCGGCGAGAGATGGAAACTGGCGGCGAACCTCTTCGACATCGAAACCCATGGCGCCACCGTAGCCGCCCGTACGCTCAGCCGGCGCAACACGACTTCCGTGCGTGCTCGACGTACTCCTGGCCGTGCCACCAGAAGCGTTCGTTATCGGCGGGCTCGGGTACGGGCGTGCGGACCTTGCTGGCGGCGATCGAGCCCGACCGCGCCGCGGCGGCCTCGTACGGCTCGAGCAGCTCGTCAACCGAATGTGCGACGCCGGATACGAGCACCCGGTCGACCGCCGCGACATCGGCGATGTTCGAGAGCGGGTCGCCGTCGACGATCGCGAGGTCGGCGTACGCGCCGGCTTTGATTCGTCCGAGCGGTTCGTTCAGGTGGTCGCCCGCGGCGCTCGTTGCAGTCCGCAGTGCCTGCAGCGGAGTGAACCCGTACTTCACCATTGCGCGCAGGTTCATGTGCAGGCTGATCGCGACATGGTCGATCGGCGCATCCGTGCCCGCGATGACGTTGCCGCCGCCTTCGACCATCGCGAGCGCCTGACCCACCTGACGGCGCAGATTCGCCAGCGCCACGGTCTGGTCGGTGTCACGGGCCTCATCGGCGTCGGCTTCCAACGTCGTCATCCGCCACGGCGGGTAGAACGCCCGCGTACGTCGGTCCTCGACCAGCGAACGATCCTCGCCGTAGAGCGCGGACGAACCGAACAGCGTCGGTGTACGCGCCATGTGCGAGGCGTTGAACAACCCGATGACGTCGTCGTACGCGTTGCCGAGCGCCGTGACGGTACGCGAGAACCCGAACCTGTTGGTGGCCCCGGTGTGCTCCATCCCGTCGCCGCCGAAGGCGATCGCCGGGTAGTGATAGTGCGATGTCACGGGGACGCCCATACGGTGCCCGAACGCGATCGCACGTTTGTGCCACATGGCCGGAAGCCGTACGTAGCACTTGATCAGGTCGTACTCGAGCGCCTCTGCACGCTCGAACTCCTTGCCCAGTTGACGGTCGCTGAAGGTGGGTCGCATGAAGTTGTAATAGATCCGGCGGCCGTCGATCGCCTCCCCCGTCGCGAAGTAGCGAGGCCCGAGCCGGGCGCCCGACTGAACGGACTCGCGCTCCTCGACCATGTGGTACGCCGGGCTCCCCGGTGACCTGGTCGTCGTGATGCCCATCGACAACCACATCCGACCCTGCCTGGCACCGTACGCGTAGCCGGCCATCTCGCGATGGTTGTGCATGTCGATCAAACCGGGCATCACGAACCGGTCGCTGGCATCGATCACGGTCCCCTGCCGATCGTCGCGATGGGCCTCCACGGCGACGATTCGCTTGCCCTCGATGACGATGTCGACGTCGCGGCGCACGGAGTCGCTCTCGCCGTCCCACATCACGCCCGCGTGCACGACCGAGCGCTTCGGCGCCTCGGCATTGCGCCAGGTCAATGGGACTCGAACCGTTCGCGGACGTCCGCCGTCGGCGGAGACGGTACGCAAACGCCCGTTGTTGAGGTACAGCAGGGTCTTCGATCCGCCGTCCCACGAAGGCGCGTCGCATACTTCGTCGGTGACCTTGCGCGCCGCCCCGGAAGGCGTGCCGTCCGATTCGACGTCGAGGACGTACAGCGCGCTCTCGGCTGCGAACGCCATCCGGCGACCGTCGGGCGACCACACCGGGCCGTCGTCACCGCGGGTCTGCAACGAGCTGTTCTCGACGGCGTCCACGTAGCGCGCTCTGCCCGATCGCCTCTCAATCAGCAGGATCTTGCTTTGGCCCTCGCGGTATCGCTTCGAGTAGGGCATCACGGCGGCCATCGCGATCACCCGACCGTCCGGCGACCAGGTCGGACGCCCCGGCTCGAAGGTCGCGGGGAAGACCCGCTGCACGTCACTCGACTCGACGTCGACTACCCATAACGCGCCGTCCTGATCGAGGAATGCGATTTCCGTACCGTCCGGCGACCAGGCAGCCGAGAGCGCCGCACGGTCCTCGACATTGGTCACCTGTCGGTCCTTGCCGGTGCGCAGGTCGCGTACCCAGATGTCGAGCGTGCCTGCGCGATCGGTCGAGTACGCGAGTCTGCGGCCGTCCGGCGACCAGGCCGGATCGCACTTCCAGAACTCGTCACGAGTGAGCGCCTGGGGCCGGTCGCCGATCCGCATCACCCAGAGGTCGTTGAGGGCACGGAACGCAACACTCTTGCCGTCGGGAGACAGCACCGGACTGCCGATTCCCTTGACCTGCTGCGGTTTGCGGTCCTCGAACTCTCGGCGTCGACGCCGGTATCGGGCGCGCTTCGGCCGCACCGCTGCGCTGAAGCCGATCGTCTCGTGCGTGTCACTACCGAGGCGTCGAGTACGGATCTGACCGTCGGCTGCGTACACGAACTCGTCATCACTCAGCCACGAGGCTTGGAACGGGAACACCAACTCGTCGCCGGTCAACGGCTCATCGTCGAGTATCAACCGCATCGTGTCGCCGCTCTGCACGTGGTACACAACGCTCGACCCGTCGGGCGTCCACGAGGGCTGGTGGATGACGTCGGGCGCCTCGACCGAGGCAACGGTCTCCCGTGCACCGCTGCGCACGTCGACCGTGTCGATACGGGTGTTGCCGACGACGAAGGCGACCTTCGCGCCGTCCGGCGAGTACGCCGGCTCGAACTCCTCCTCGGCGGTGTCGACGACGGTCGCGATGTTGCCTCTCGCGATATCGAGCTCGTAGATGCCATAGCTGCCGGAGGCGTCGCCGCTGAACAGGATCCGAGCGCCGTCGGCCGACCATCGTGGTTCACGATGGTCGTACGGCCCTTTGGTCAACTGGCGCAATCGGCCGCCGTCGCGGCGTACCGTCCAGAGGTTGAACACACCGTCGCGGTACGACTGGAAGACCAGCTCGCGTCCGTCCGGAGACCATTGCGGTTGCGTGATGTCGTAGAGGTCGCTGGTCAGGCGGCGCGCCGGACCTCCCGAACGCGGTATCACCCACAGCACCCCGAGCAGGTCGAACGCGATGTGCGCACCGTCCGGTGACACGCTCGCCGCCAGGTCCGTTCCCTCGCGGGCGGTGAAATCGCCGCCCTTTTGCCGTGGCCCGGCGACGGCATCCGTCCGGGGCGCTGTTGCGGCGATCGCCGCTGCTGCCCCCGCTCCGGCGAGCAGAGTGCGGCGCGAGACGGCCGGGCCGTCCGGAGTACCGATTCGGTCGTGATCAAGATGGGCGTCGTTCACGTGGACTCCTCGTATGTCGTCCCGAGACATCCGATGCGGGCCCCTGGATGCCCTATTCCCGGGGCGACTCAAACAACAACGTGGAATGCGGCGAACGGTAGGGATTGAGCGACGAGCGGTCGTCGGCAGCGCCGAACAGCGTTGTACGAATCGATTTCTCGCTTGACCGACGGGCTTCAGGCGCGCAGCGCCGTCACCACCGGAGCAGTCGACCCCGGCAGCAGCTCCAGCGGCTCGTCGGGGAGCACGAGCCGCGCGTCGACGTTGTCGGCGAGCCGGTACGGACGCTGCACCAGCATGGGACCGAGGGTGCGACGAAGCCGCGACATCTCGGCGCGCACCGTGACCGTCCGGCTGCGGTCGCCGAACAGATCGTCCGCGAGCTGTGCTGCGGAGCGTCCGTCGCGGTGACGTACGAGCGCGAGCAGGATCTCGGCGTGCCTCGGCGAAGGACGGTGGGTCCAGACGCTGCTCGCGCCTGTCACTTCGACGGAGGGCTCGGACGCCGACAGATCGAGCAGCAGCGAGGTCGCGGAGTCCGGATCCGGCGCATCGCCCTCGAGTACGCGCAGCAGCCACCCGCCAGGCAGCGGCTCCGCTCGCACCATGCCCAGGGCAGGCACCCACTGGTCGCCCGCGGTCATCGCATCGGGCAGTGCGATCTGGGTGGGAGCGACCAGGCCGGTCACCGCGGCGGCCGTGCCGTCCGGAGTGAGCGCCAAAGCCTTACCGCCGACCTTGGCCAGCAACGGAGACGCGAAGGCACGCAGGGCGTTCAGCCGGTCCTGGTGTGCCGCGCGTACCTCTGCCTCGGCCAGGCGGGCGGCGACCGTCACCAACGAGAGAGTGTTGGCGTGTCCTGTGCGCGCCGGGCCACTGAGGTCGACGACGCCGAGCAGCCGGCCGGTGACCGGATCCTTCAACGGGGCCGCCGCACAGGTCCACGCCGTATGTGACTGCGCGAAGTGCTCGGCAGCGTGGATGTGGATCGGCGACCCGGTGACGATGCAGGTGCCGATGGCGTTCGTACCGACGTTGCCCTCGGTCCACGCCGAACCGCCGACGAAGCCGAGACGGTCGGCGTATCTCGAGACGGCGGTGCTTCCCTCGCGCCACAGCACGCGGCCCTCGGCATCGGAGACGACGAGTGCCTGACCGGCTGCGTCGCCGGCCGGCCGCAGGTGCTCACGCAACTGGGGCAGGAGGTCGCGCAGCTGACTGCGCTCGCGTCGCGCCTGCAAGTCGCTCTGCGACAACGGGGCGACCTCGGGCGCGCCGGACGGGTCGAGCCCGTGCGCGCGTACGCGGCGCCAGGAGTCGCCGATCAGCGAGCGCGGACCCGACGTGGCGCCGCTCCCCGACATCGCCGCGTCGCGTACGGCGTGCGTACGCCGGGTGTCGGAGCGCAGATCGGATCGGAGCGCTGTCGCGCGAGGGTCCGAGACCATGATCGCCTCCTACCTGCGCTGCAACCCCGTTGCAACCCTTTCCTGCAGGTCAGCACGGGGTGTGTGCTACCGAACACATGCTATCCGACGGGAGCAGCCATGACGCAGACAATCGAACGGCAGCTGAAATCTGCTCGTGACCGCGTCGACGCGTGGCTCACCGACTTCGAGGCGGCGCTTGTCGCTCGTGACGTCGACGCTGCGAGCCACCTGTTCGCAACGGATAGCTACTGGCGGGACTTGATTGCATTCACCTGGAACATCAAGACCGTCGAGGGGCCTGACGAGGTCGGTGACATGCTCGGGGTGTCACTCGGCCACGTTGAACCCTCCGACTTCAGAGTCAGCGAGGAGCCGGTCGAGTCCGACGGCGTCATCGAGGCGTGGATCGAGTTCGAGACCGGCGTCGGCCGCGGGCGGGGTCACCTCCGGCTCAAGGACGACCTCGCGTGGACGCTGCTGACCACGCTCTACGAGCTCAAGGGGTACGAGGAACCCAAGGGCCGCGCCAGGCCGAAAGGCGCAGAGCACGGCGCCAACCGTGGACGCGAGTCATGGCTCGAACGACGCGAACGCGAGGCTCGCGAGCTCGGGTACCAGCAGCAGCCGTACGTGCTGGTGATCGGCGGCGGGCAGGGCGGCATCGCACTCGGTGCCCGGCTCCGCCAGCTCGACGTACCGACAATCGTGATCGACAAGCATGAGCGTCCGGGCGATCAGTGGCGCGGTCGGTACAAGTCGCTCTGTCTGCATGACCCGGTGTGGTACGACCATCTGCCGTACATCAAGTTTCCCGACAACTGGCCGGTGTTCGCTCCGAAGGACAAGATCGCCGACTGGCTCGAGTCGTACACCAAGGTCATGGAACTCAACTACTGGGGCAAGACCGAGGCGCAACGGGCTAGCTACGATGCCGATGCCGGCGAGTGGACGGTCACCGTCGATCGCGACGGCGAGCCCGTAACCCTCAAGCCGAAGCATCTCGTGCTCGCAACCGGCATGTCGGGCAAGCCGAACCTCCCCGACCTGCCCGGAATGGACGTGTTCAAGGGCGAGCAGCATCACTCCTCGCAGCATCCGGGACCGGACGCGTACGCCGGCAAGCACTGCGTCGTGATCGGCTCCAACAACTCGGCGTTCGACATCTGCGGCGCGCTGTGGGAGAACGGCGCCGACGTGACGATGGTGCAGCGGTCGTCGACGCACATCGTGCGATCCGACACGCTGATGGAGATCGGGCTCGGTGCGTTGTACTCCGAGGAGGCACTCGCCGCGGGGGTCACCACGGAGAAGGCCGACCTGACGTTCGCGTCGCTGCCGTACCGGATCATGCACGAGTTCCAGATCCCGCTGTACGACCAGATGCGCGAACGTGACAAGGACTTCTACGCCTCTCTCGAGGCCGCCGGATTCGACCACGACTGGGGCGACGACGGATCCGGTCTCTTCATGAAGTACCTGCGCCGTGGGTCCGGCTACTACATCGACGTCGGAGCCGCCGACCTCGTCGCGAACGGCGAGGTGAAGCTGGCCAAGGGCCAGGTAGACCATCTCAGCGAGGACGCCGTCGTGCTCGAAGACGGCACGGAACTGCCCGCCGACCTCGTGGTGTACGCGACCGGCTACGGCTCGATGAACGGCTGGGCAGCCGACCTGATCAGCGAGGAGGTCGCCGACAAGGTCGGCAAGTGCTGGGGTCTCGGCTCGGCGACAACGAAGGACCCCGGCCCGTGGGAGGGCGAACAACGCAATATGTGGAAGCCGACCCAACAGCAGGGTCTGTGGTTCCACGGCGGAAACCTGCACCAGTCACGCCACTACTCCCTCTACCTCGCACTGCAACTCAAGGCTCGCCACGAGCAGATCCCCACGCCGGTGTACGACCTCCAGGAGGTACACCACCTGTCGTGACGCTGCGTTCTCCCTACGCTTCGTCACCCGGGGCTCGGCGCGGACCGCACCGCGATAATCGCCCTTTCCGGAGGTGCGATCCGCGCCGATCCCGATCCGGTCCGGTCCGCCGGCTCGAGGCGGCTCAGTCGGCGTCGAGGTCGCGTTCGATCAACGCTGCGATGGCGTCGACGGCAGCCTGGTCGTCGCTGCTCACCTCCACGACATCCCCGAACTTCGCTCCGAGCGTCATGATCAGCAATGACGATGCAGCATCGACGGGCGTACCGCCCGGGTTCGCGATCGTCACGGTGGCCGCCTGCGACCCTGCAGCGTCGGCGATGACGGCAGCTGGGCGGGCATGCAGACCGACCGAGGAACCGACGTGCACCGTCTTGGTGGGCATGGGGTCTCCCTCTGGTCGTGCGCTGTCTGCGCGATGTACGCCCAGTATCGTGCCGCGTATGGCCAACGACGACAACGACCGGGTCATCCGCGGCACTCCGGTCGTACCGGGCATCGCGTACGCGCCTGTGGCGGTCGTCCGCACCGACGTGCCGCGTGAGTTGATCGAGGCATTCGCCGGTCACGGCAGTGTCGAGGAAGCGATGGGCGCCTACGACTCTGCGGTCGACACTGTGGCAGACCGGCTGACCGGCCGTGCGTCGGCCGCCGACGGCGACGCGGCAGAGGTCCTCACTGCGACTGCGGGCATCGCCCGCGACCCCGGGCTCGCCGCCGCGGTACGTACCCGCGTCGAGGGCGGCGATGACCTGCTGGCGGCCGTCTCCGGCGCGATCGCGCAGTTCGCGGATACCTTCACCCAGCTCGGCGGGGTGATGGCCGAGCGAGTGACGGACCTGCACGACATCGAACGCCGGGTCACCGCCGAACTCGTCGGTGCACCCGAGCCGGGCGTACCTCGGCCTGCGGAGCCGTCCGTACTTGTCGCGGTCGACCTCGCGCCGGCGGACACGGCGACCCTCGACCCGGCCACAGCGGTCGCACTCGTCACCGAACACGGCGGGCCCACTAGCCATACGGCGATCATCGCTCGACAACTCGGGATCCCGTGCGTCGTCGGTGCTGTCGGGGTCACCGACGTACCCGCCGCTACGTCGGTGCTCGTCGACGGGTCGGCAGGAACGATTCGGGTGGCACCACCCGAACAGCTGGCGAGCGCGTTGGTCGACGACGACCTTCGCCGCCGAGCGCAGCTCAGGTCGTGGACTGGTCCCGCCGCGACCGCTGACGGGCACCGCATACGACTGCTTGCGAATGTCCACGACGGCGCCTCGGCACGCGCCGCGGCCGACGCTCCGGTCGAAGGTGTCGGCCTGTTCCGTACGGAGATCTGCTTCCTCGATCGCGCCCAGGAGCCGTCCGTAGACGAGCAGGCTGCGGTTTACGGCGAAGTGCTGCGGGCGTTCGGGCCGGATCGACAGGTCGTCATACGTACGCTGGACGCCGGCTCGGACAAACCGCTCGCGTTCGCCGATCAGCCCGCCGAGGAAAACCCCGCACTCGGCGTACGCGGGCTGCGTCTTGCCCGGCGAAATCGGGGCCTACTCGACCGCCAGCTGGAAGCGATCTCGGCGGCCGCTCGCGACTCCGCGACAACACCGCGGGTGATGGCCCCGATGGTCTCCACCGTCGAGGAGGCCCGGTCGTTCGCCGCGAAGGTGCATTCACTCGGACTCGAAGCCGGCGTGATGGTTGAGGTGCCGAGCGCGGCGATCCAGGCCCACCGCATCCTGGAGCACGTCGACTTCGTCTCGATCGGCACGAACGACCTCACGCAGTACACGATGGCCGCCGACCGCCTCTCGGGCGAGCTCGCGTACCTCTCCGACCCCTGGCAGCCCGCCGTTCTGACCCTGATCTCGATGACCGCCGCAGCCGGCGCGAGCGCCCGACACCCGATCGGCGTCTGCGGTGAGGCCGCGGCCGACCCGCTGCTGGCCGCCGTACTCGTCGGAATGGGCGTCACGTCACTGTCGATGGCACCGGCCGCAGTCGCCGCCGTCGGCCAGCGGCTGTCGTCGCTGACCTTGGACACCTGTGAGCGAGCCGCGGCGGCCGCGCTCGGCGCGGCCGACCCGGACGAAGCGCGAGAGGCAGTACGCGGCGTGCTGTGATGCTCCCGCTTCGGTCGTTCGCGGTGCGACCGCCGTCTGCCGGTTCGGCTTCGCTGTCGGCTCTTCGCTTCCGCCGTACGACTACCCGTCTGCCCAGTTCGGCTTCGCCGTCGGCTCTCCGCTTCTACCGTGCGACTACCCGCCGCTTCGGTTCTCGTCGCTGTCGGCATTCCGCTTCTAGGGTGCGACTACCCGGCTGCCCGATTCCCCCGCTGTCGGCTTTCCCTCGTCCTCTGGCTCGGCAAAAGACGCCGCGACGCGGGAGCCGCGGCTACCGGGCTGGATTGCTTGCCGGCTAACCCGTTCCGGTTAGCTTTTGCGGGGTCGGTGGGTGGTCATTTACCAAGTAAACATGGGGAAACTCCACTTTGCATGGCAGGGACACCGTGCAAAGTGACAGGTTGCCGCGCCCGTTGGTACGCCAGTGACTACCGGTACGGAGGTGACGCCGAATCCGAACGTTACCCCGATCCCATATCAAGGTGACGGCAAAACCGCCAAGCAGCCGAACCGAAGCGGCGGCTCCGCGCGTCGCCGCGTCTTTTGCCCAACCGAAGGCGACCGCTCAGCCGACGACGACGAGGAATCGGGCAGGCGGGTAGTCGCACCAAAGGAGTCGGAAAGCCGACAGCGGGCCGAAACCGAGCGGTCGGGTGGTCGCACTGAAGAACGAGCAGCGTCATGCCACACCGAGATTTGCGGTTGTTTCCTTCCCAACCACACCCGCGTTGTGCTCAGATTACGTACATGAAGAAGTTGATCAACGATCCTGCCGACGTCGTGGCCGAGTCGCTGCGGGGAGTCGAGCTGGCGCACGGCGACCACGTCCGCGTCGACCACGACAACCGCATCGTCTACCGCCGCGACACCCCGCGTCCCGGCAAGGTCGGGTTGGTTTCCGGCGGAGGCTCGGGCCATGAGCCCATGCACGGCGGGTTCGTCGGCGTCGGCATGCTCGACGCGGCGTGCGCGGGCGAGGTCTTCACCTCCCCGGTGCCCGACCAGATGACCGCCGCGACGGAGACCGTCGACGGCGGTGCCGGTGTCCTGCACATCGTGAAGAACTACACCGGCGACGTGATGAACTTCGAGATGGCCGCCGAGCTCGCCGGCGACGTCGACGTACGTTCCGTCGTCACCAATGACGACGTCGCCGTCCAGGACTCCACGTTCACCGCCGGGCGACGCGGGGTCGGCGCGACGGTACTGCTGGAGAAGCTCGTAGGCGCGGCTGCCGAAGAGGGGCAGTCTCTCGACGACGTGCACGCACTCGCCGTACGCGTGAACGATTCGGCGCGCAGCATGGGCGTTGCGCTCACATCCTGCACCGTTCCGAGTGCTGGCAAGCCGACGTTCGAGCTCGGCGACGACGAGATCGAGGTCGGCATCGGAATCCACGGCGAGCCGGGCAGGGAACGCAAACCGCTCGCACCCGCACGCGACGTGGCGGCGATGCTCGTCGAGCCGGTGCTCGCCGATCTGCCACACGACCGCGGCGACTCGGTGATCGCATTCGTCAACGGCATGGGCGGTACGCCGCTGATCGAGCAGTACGTGATGTTCAACGAGGTCTCCAGGCTCCTCGGTGACGCCGGCCTGACGGTCGCGCGGTCGCTGGTGGGCAGCTACATGACCTCGCTGGAGATGGCCGGCTGCTCGGTCACCCTGCTGCGCTGCGACGACGAGCTCGTACGTCTGTGGGACGCCCCGGTCAACACGCCCGGCCTGCGCTGGGGCGCGTGACCGATGGCCGCGAGTATCTCCGACCTCGAGAGCTGGCTGCGCACCTACGCAGCGACGATCCACGACAACACGGCGTACCTCACCGAGCTCGATGCCGCCGTCGGCGATGCCGATCACGGTACGAACATGGACCGCGGCATGCAGAAGGTCGTCGGCGTACTCGACGACGAGTCGTACGAGACCGCTGACGCGCTGTTCAAGAAGGTCGGCATGACTCTGGTGAGCGCCGTCGGCGGCGCGAGCGGGCCGCTGTACGGCACCTTCTTTCTCCGGATGGCAACAGGCGTCGGTGCGGTCGACTCCGTCGACGCGGCAGCATTCGGCGTTGGCCTGCGCGCCGGGGTCGAGGGAGTTCTCGCCCGCGGCAAGGCCGAGCTCGGCGACAAGACGATGTACGACGCGTGGGCACCCGCGCTCGGCGCATTCGACGGCACCGAAGGAGGCCTCGGCGAGAAGCTCGCTTCAGCGGCGGCCGCAGCCGCGAAGGCTCGAGACGACACCGCCGCACTCGTTGCACGCAAAGGCCGCGCCAGCTATCTGGGCGAACGCAGCGCAGGCCATCTCGATCCCGGGGCGGTAAGCACGGTGATGCTCATCGAGGCGGCCAAGGAGACGTTGACGTGACCGTCGGGATCGTCGTCGTATCGCACAGCAGACCACTGGCCGACGCGGCCGTCGCACTCGCCGCACAGATGGTGCAGGGCGACCTTCCGCCGATCGAGATCGCGGCGGGCACCGACGACGGATCGCTCGGCACAGACGCAACCGCCGTGCACGCAGCGATCGAGTCACTCAGCGACACCTCTGGCATCCTCGTACTCCTCGACCTGGGCAGTGCGGTGATGAGCGCCGAGACTGCGTACGAGCTGCTCGACCCAGATCTCGCAGAACGCGTGCACTTGTCGAGTGCGCCCCTGGTCGAGGGGTTGTTCGGCGCCGTCGTACGCGCATCGACCGGCGGCGACCTCGAAGCCGTCGCCGCGGAGGCGAACCGCGGGCTGCTGCCGAAGCAGGTTCACCTCGACCAGAGCTGAGTCGTCGCTCCCGTACCGCGGAGTCGGCGGCACGGGAGCGACGGGTTCTGGGTACGCCCTGCTCAGACGCGCTGACCGGTGGGCACGGGTTCGACCGGTTCGAGCTCCTTGCGCTGCAACCCGCGTACGGCCGGCGACAACAGCGCGACAGCGACACTGGCCGCCATGACGGCGGCCACAACGCCCAGCCAGGTACGAAGACCGAAGTACGCCGCGACGGGCCCCGTGAGCGCGAGCCCGAGCGGTCGGGCGACGAACGAACCGGCCATGTCGAATGCGTAGACCCGTGACAGCAGGTGCTCTTCGATGTTCTGCTGGATCGACAGGTCGAGGCCCACGCTGAAGATCTCGAGCCCGAACCCGTGCGCGAAGGCACAGACCGCGATGACCACCATCGAGTCACTGACCGCCATCGCCGCCGGGAATGCCGCGGTCAACCCGAGCAGGCACACACCGACGTACAACGGACGTCGCGGTCGCCACACGAGCGTGACGATCCCTCCGACCAGGAATCCGGACATCATCGCGGCGAGCGCGTACCCCCAGGCCGGCCGCCCGAGCTCCCCGCTGACCACGATCGGACCGAGTACGTCCTGCGCGCCGCCGTAGAACAGGTGATACGTGAAGGCCTGGGCGGTGAGCAGCCAGAGCCAGGTGTGCCGGAAGACCTCCGCCACACCCGCCCGCATCTCAGCGAGCAGTGAGTGCGTCGCGACGACGGCGACAGCGGGTACGCGAATCCGGGTGTAGCACAAGGCACCGAGACCGAACGTGGTCGCGTCCACCGCAAGCGCCCAACCCGGCCCGACCCATGCGACGAGCACACCCGCTACGCCGTACGCGACGATCTGCGCGGTGTTGGTCAGGGTGCGCCGGAACGCGACTGCAGGTTGCAGACAGGCTTCGGGGATCGTCTGCTTGACGATTGCCATCGAGCTCGGCCCGTTGAGCGCACCGAGCGCACCGTTGAGCATGCCGAGGACCCCGAGCAGCCAGATCGCTCCCCACCCGCCGACCAACGACGCCGCGGCCGTCGCCTGGACGATCGCCGCAAGGACCGTCGTGCCGACCATCACGAACTGTCGCGGCAGCCGGTCACCGAGTACTCCCCCGAACAGGACGGTCACGACGTCGGCCAACGCGTAGAGCGCGACGACCAAGCCCAGGTCGCCGGCGGAGCCGCCGAGGTCGAGGACGCCGAAGGCGAGCGCAACTGGCGCGATTCCGTTGCCGAACCGCGTGATCGCACCACCCAGGACGAGCCAGCGATAGGCCGTGCTGGCGAGAGCGTCGCGTACGCCGGGCCGAAGGGATGCGGTCATGAGACGAATATACTTCGCTAGCTAATTATCTGTCAACGAAATACCTGTAACCTTGGAGACATGTCCACCGACCCGCGTACCCCGACACCCGCCGAGGACGACGCCGATCGCCATGTGGCGCGCTGGCGCAACCATTGGATCGACGTCGAGTTCGATGACACGGTCGAGGCGATCGTGGCGCGTATCGGCACGATCATTCGCTATCTGCGCGACGACAAACAGCGATCGGTACGCGAGGCCGGCTTACAGGGGTTCGAGTACGACACGCTGCACAGCCTGATGATTCGCGATACGCCCGGTACGGCCTCGCCCAGCGAGCTCGCCACAGACTCAGACGTCTCTCCCGCCGGCATGACCGGTCGCCTCGACACCCTGGAAAGGGCGGGGTACGTACGACGCCGCACGGTCGAGGGCGACCGGCGGCGTGTCGAGGTCGAGGCCACTGCGAAGGGAATCCGGATCTGGCGCAAGGCAATGGCATTGCGCGGAAACACCGAGGAGGAGCTGATCGGCGTACTCGATGAGCCCGAACGCGAGCAGCTCAGCGCACTCCTGCGCAAGCTCACCCTCGCGATCGAATCCGAGCCCGAGCCGGACGACGAGCCGGCTCAATGACCACCCCAGCGACACCCGAACATGAGACCGTACGTACATGACAGTCCGACATCTCACCGTCTCCGCAGGCGTTCTCGGTGTGCTTGCAGCAACCCTGACGACAGCGCCCGCGGACGCAGACGATCCCATCCAGGCGACCGATCGGGCAGCGGCGCGCGTCGTTGCCCGAGTCGACGTCAATGGCAACGGCAAGCGAGATGTCGTGCGGTTCAAGAAACGCGGCAAGCACAAGCTCGTTGTACGGGTGCGCACCGACCGCGGCAAGGTACGGCGGCGGGTGGTGCGCGCGCCGTACATCGAGTTCGGAGACTGGTACGGCGCGGCAAGGCTGGATGGGCGATCGGGACGTGAGCTCGTACTGCTCACCTCGGCGGGTGCCCACTCGCTGAGCTACACCGTTCTCACTTGGCGTCGCGGCAAGCTCAAACGACTGAATTCGCCCACGGACAAGTTCTGGTTCACCGACGGCGCCGCGATGATGGGGTCGGGTTGGCTCCGGCGCACCAGTCACGGCCGGGTGTCGATGACCGAGCGCCACCTCTCGCGGGCCGGAAGTCGGCCCGTCTGGCGTGGTAAGGCGACCCGGTACGTCTGGAAACACGGCGACTGGCGCAAGCGCGGCTCGCATCGCATCAAGGTACGCGGAGACAACAAGGCCGCGAAGCGGTTCGGGTGGCGCGGCACGACGTTGCCGCCGTTCCCCGGCTGAGCGCCCCGCACTGCAGGTGAGTGACCCAACGGACTCGTGGCCGATGAGTCCGATGTCTGGGCTTCGTCGTAGTACGTACTGACCTACGACGAGGAGTCCTGATGGCTGCAACCGTGATCCCGATCCTGTCTACGCCCGACGTCGAGCGCCTGCGCACCTTCTATACCCAGTTGTTCGCAGCGTCGGAGGCGACTCGCGTACCCGACGATGGCCCGATCTTCTATCTCGGGCTTCGCATCGGTGGGTCGGAGATCGGCATCGTCGCCCGCGACGACGCCAACACCGGATCGGCACGGGCGACCGGCCAGCGGATGCTGCTGAGCATCGACGTGGCCGAGGTCGACTCCTCGCTCGAACGTGTCGAGTCCCTCGGCGGACACGCACTCGGACCGGCCAACGACATGCCATGGGGCCAGCGCGTCGCGCATATCGAGGATCCCGATGGCAACGCCGTCAACCTCACCCAGCAGTTGGACGAGTAGCTGCGACGACGGAGCATGGCGCGGCGCTGGATCTGTCTACAGTATGCGAGACGACGAGTCGAACGACTGGAGGACGATGAGCGACCAGCCACTTCAGAAGGCCGATTTCGGTGCGATCTACGATCAGCCCGACCCCCGCCCGTACTTCACCACCCTGCAGCCGTACGCGTACGAGATCCCCCAGCACGGTGCCGAGGCCTTCACCCGGCTGCTCGAGGTGATTCCATCCGACGCACCACCGACGGTGCTCGACGTCTGCAGCTCGTACGGGATCGTCGGTGCCTTGCTCCGCACAGATCTGCGGCTGGCCGATGTCTACCGGCACTTCACCGATCCCGATAAGAGCGGCCTGTCGACGACCGCGCTGCGCGAAGCTGATCGCGAGCTGCTGGCGCGCCGACGTCGGCCCGATGCGCCTCGGGTCGTCGGCCTCGATGTCGCGGCCAACGCGATCGCGTACGGAGTCGACGTCGGTGCGATGGACGCCGGCAGCAGCGAGAACCTCGAGCAGGGTCCGCCGTCCGAGCGGCTCACCGAGCTCGTTGCCGACGTCGACCTGATCACGACCACGGGTGGCGTCGGGTACGTCACCGAACGCACCTTCGACCGTCTGATGCGTTGCCGAAAGGGGCCGGTGTGGGTGGCAGCATTCTGCCTGCGTACCTACGACTACGCACCGATCGCCGATACGCTCGCTCAGCACGGCCTACGCACCGAACGTGTGTCACGTACGTTCGCGCAGCGCCGCTTCATCGATTCAGATGAACGCCAGTGGGCGATGTCGCGCGTACTCGCCCACGGCCTCGACCCTTCCGGCAAGGAGTCGGACGGCTGCTATCACGCCGACCTGTACGTCTCTCGCCCGCGCGACGCAGCGGACCAGCGCAGCGCCGACGAGCTCCTGGACGGTGCATTCGCCGCCGACTGAGCGCGGCGACGTCTGCGTGCTCGATCGAAGTTGGCCCGCATTCCGGTCGGCGTTCACGTAGACGTACGACTGGACCCGTTGGCTGGCGGCAGCATGACGTCCAGTCGAAGGAGCCTCGCGATGCGCAAACGCCCTGCTGCGCTCACAGCCGTGTCCGCACTACTCGCGTCGGCGGTGCTCTGCACGCCGACGAGTCCGGCATCGAGAGCATCGGCCGAGCCGGCTTCCGAGTTCGATCTGCAGGCGCACCGGGGCGGCATCGCGCTCACCGTCGAGAGCACGCTGCCCGCATTCGCCCGTGCCTTGCGCGTCGGCGTCTCGACGCTCGAGCTGGACGTGCAGATCACCGAGGACCGGGTCGCAGTCGTCACCCACGACCGTGTGGTGAGCGATGAGAAATGCCGAGACACGGCACCCGCCCATCCCTGCGATCCGGAGTATCCGTACGTCGGCGACTACGTCAAGGACCTCACCCTCGACCAGGTACGCACCCTCGACTGCGGAAGCACCACCTTGGCGAAGTTCCCCGACCAGGAGGCCGCGCCCGGTGCGCGGATGCCGACACTGCGCGAGGTCTTCGACCTGGTCGACACCTACGAGGCCGACGATGTGATGCTCAACGTCGAGACCAAGGTCGAGGCCGGCGCACCGGACGAGACGGCGCCGCGTTCGCAGTTCGTACGTACCGTCGCCGCCGACGTCGACGAAGCCGATATCGCCGACCAGGTGACCATCCAGAGCTTCGACTGGGGAGCACTGATGATGATGCGAGAGGTGGCGCCCGAACTACCGATCATCGCGCTCACCAACCGCGACTTCCTGCAGACCGGACAGCCCGGTGCGTCACCGTGGCTGGGCGGCATCGACATCGACGACTTCGACGGCGATCTGGTGGCGGCGGTCGACAGCTTCGACGCCGATGCGCTGTCGCCGGTGCAGGGATTCCCGCAGGACGGTGCGATCGGCGATCCCGACTTCGAGCCGTACGTCACCCGGTCGATGGTCGATGATGCCCATGACGCCGGCATGCCGGTGATTCCATGGACCGTCGATGACCGCGACACGATGGAGCACTTCATGCGCATCGGCGTCGACGGACTCATCACCGACAGACCCGGCGTCCTTCGAGATCTGATGTCCAGACGTGGCGTCGACCTGCCCGCACAGTACCGCGACCCCGCGGCCGGTGAGGTCCAGCCGGTCGCACAAGCCCATGCACACAACGACTATGAGCACGACCGCCCGCTCGCCGATGCGCTCGCGGAAGGATTCACCAGCGTCGAAGCGGATGTCTGGCTGGTCGGTGGCGAACTGCTGGTCGCGCACGACCGCAAGGACGTAGATCCGAGCCGGACGCTCGAGTCGCTCTATCTCGACCCGCTCGAGCGGCGGGTACGCGACAACGGCGGCACGGTCTACGACGGGCATGACGAGCCCCTTCAGTTGCTCGTCGACCTCAAGAGCAACGGCCCGCGTACGTATCGCGCGCTGCACCGAGAGCTGCGTACACACCAGAGGATCCTGACCAAGTTCGCTCCGAAGGTGCGAGACGGTGCGGTGCAGGTGGTCGTGAGCGGCAATCGACCACTCGACCTGATGCGCCAGCAGCGACAGCGTTACGCCGGCTACGACGGCAGGCTCTCAGACCTCGGATCCGATCTGAGCCCGAACCTGATGCCGCTCGTCAGCGACAACTGGGCGAACCACTTCACCTGGCGAGGCGAGGGCCCTATCGGCGCAGCAGAGCACGCGAAACTGCGTTCGCTGATCCGCCGTGCACACGCAGGTGGCTACCGCCTGCGTTTCTGGGGAACACCGGACGCTCGCGGGCAGGCGCGTACGTCGATCTGGTCGGTTCTCGCCGACTCGGGTGTCGATCATCTCAACTCCGACGACCTCGTTGGCCTATCGCGATTCCTGACCGTTCGAGGATCTGCTTGAGCCGTGTCGGTGCGGCATAGGCGGTATGCCGCACCGACGGACGGTCTGTCACCAGCGCAGCAGCGCGTACACCGCGTTGTGGTCCGAGCGCCGCTTGGGCACGAGCTTGTTCCAGCGCTTGCGTTCGGCCCGTTTGCTGGTCACTCGCTTCTCCCCCTCGTCGCCGTACCGCACGCCGCGCATGACGTCGAGCCCGCCGCCGACGTACACATGGTCGATGGGCTTGCCCGAACTCGGTCGGTACGGGATCTTCGGTACGTCTGCGGGCTTCAGCGTGTTGGTGCGCTTGCGCTTGGGCGTACGGTCGGTCAACCCGCCGGCTGCCCTCGCAAAGCTCGATCTGAACAGCCGGGCATTGGGCTCGCCGGCAAGGATGTTGAAGTCACCCGCGAACACCGTGCGCGAACCGAGCGGAAGATCATCGCTCAGTCCCTGCTTCAGCCTGCGGATCTCGCCCGCCTGTGCGGGCTTGTCCGTACGTGACGCGAAGTGCACGTCGACGACTGTGACCTTGTTGCTCGGATGTGCACGACTCGCGAACTGAGCCCAGGGAAATGCCTTCTCCTCCTTGCTCGGCCCCGCCACATTGACGTACCCGTCATTGAATTTCTTCAGCTTCGCCGTTCGGTACAGGATCCATCGGCCATCGCGCTTGGAAGCGATCCGGTAACCGGGGAACGCCTTGACCAGCTTCTCGCCGTCGGCTCCCACGACACGCCAGTCCGTCTCCTGCAGGACGACGATATCGGCGCGCTTCTTGCCCCGCTTGCGGTTGACGACGTTGCTCCAGATCTTGCTCAACCGTTTGCCATGGCTCTTCAGCCCGTATGCGTCACGACAGCGGTCGTTGAGACAGGTGTTGTAGGTGACCAGGCTGACCTTCTGGTGCGCAGTTCGAGCGGCGACCTGTGCGTCGGCATCGGCATGCGCTGCCCCCGCGGGTAGCAGCAGACCTGACACCAATGCGGCCGCAGCGGCGTACGAGTTCTTCTTCAGGACCATCAGTTGTCTCGCAATCTGTCGGTCCCCCTCCGCAGCGCACGCTATCCCACCCGCATCGCTCGGAGCGGAGGCGTCGGCGTTCGTACCTCCGGTGCCATGCTGTGGTAGAACCGAATGGAGCGCGAAGGAGCCGCAATGAGCGAATCGCCGAGCGTCGAGTTCCGGGCGGTCCTCGAGCAGTCGGGCAAGACTGCAACAGGGATCGTGGTACCGGACGATGTCGTGGACAGACTCGGCGGCGGCAAACGACCACCAGTGCAGGTGAACATCAACGGCCACACGTACCGGAGCACGGTCGCCTCGATGGGCGGGCGTTTCATGGTCGGCGTCAGTGCAGCAAACCGCGAGGCGGCGGGTGTGGCGGCCAACGACGAGCTCGATGTGACGCTCACCCTCGATACCACCCCGCGCGAGGTGAGCGTTCCGGCCGACTTTGCGGCGGCGTTGGCTCGGAACCCAACGGCTGAGGCGTTCTTCGAGACCCTTTCGTACAGCCTCAAACGCTTCCATGTGGAGTCGATCGAGGGCGCGAAGGCAGCGGCCACCCGCGAGCGCAGGATCGCCAAGTCCGTCGACATGCTGGCCGAGCACCGCAAGCGCTAGCTAGCTGCTTCGCTGTCGGTTCCCGGTCGCTTCGGTGGTGGTGCTTTACCAAGTAAACATGGTGAAACTCCACTCTGCACGGCAGGGACGCCATGCAAAGTGGCAGGTTGCCGTGCCCGTTGGTACGCCAGCGACCACCGGTACGGTGGCGACACCGAAACCGAACGCTAGCTGGCCGAGCCCGAGCGAGTGCCGGGCTCCCGAGTGAGTCGTTCGAGGTCCAGTACGCGGCGGGCAGCGCCGACCATCGCGGGGTCGATGAAGCTCCCGTCGTCGAGCACGTCTACTGCGCCGTGAGCCAGCCGGTCGAGTGTCGCCTGCGCCCGCACCACCTCTTCAGTGACCGGACGGTACGCCGCCCGGATCGGCGCCAGCTGCGCGGGATGGATGGCGCAACGCCCCACGAACCCGTGCGAACGCCCGGTCTGCGACGACTCACTGAGGCCGACGAGGTCGCGTACGTTCAAGTACGGCGACTGGGCCGGCGCCGGTAGGCCGGCCGCCGCGGCGGCCACCACGATGCGCCCACGCGCCCACTCCAGCGCCCGGTCGTCGGAGACGCCGAGGGCCGAGCGGAGATCGGCCTCGCCCAGTCCGATCGATGCCAAAGGCGGCCCGTACCTCGCGATGTCGAAGGCCTGCTCGATGCCGATCGCAGTTTCCACCAGCGCATGGATCGGGCGTTCGCCTCCTAGTAGTCGGCGTACCTCGTCGATCGTCTGCGGCGACTCGACCTTGGGCAGGCGTACCTCGATGTCGGTGTCGAGACCGGCGACCGTGGCGAGGTCGGCCGCAGCGTACTCGGTGTCGACAGCGTTGACGCGTACCTGCACCCGCTGCTCGCCGCGGGCGCTCACCAGAGCCGGCAGCGCGGAGCGCGCAGCCACCTTCGCTTCCGGGGCGACGGCATCCTCGAGATCCATGATGACGACGTCGGCGCCGAGCGTGAAGGCCTTCGCCACTCGCTCCGGCCGATCGGCAGGCACGTAGAGGTACGTGACCGCCAGCTCGCGCGCGGCGGGCGTCATACGATCCCCTGCTCACGCAGGGCGTCGACATCACCGACGCCGAGCTCCTCGAGGAGCTCGTCGGTGTCGGCTCCGTGTCCGCGTCCGGTCCAGCGAATACCACCCGGTGTCTCCGACATCCGGAAGAGCACGTTATGCATTGCGAGCGGGCCGAGATCCGGGTCGTCGACCGTCTGGATCGTGCCGAGCGCGGCGTACTGCGGGTCCTCGACGATGTCGGACGCATCGTAGATCGGTGCGATCGCCGCCTCCGCACGCTCGAACGTCGCGACGACCTGGTCGCGCGTGTGCTGACCGACCCAGTCTCCGACGACCGAGTCGAGTAGGTCGGCGTGCTCGACCCGACCACTGCCCGTAGCGAACCACGGTTCATCGACGAGATCCGGCCGACCGACGATGTGCATGACCCGCGCCGCGATGCTCTGCGCACTTGTGGAGATCGCGACCCAGTTGCCGTCTGCCGTGCGGTACGTGTTGCGGGGCGCATTATCGCTCGATCGATTGCCTCTGCGGGGCTGGACCGTGCCGAGCTGGTCCCAACGGCTCACCTGCGGCCCCAGGATCGCCATGATCGGTTCGATCAGCGCGAGGTCGACGACCTGGCCACGACCGGTCGAGTGGCGCGCGTGCAGCGCGGTGAGCACGGCGTAGGCGGTCGCGAGCCCCGCGATGCCGTCGGCGAGTCCGAACGGCGGCAATGTCGGCGGCCCGTCCGGCTCACCGGTCAAAGCAGCGAATCCGCTCATCGCCTCGGCCAAGGTGCCGAAGCCCGGTCGGCGTCGGTACGGACCGATCTGTCCGAAGCCGGTGAGACGGGCCACGACGAGCCCGGGATTCGTTTCCTGCAACTGGTCCGGGCCCAGCTGCCAGCGTTCCAAGGTGTCGGGTCGGAAGTTCTCGATCACCGCGTCGGCTGTGTCCGCGAGGCGGCGGAAGACCTCTTGCCCCTCGGCCCGGCCGAGGTCCAAGGTCATCGTTCGCTTGTTACGCCCGATCGTCTTCCACCAAAGGTTGTGGCCGTCCTTGGCCGCACCGTGCCCGCGCGCCGGGTCGGGCATTCGGGGATGCTCGATCTTGATCACCTCCGCGCCGAAGTCGCCGAGGTGCATGGCTGCCTGGGGTCCGGCGAACAGGGTCGACACGTCGATGACGCGCAACCCGTCGAGCGGCATTGCGGTGTCGCTCATTCGTCGCCCCTCTCTGCCAAGGCGGCCTCGATCGCCGCCCGGGTGGGCATCGACGTCGATGCTCCGAAACTCTGTACGGACAGCGCCGCAGCCGTACCTGCCCAAAGCAGCGCTGCGCGGCGATCGCGACCCTCCGCGAGGGCGACCGCGAGACAGCCCGCGAACGTGTCGCCCGCAGCCGTGGTGTCGACCGCCTCGACGGCCGGAGCCGATTCCTCGATCACCTCGTCAGCGTCGGACGCAACACAGAGGCATCCCCGCTCCCCCAGGGTGACGACCACGACGTCGACGCCCATCTCGACGAGGGCGCGGGCGGCCCTTCTCGGATCGGCTACGCCCGAAAGACCCGCTGACTCGGGCTCGTTGAGCACCAGCACGTCGACGTCGTCAAGCTGGGCTGCGGTCAGCGGCAGCACCGGCGCAGGCGTCAGCATCACCGGCACGCCCACGCTTCGGGCGTACGCCGCCGCCTCGACGACCGCCTCCAGTGGCAGTTCCAGCTGGAGAAGGAGCATGTCTGATCCGGCGATCGCGTGCCGGTGCGAATCGGTGAGCGTACGCACCTCGCCGTTGGCTCCCGGCACCACGATGATCGAGTTGTCGCCTCGGTCGTCGACGGTGATGTGTGCGGTACCGCTCGACACGTGCACAGTGTCGAGCGAACTCGTATCCACGCCGTCGCTTCGGAGCACGTCTCTGATTGCCGCGCCGTCCGCGTCATCGCCCACGGCACCGACCATGCGTACGGCCGCTCCCGCACGCGCCGCGGCAAGTGCTTGGTTGGCGCCTTTGCCGCCGACCAGCTGGTCGTACGACCGGCCGGTGAGCGTCTCTCCGCGTTGCGGTGCCGACTCGACCCGTACGACGTGGTCCATGTTCGCGCTGCCGAAGACGGCGATGGTCGGGCTCATCGGCTCTGCCCGTCAAGCAGCCGCCCGTACGACTTCTCGATCCGTACGCGTCGCTCGTGGTCGCCGACCCGGATCCGCTCTGCGACGGCGGCGTGCTCACGCGCCGGACCGGCGAGGTCGAGACCACTCGCTTCGGCGACCGCGCAAGCGAGATCGCTCGGTACCGCCGACTCACCTCCTAGTGCACCCGCGATCGCACCGCCCATCGTCGCGATCGAGTCGGAGTCACGCCCGTAGTTCACGCCTCCGAGAACCGTCTCCCGCCAGTCGCCGTTGGCGATACGCAAGAACCCGAACGCGAGCGGGAGCTCCTCGATGCTGTGCACGCGGCTCGGCCGCCTCGCGCCGAGCCCCTGGTCGCGGTACGTATCGGCGACCGTGTCGTACGGACGCATCGCATCGCGCAGTACGCCGGACTCGATCGCCTCAGCCCAGGTCCCGACGCTTCCGGCCGCGTCCCACACGGCTACGAGCGCGGAGCGGGTGCCGTCGCGCGCGAGACGGATCGCCGCGTCGTACACCGAGTCGACCGTGGCGTCCGGATCCATCGCCGACGCGACGGCCGCGGCCATCACCCCGGCCGCCTCACGTCCGTACGACGCTTGATGTGCGCCTGCGATATCGATCGCCTCTGCGTACGCGGAGTCCGGGTCGGCGGCGTTGACGACACCGACGGGAGCGATGTACATCGCTGCGCCGCAGTTGACCGCGTTGCCGATGCCGGCCTCGCGTGGGTCGACGTGCCCCCAGTGCAGGCGCAGCGCCATGTACTTCTCCGCAAGGAAGACGCGTTGCAGCGGCAGCGCGTGCTGTTCCAGCTCGGGAATCCACACCTGCTCGGAGATCATCCGCGGAACCAACCGCTCCGCGACGTCGTACGCGTCGAGGTGGTCGGACTTGTCGGCGTACACGTCCATCAGCAGTCGCGTCATCAACGTGTCGTCGGTGACATGCCCATCACCCTTGTGGTACGGCGCAATCGGCCGCGCAGTGCGCCAGTCGTCGTAGTACGGCGGGACGATGCCTTCAACCCAACCACCCCAGCGCTCCCGGATCTGCGCCGGCGTCCAGCCTTCGGTGGCGCCACCCAGCGCATCACCGACCGCGGCGCCGACAAGGCATCCGAGCGTCTTGTCGAGCAGACTCATCAGACCGTCTCCTGTCCGCCGATGATCTCGTGTACGACCGAGTCGAGCGAGACCCCGTCGAGGTCGCGTACGCAAACGCCCTTGAGGCTCGGCAGGTCGCGACGCTGCCCGCCGAACGCCGCACCTGCAACGGCTCCCGCGAGTGGTACGAGCCCGTCGGCGTGCCGTGGGTGGCAGAGCGCACCGAGCAGCATCGCATCGAAGCTGTCGGCCACGCTCAGATGCGCGAGTACGAGACCGAGCGACTCGGGCGCTTGGTTCGCGTACGAGTAGACGTGGTCAACTGCCTCGCGTTCGAGCCTGGCACCCAGGTCGACAGGAGTCGCTGCCGGCTCGACGACCGACAGGCATTCGCTCACGACGTGCGCGATCCAACTCTCGGCGGGTAGCTCGCGAAGAGCCGCGTCGACGGCCGCCTGACGATCGCCTCCGGCGGCCAGCAACGCGACGAGAGCCGCGGTGGCCCGCGCACCCCAGACGCCGTCGAGTGCATGGGTCACCCCTGCATCGGTCGCCGCGAGACCAGCGGCCGCCGACGCATCGCCCGGCCTCAACAGACCGGCCGCCACGGCACGTACGCATGCGATGTCGTCGAAATAGTGCGGGTTGTCGTGCCCGCTGACGGGCGGGTACGCGCCTCGCTGCAGGTTGTCGAGCGCGATCGACGTACCGATGCGGGCACGTACCGCTGCGGCGCCCTCGGCCCGCAGCGCCGCGAGCTCTGCCCAGACACCGTGCTGCTCGCCGGTGGGTGTCCCGTCGAGACGTTGCCCGAGCAGATGGCGTACGGCCACCACGAACCACTCGGTGTCGTCGGTCGGCCCCGCAGGGTCGATCAGTTCGGGTGACGACGCATGTAGGTACGGCGTCGGAATGGTGGTCGTCACGGCCTCACGCGCATGGTCACGCGCCTCACCGAGACGTACTGCCCGGCGCGGGCCGAGTTTGGCCATGCGATGCCACCACGACGACCACGTCACGGCATCGCCCGCGCTGAGACCGGCGACCGTGTCGTACGTGCGTTGGGTGATGCTGCGCTCAGCCACGCCCGTCACCCAACTCGACTGCCAGTGTGCACAGGTCGTCGGCGACCTCCATCGGATCCATCCCCTTCGTCGTCAGCAGGCACACGCCGGGAGCAACAGCTACGGCGGGCAGCCACTCGGCGGGCACCGCGTCGATGCCGCTCATCGCGCCCGCGATACCGCCGGCCATCGCCGCGATCGTGTCAGCGTCGCGGCCGAGGTTGACCGCATTCAGGACCGTCTCGCGAAAGTCACCCGCACCGGCCAGCACGGCGACGAACGCCAATGCAACCGCCTCGGGTGCGAGGTCTGCCCAGTAGTAACGATGCACGCCCAGCTCGGCGACCGCCGTTCGCCCTGCCGTCGACCAGTCCGGCGAGGTACGCACGATCTCGTGCCCGCGGCGTAGGTCTCGCGCCGTCCAGGAGTCCTCCGGCACCGCCGCAAGCGCGGCGGCATAGGCCTGGTCGGCGTCGGCCCCGTCCATCGCGACCGCTACCGCGGCAGCGACTGCCTGGCCCGCGTAGATACCTTCGTGGCTGTGGCTGACGAGGCCATCCTGCTCGGCCAAGCGCGCAGCCTCCTGCGGGTCGCCCGTCGCGACGATGCCGATCGGCGCGACCCGCATCGCGAGCCCGTCGCTCCAACCGTGCGCGTGCTGCCCCGAACGCGGCGGCCGATGCCCGCGCTCGAGGTTGCGGATCGTAGCCATCTCGCTGAAGCCGCCGCCCGCGAAACCTCCGCGTTGCGTCACGACCTCGGCGTACCACAGATCCGCGACGGTCTCGGCGCTGAACCTCTCCCGGTACGTCAGCAGCGCCTTCGCCGTGAGCAACGCGTACTCCGTGTCGTCACTGCCGAGGGGCGTGTCGGCGACGTACCCCTCGATGCGCCCCCAGCGCTCGGCGATCTCGTCGGGCTCCATGCCCTCCGCCGGACGGCCGAGCGCGTCTCCGACCGCCAGTCCCGCCAGGCAACCGCGTGCACGCTCTCTGCTCGGCCCGTTCGTACTCAACGCGACTCCGACAACAGGTCGCTGCCGTCCTCCAGTTCGGAGACGAGCTCGTCCTCATCGATGTCGTCGCCGAAGTACTTCTGGAACGCCGGCGTCGCGATCTTGTCCATCCACTCCTGGAAACCGGGCGTACGACGCCACGGTGCGGCGGTCAGCGTATCTGCCGACGCGAGCGCGACATCCCATCCCTGCTTGCCGTTGGTCCGCTTCTGCAGTGCGTCGAGCGCATCGTCACTCGTCGGTACGAGCCAGTCGCCTTCGGCGAGTCGGGCCATGTTCTGGCCGTCGAGGAAGAACTCGATGAACTCCGCGGCCTCCTCGGGATGCTCGGACTGAGCGGCCACCGAGAGGGTCTGCGGGTTGACCGCCTGCGTCGCGCCTTCGGTGCCCTCGATCGGTGGAATGGTCACCCAGTCGAAGCCGTCCGGAGACTCCTCGACCATCTGCTGGCGCAGCCAGGTCGCGCCGAAGACCATCGCGTACTTCCCGCCGAAGAACCCGGGCAGCGCGTCGGTACTGGTCAAGCTGACGGTGTCGGACGAAGCGCTCTTGTCGTCGTACAGCATGGAGTGAATACGCTCGGGTACCTCGATCTCCTCGTCGCCCGCCGAGATCTCGGGGCCGTCGGCGACGTACTCGCCGCCGAAGTTCTGCGACAGCGTGACCATGGCGTTTGCCGGATCACCGAGCGGGAACGCAACGCCGTACGTGTCGTCGTTCGTGAGCTTCTTTGCCGCCGCCGCGAACTCGTCCCACGTCCACGGGTCATCGGGCGTCGGGATCTTGACGCCCGCCTGCTTCAGCAGCGTGGCGTTGGCGATCGGAAGACGGTTCTCCATCAGAAACGGTACGCCGACCGTTCCGTAGTCGTCGTACTTCACGGTGTCCCAGACATCGTCGGCGATGCCGGACTTGAAGTCGTCCGAGAGGAGCGGGTCGAGGTCCGCGAAATAGCCTCCTTCGGCGAACACCTGTCCGGCCGATGCCTCGTAATGGATGATGTCCGGCGGGTCACCGCCCTCGAAGGCCGTGAGCAGCTTGTCGTGTACGGAGTCCCACTCGGCGCCGTCGTAGGTCACCTGGACGTCCGGGTGTTCGTCGTTCCACTCGGCGACGATCTCCTTGTTGGCGGCGATCGATGCGTCCTGCCACGCGAGGCTCTGGAACCGAAGCTCGACCTTTCCTCCGTCGCCCGAGCCGTCGTCACCGCCACATGCGCTGGTCAGCCCAACGACGGCCGCACTGACCGCGACGACGCTGAGAAGTCTTGATTTCATGGGTTGGGCTCCTTATCCCTTGGTCGCACCGGACATCAGTCCGCCGGTGAGACCGCGCTGAATGAACGAGAAGAAGACGAGGCTCGGGATCGTTGCGAGTAGCGAGCCGGCGGCGAGCGGGCCGAGACGGGCGACACCTTCGAGACCGACGAATCGCGCGAGCGTCAGCGGGAGCGTCTCGAGCTCGGGGCTCTTGATCAGCACCAGTGCAAAGAAGAACTCGTTCCAAGCGGTGATGAACGCAAACAGGGTGGTGGCGATGATGCCGGGCAGGAGCAGCGGGAAGACGATCGCGCGCAGGATCTGAACCCTCCCCGCGCCGTCCATGCTCGCAGCCTCCTCGAGGTCGACCGGCAGCTCGCGCACGTAGCCCTGCAGCATCCAGAGGGCGAACGGCATGATCCACACGACGTAGATCAGGATCAGGCCGATCCGCGTATCGACCAGCTGCGCGTCACGCAGCATCAGGAAGATCGGGATCACCACGAGGATGAACGGGAACAGCTGGCTGAGCAGCACCCAACCGAGCACCGGCTTGGTCATCCACGTGCGCAGCCGCACCAACGCGTACGCCGCCGGAACCGCGAGTACGACGGTCAATGCGGCGCTCGCGACCGCGACGATCAGGCTGTTGAACGCCGAGCGCACCAACGCCTGCTCGGTGAACGCGTCGACGAAATTGTCGAGCGTCGGGTTGTCGGGGATGATCCCGGGATGCAACGCGACGAGATCCTGGGGCGAGGCGAACGCGGTCGAGAGCATCCACAGCAGTGGGAACGCCAGGAACACCAGGTACGCCGCAAGGGCTGCGTACTGAAGTGCGCGTACGCCTGGCGACACATGGTTCATCGGGTTGCGGCGTCGCGGACGCCGCGAGCGCGTGGCGGTCGACCGACCCGGATCGCTCACCGCCCGCGCCGGCTTCGCCGTTTCGGTGCTCATGCGGACTCCTTCAGCCGGCGGCGGAGGTAGATCAGGATGAACACCAGCACGATCAGCACCATCACGTTGCCGAGCGCGGCCGCGTACCCGTAGTTGCCGTAGCGGAACGCCTCGTCGTACGCGAACAGCATCGGTAGCGTCGTCTTGCCGCCGGGGCCACCCTTGGTGAGGACGTACACGAGGTCGAACGAGTTGAAGTTCCAGATGAAGTTCAACGTCGTGATGGCGGCGACCACACTGCGCAGATGCGGCCAGGTGATGTTCTTGAACCGCGACCACGCACTGGCTCCGTCGATCGCCGCCGCTTCGTGCAGCTCGTGCGGAACACCCTGTAGTGAGGCCAGCAGCACGACCGTCGTGACCGGCATGCCTGCCCAGACGCCCACCACGATCACGGCAGGAAGCGCGGTGTGAAACTCCCCCAGCCAGTTCGCGCCGAGGTCTTCGAGGCCGACGCGGTACAGGATCTCGTTCAGCAGACCGGCATCCGGCCGGTACACCAGCGACCACATGATGCCGACGACGACGGGCGGCATCGCCCACGGCACGACCGCAAGGGTGCGGGCAAGTAGGCGACCCCGAAGGTCGAGGTTCAGGAGCAGAGCGAGGCCGAGTGCGAGGAAGAACTGGATCACGGTGACCGACACCGTCCACACCAGTCCGATCCGGAACGACTCCCAGAACAGCTCATCGGACAACAGCTCGCGGTAGTTGTCGAGGCCGATGAAGTTCGTCTGGAGGTTGTAGCCGGCGCGAGCGTCGGTGAAGCCGAGATAGACGCCGCGCAACAGCGGATAGACGCTGAGGACGAGGATCGGCAGCAGCGCAGGAAGGAGCAGCAGCCAGGCACCGTTGCCGACGAACGGTTTGCGTGCCGTCGGCGCTGTCGTCGCGGTCATCGAGTGCTCTCCGTACCGGAGCTCGCACGTACGACGAGTTCGGGCTCGACGCTGATCCGGTGCGGTGTACGCCCGGGATTTGCCAGCCGCTCGAGCAGCAGCTCCGCCGCGAGCCGACCACGCTCGCGCGCGCCGAGCGACACACTCGACAGCGGCGGCCACGAAGAGGTCGCCAACTCCGTATCGTCCATGCCGACGACGGCTACGTCGCCGGGTACGTCGAGCCCGGCTTCGCGGACCGCCTGTAGGACGCCGAGAGCCATCAAGTCGTTGGCCGCGAAGAACGCGTCCGGCGGCCGCTTGGCTTTCAACATCTCGGCAGCCGCCTTCGCTCCCCCTTCGACGGTGAAGTCAGTGAACGCGACCCGAGCGGCGTCCTCGGTCATGCCCACTTCGGCGAGACCGTCCTGGTAGCCGGCGTACCGGGACTTGCCCGGCACGGTGTCGAGCGGCCCATCGACCAATGCGATCCGGGTACGCCCCTGCTCGGCGAGGTGCGCCACCGCACGGGCGACGCCGGGACGCGAGTCGACATGGACGTTGTCCACGGGGCAGGACTTGGGCAGCCGACCGATCACCACGACCGGCGACTGTGCGCGCTTGAGCTCGGTGAGGTGGCGACGAGTCACCCGCAGCGGGCACATGATCAACCCGTCGACGTAACGCTGGCCGAGGCTGCGGAGTACGTCGATCTCGTCGGAGGTGTCGGCATTCGTACTGTGCAACAGCAGCCGGTATCCCGCCTGACGCAGCACCGGCTGGATCGCCTGCACCATTGCGAGATACGCCGCGTTGCCGATGTTCTCCATCGCGAACGCGATCTGTCCGGTCTGGCTGGTCTTCAGCGACTTCGCCGCCGAGTTGGGCACGTACCCGACCTCATCGACAGCTGCGCGTACGCGCTGGATCGTCTCCTCGTTGGTCGTCAATCCGTTCAGGACTCGGGAGACCGAAGCGATAGACACGCCTGCGGCGTCGGCGACGGTGTGGATCGTCGGCGCAGCATGGGGGTCTTGCGTCATCGTGCTTCTCCCGGAGGTCGGAAACGTTTACAGGACAGACCGAGCCGAAGCCCGTAAACGTTTACGGATTGCGCAGAATCTAACCCTCGCGGTTCGCGCTGTCAACGCCCTGCCCCTACGGAACGCGAATCGCTCCGGGCTTCTGCTCGTACGGCCCCGGTGGAGATTGGCTCCTCCGGCGTCAACCCGCCGCGTCACCCCTCGCCGCTGCCGGCTTCAACCGCGCTTTCGGTGCGACTACCAGCCTGCCCGATTTCTCGTCGCTTTCGGCCTTGCTACCTCGACGGCCGGGCAAAGACGCGGCGACGCGGGCCGCGAGCCTCGGCCTGGGGGTTCGTCGCCGACTTTCCCGTTTCTGTTGGGTTTTCGCCGATTCGGTGGTGGTCGTTTACCAAGTAAGCATGGTGAAGCGCCACTTCCCGCGCGCTCTGCACGGCAAGCATCCGCTCCCCACGGCAAACACGCCGTGCAACGTGACACGTTGCCATGCCCGCTGGTACGACAGCGACCACCGGTACGGATGTGACGCCGAGTCGAACACGTATTCCGTTGGCATCGCACACCTCCAGGTAGTCAACATCGATCACCCGAGCGTCCCGCAGACCGCTGCCTATCCCCTGTCTATTCGCTGTCGAGCCCGCATTGACGAGTGCTCGAGCCCGGGATACGTTGCTCACGCTCGGACGTCCAGACCTGGACTCTCGCGGGGTTCGACCACACGGAAACGTTTTTCGGCGCGTACGACGGACCTGGACGAGAGGGCACCATGCGGCGGATCAGCATCGGCTTGGCAACGGCAGCACTGATCATCGGCGGCGGTGCAATCGCAGCGGGAACGTCCCCCGGGGTCGCCGACCCGCCGAGCGCCGATAAGCAGTCCGCGCCGTGCGGCGTCCTCACCACCACACCGAAGTATGCGGGCGAGGTTCCGAGCCCGAAGGAGTCGTTGGGTTTCGAGCTCGGCGACCATCCGGCCACCGTTCGCCAGCTGTATCGGTACATGAACGTCATCGACCGCAACAGCGACAAGGTCGTCACCGGCACCGCTGGACACACGTCCAGAGGTACGGCGCTGAAGTACGCGCTGCTCAGTACGAGTGGCAACGTCAAGCCCGCGGCACTCAAGCGGATCTCCCGCGACGCCGCGAAGCTCCGTGACCCAAACCTGCCGAAGGGTCAGGCGAAGGCCATCGCCAAGCGGATGCCCGCGATCCTCTGGCTCACCGGCAACGTGCACGGCAACGAACCCGCCGCGGGAGACGCGGGTCTGCAGATCATGTACGAACTCGCCGACCGCACCGACTGTGTGGCCAAGAAGGTCGCCAAGAACGCACTCGTCGGCTTCATGCCCAGCCAGAACCCCGACGGCCGTACGGCTGATACCCGCGAGAACAGCTACGCCTTCGACATGAACCGCGACTGGTTCGCACAGACGCAGCCCGAGACCAACGCGAAACTCGCACTGCTGCGCAAGTTCCCGCCGCAGCTGTTCATCGACGAGCACGGCATGGGCGGTGACGGCTACTTCTTCCCGCCCAACACCGATCCGACGTACCACGAGACGTCGAGCCAGTCGGTCAACTGGGTCAACAACCTCTACGGCGCTGCCAATGCGGCGTCGTTCACCTCGGAGGGCCTCGAGTTCGAGACGTACGAGTCCGGCTACGACCTGTTCTTCCAGGGCTACGGCGACACCGTCCCGACGACGCAGTTCGGCGCGGCCGGGATGACCTTCGAGGTCGGACAGGCCGCCACGTACCCCGCGCAGACGCGCAAGCACTACCTGTCGGGAATCTCCTCGCTCTACGCGGGTGCAACCCATCGCAAGAGCGTGCTGACCGACTGGCATCGCAGCTATGTGCAGGCGCAGCGGCAGGGCAAGCAGTGTCGCCTCGAACCCAACGAGGTCTTCAACCCTGGCAACACCGTGCAGCAACCGGTTCCGAGCCGGCGCGTCTGTGGCTACTTCCTCTCCGCGGGTACGAAGGCCAAACAGCGCGACCTCTCCGTCGTGATCCAGCGGTTGCAGGATGCCGGCGTCAAGGTCTATCGCCTCACCAAACCGGTGCGCGTCTCCGACTTCCGGGAGTACGGCCGCGCGCCGGCCGCGGCGACCATGCAGCGCGGCACGTACTGGGTGCCGCTTGCCCAGGCCGAGAAGCACTGGGTGCAGGCGATGCTGAACGAGAACACCTACGTACCGTTCCCGTACTTCTACGATGTCAGCGGCTGGAGCATGGCCTTGCTGTCGAACCTCGAAGGCGGCTACACCGGCTCGAAGGTCAAGGCGTCCGCGCTCGAGCTGCTGCCCCGACAGCGCGTTCGCCCGATGCCGCTGCCCGGCAAACTGGCCGCGGTCGGCGTGCTCAGTCGCGACTCCAGCCCGTTCCGCCCCTCGCAGAGCGCGGGCTGGCTGCGCTGGCGCCTCGACCGTGACTGGGAGATCCCGCACGTCGACGTACGACCGGCGCAGGTCTCTGAGTCGACCTTGTCGAGCCTCGACACGCTCATCGTCCCCGACACAGATGCCGAGACCATGGCCGACCTGATCGGTGCGGACGGCGCCGATGCGCTGCGAGCCTGGGTCAGCGACGGTGGTCATCTGATCGGGTGGCAGGGCGGCACCCAACTCGCCGCGCAGCTCGGGCTCTCCACCGCGGTGCTCACCGAGCCGACCGGTCAGGCTCCCGGCACGCTCTTCCGCACCGGCGTCGAGGGCAACTCGCCGCTCACCAAGGGTGTCGGATCCGATGACTGGGTGATGTACAACTCCGACCCGGTGATGACGGCGTCCGACCCGGCGAGCGTCGTCGCGGCGTACCCGGCCGCGGACTCCGCCGACTGGTACGTGTCCGGTTACCAGGAGGGTGCCGAGGAGATCGGCGAGACGGCGTTCGAGATCAGCGAGCCGGTCGGGAGCGGAGACGTCACGGTGTTCTCCTCCGATCCGAACTTCCGAGCGTTCTCCGACGGCACCGCACGTCTGCTGTACAACGCGATCCTGACCTCACGCGGCACCCAGGCGCGAGACGCCGGATTCGCACCGCGCGCGGGGTCGGCAGCCAGGTCCGCCGATGTCACCGAGGCACGCAAGGCCGCCGAAGCACTCAACCGGCCGCACGACGCCGTTGTCGCGGTCCGGGTGGCGAGCTCGGACGCCGATGCCGCCGCCGACCTGCTCCGCGACCACGCTCAGACGGTACGGATTGCACGGTCGGGCGATACGGCGACGGTCTACGTACCGTCCGGGCGTCGTGCGTCGGCGGATCCCGCCGGCTGGGTTCGTGAGCTGCCCGCGATGTTGGCCGACGCGGACGTGGAGCCGTTGAGCCTCGACATCCCGTAGCCGCGCCCCGGCAGCTCCTCCCCCGTGGGCCGGACGTTCGGGTGCGACACGCGCGGCGTGTCGCACTCGAACGTCGGTCTCACGGCGCGGAGTCGCATGAAACTGGCTCGAAGCCGCGATGAAACCGTGCCGGTGCACGATCATCGGCATGAGCACAGACACCATGACTTCAACCCGGGCCATCCGCCCGGCGACCCGCACGGCAGTGCGTACTGAAGGCCTCGTCAAGGTCTTCGGCGACCACCGCGCCGTCGACGGGATCGATCTCGAGGTCCGCACCGGCGAGGTGTTCGGCGTACTCGGACCCAACGGTGCGGGCAAGACCACGATGCTCTCGATGCTGGCAACGCTGCTACGCATCGACGGGGGGCATGCCGAGGTGTTCGGCGTAGACGTACGCAAGCAACCGCACGTCATACGCCAACTCCTCGGCGTGACAGGTCAATACGCATCCGTCGACGAGAACCTCACCGCAACCGAGAACCTATGGTTGTTCGGGCGCCTGCAGGGACTTCGGTCGGCGAAGGCCAAGAGCACCGCTGCCGATCTCCTGGAACGCTTCGGCCTGCAGGACGCGGCGAAGAAGCCGATCTCGCATTTCTCCGGCGGCATGCGCCGACGGCTCGACCTCGCGGCCAGTCTGATCACCCGCCCGCCGCTGATCTTCCTCGACGAGCCGACGACCGGCCTCGACCCGCGTACCCGCGGCCAGATGTGGGACACCATTCGCGATCTCGTCAATGACGGCTGCACAGTGATGCTCACCTCCCAGTACCTCGACGAGGCCGACCAGCTCGCCGACCGGATCGCCGTCATCGACCGCGGACGCAAGGTCGCCGAAGGCACGTCCGACGAGCTCAAGTCGTCGGTCGGTGTCTCGACCCTGCAGCTCGAACTCGCCGCCGAGGGCGACGTTCCCGTCGCGGTCGGGGTGGTACGCGAGGTGCTCGGCGTCGAGCCGGTCCTCAGCCCGGAGCGCGCCAGGCTGAACGTCGCGATGGACGCGGCCGACCAAGCGGGCGACGTACTCATCGCCATGCGTACCGCCGACGTCTCGATCACGTCGGTCAGCGTGCAGAAACCGAGCCTGGACGAGGTGTTCCTCGCGATCACCGGCCACGAAACACAGGACTCCGATGAGACACACACCGAGGAGGTTGCGTGATGACAGATCTGATGACCAGTGAGGCCGGTCGCGGGGGTGTCGGCCTCACCCCGCAGTTCCGCGAAGAGGACCCGGTCGCCGCGACGCGACCGCATGTGTCGATCGGCGAGACCGTCAGCCAGACGCTCGCGCTCGCCTGGCGGGCGATGAAGAAGATGCGCCGGAACCCGGAGCAGTTCTTCGACGTGACGGCTCAGCCGTTGTTGTTCACCGCGATGTTCGCGTACATCTTCGGCGGCGCGATCAGCGGTGACGTCTCCAGCTACCTACCGTTGATGGTGCCCGGAATCCTCGCGCAGACCGCGCTGACGACCTGCATGGCGACCGGCGTGCAATTGCGCGAGGACATGGACAAGGGCGTGTTCGACCGGTTCAAGTCGCTACCGATCGCACGCATCTCGCCATTGGCCGGACCGATGGTCGCCGACCTGTTGCGCTACACGATCGCCGCGTCGCTGACGTTCGCGACCGGCATCGCGATGGGATACCGCCCGGGAGGCGGAGTGCTCGGCGTCGCTGCGGCAACACTGCTGGTGATCGTCGCCGGCTGGTCGCTCGCCTGGGCGTTCACGTTCGTCGGCACGATCGGCCGCTCGGCACAGAGCGTGCAGGGCATCTCGATGATGATCCTCTTCCCGCTGACGTTCCTGTCGAACGCGTTCGTACCAGCGGACACGCTGCCCGGCTGGCTGGAGGCGTTCGTGAAGGTCAACCCGGTCTCCCACGTCGTGACCGCCGTACGCGATCTCGCCAACGACGGCGCGGTCACGGCCGAGGTCGGCTGGGCGCTGCTCGGCTGTGCCGCGGTGATCGCGGTCTTCGCTCCGCTGTCGGTGAAGTCGTACCAACGCAAGATGTAGTACGCCGAGACGCGAGAAGCTCCACGCTGACACGTGAGAAGTGCCGCGCCGAGACGTGACTTCTGCTCAGCAGAAGTCACGTCTCGGCGCACTACTTCTCACGTGTCAGCGTGGTTTGGGAAGGTCTGCAGGATGAACTCGCGTGCTTCGGGCAGGAGCTCGGGACCACGGCGGTCGGCGTACTCATCCGACACCTTCGCCAGTGCGCCCGGCGCGAACCGTTCGGCAGCGGCGACCGCGTTGTCCCACGCGAGGGTTGGCATTCGCCGCGGGTAGCCGAAGCGGTCGGCGAACACACAGAGTCGTACGCCGTCCTCGGCGGGCACACACGCACGGTGCAGGCTCCACATCCCGAGACCGAACAGAACGACACCGAGCACCGGATAGTCGAGGTGGAGCCGGTCCGGGCGCGATACTCGCTCCACCTTGTCACTCACCAACTGCCAGAGGTCTTCGCCCGCGTCGTCAGTGTGCAAGGCGTACGCCGCGAGCGCCGTCGACTCCGCGGCCAGGATCCAGGGCTCCATGCCCACGTACCCGTCACCGAGCCCGGGGAAGCGAATCGTCCGCGACTGCTCGATCGCCCCTCGGTACGCCGCGAGGCCGGCCTCGATCTCACCACGTACGAGCAGTAGCTCAGCGCGGCCCGTTGTGATGATCGAGCCGGTGGCGAACCCCGGCCTTCGCGCATCACAGCGTTCGATCTCCTCGAAGATCCGCTCGGCCTGATCGGACGATCCGTGCGCCAGCGCTTGGCCGAGCAGCACGGCCCGGCTCTGGATCGCATCATCGACGGCCTCGAGCCGGTCGAGTACCGGGATCGACTCGACCGCATACTTCGCGGCCTCGTCGAACTCGCCGATCTGGCCGAGCAGCTGTGCCAACGACGTACGCAGGATCGCGGCTATCCACGGACCGTCGTCGGGCTGCCACAGAGCGAGCGCGCGCTCAGCAGCCCGGGCCGCTCCCGCCGGGTCTCCGTCGTTCTCGAGCAGATGGCTGTGGTACTGCGTCGCCTGCATCGCGACGTACCGTTCCGGATCTGCGGCAAGCGACTCGAGGCGCTCCGCGCTGCCGTCAGGGTCGAACGGATCGAACGCGAGCGTCACCTCGCAGACCGCCCGGATCGCGGGATGCTTCGACTCCGCGCCGAGGTCCCGGAGCATGGAGCGCGCCGAGCGATGGGCTTCGGGTACCGCTATCACGGCATTCGTCAACGAGATCGCGAGCG
Source organism: Nocardioidaceae bacterium SCSIO 66511 (assembly GCA_023100825.1). Classification (NCBI taxonomy): domain Bacteria; kingdom Bacillati; phylum Actinomycetota; class Actinomycetes; order Propionibacteriales; family Nocardioidaceae; species Nocardioidaceae bacterium SCSIO 66511. The sequence continues at coordinate 1,987,805 of CP095846.1, read as the reverse complement.
CGACCCGGGCGAGGTCGACGAGCTCGGGCGGCGGACGCCAACCGTCGAGTGCGTCCTCGAGCGCGTCGATGAGGGCGATGATGCGTCCGTGCGCCCCGACGATCGACCAGAAGCACCCGACCGCCGCGAAGACGACGACGGCAGTCTCGCGATCGCGAGCGGCGAGCGCCCGACGCAGTACGTCGGCGAGGTTGCCTTCCTCGATCCGCAGAGCGTCCATCGCGTCGACCTGCCGCTCGCCCCAGAGCACGAACAGATGGCGTTCTGCGTACGAACGCATCCACGAATGCTGCGCCTCTTCGGCGTCGGCGTCCTCACCCGTGTCGACGAGCTGCATCCGGCCGAACTCGCGTACGGTCTCGAGCATTCGGTACCGCACGCTCGAGCCCGAGTCGTGCACCGACAACAGCGACTGGTGCACCAGACTCTCGACGCTCTCCAGAGCCGTCGGCCCGAGCATCGCCTCGGCCGCCTCGTACGTGAAGCCGTCGTTGAAGACCGACAGCCAACGCAGTGCCTTGCGCTCGGGATCGTCAAGCAGGTTCCACGACCAGTCGATCACCGCGATCAACGTCTGGTGGCGGTCGGGAGCGCTTCGATCTCCCCCGCGCAGCAAGGCGAACCGATTCTCGAGCCGCCGCGCGATGTCTTCGACCGACATGACCCGTGCCTTCGCCGCAGCGAGCTCGATCGCAAGTGGCAACCCGTCGAGGCGTTCGACGATCTCCGCGACGGCCTGCTCGTCGAGAGCGACGTTCGGCCGCGCCGCGACCGCGCGCTCCTCGAACAGCTCGACGGCATCGTCGGGCCGTAACTGCCCGAGCGCATACACCCGCTCGGCGGCGATCTTCAGCGGCGCACGGCTGGTCGTCACCACCCGTAGGTCTCGACACGTCGCGACGAGGAACGCGACCAGATCGGCGACGGCGTCGACCACGTGCTCGCAGTTGTCGAGGATGAGCAGGCTCGGCGCAACGGACAGCTGCTGCGCGATCCGCGCGCGTACGTCGGCGCGCTGCTCGGGCGTCAACGACTTGCGGGCCACGATCGAGTCACGTACGCCCAGTACTGATCCGACCTCGCCGACGACGTCCTCAGGAGCCGCGATGCCGACCAGCTCGACGAAATGGACGACCGGCTGCTCAGCATCGCGGCCGAGCACGTGCGCGAGCCGGGTCTTGCCGAGCCCGCCGGCACCGACGATCGAGACGACTCGTGCACTTGCGATGAGGGTGTGCAGCGCGCGCACGTCGGTATCTCGGCCGACCAGTGCGTTTCCGTCGTACTGCACACCGTCGCGTACCGGCCGGTCGGCGGCGAGCAGCTCCCGATAGACGCTCTGGACGGCCGGACCGGGATCGGTGCCGAGCCGGTCGGCGAGCTCGCGGCGATGGCGCTCGTAGCGATCGAGCGCGTACGCGGGTCCGTGTACGGCTGCCTCGCTGCGCAGCAGGCAGGACAGCACATCGTCGGTCGGGTCGAGCGCGAAGAGCTCCTCGAGGACCGGCAGCGCCGCGGCGTGGTCTCCGGATCGGCTGCCGGCAAGTGCGACCACCAACCGCAGGTCGTCGGACGGCCCGATCTCGAGTCCGCGGCGCGCGGCGACGAGCGCCTTGTCGAGCTGGCCGTCGTCGTACGCCGCGCGGGCGGCCGCACTCAGGTCCCGGTGGGTGAGTAAGTCGACCTCGTCGCGAGCGAGGCCGAGACGGTACCCGGCCGGCGAGCGTTCGATCAGCCGTTGGTCGGTAGCCGCGCGTACCCGCGAGACCTGCACCTGCAGTGCTTTCGTCGGGTTCGCCGGAGGCTTGTCTGCCCAGACCGCGTCGACCAGGGCATCGGTGGACAGGCCGGTGGGGCCGGCCTCGACCAGCGCCTCGATGAGCGCGCGCGGACGCTCGCCGACCAGCGGTTCGCCACGCCAGCGCACGCCGTCGAGCAAGGTGAGTGCAAAGGGCACCCGACCAGCCTACGGCGACAGGTCCGTCGCCCCGCACACGCCACGGGGATCAATGCAGCGCCTCGACCCGACAATGGCGCACGGCCGCTCGCGCCAACCGCCCATCGGCCGTGACCAGGGTCAGACAACGCAAGCGAGCGAGCGCAACGTACGCAGAGTCGTAGCCGCTGATCTCCGGACGCAACGCCCACATCTGCCCCATGAGCCCTTCGAGGCCGACTCCATCGATGGTCAGGCGCGGGATTCGAGCAACGGCTTGTCGCCCGGCAGCGTCGCTGAGCTGGCCGCCGAGCGTGAGCCCTCGGATCGCGGAGAACACCTCCGCCGACCAGTGCGCGGGGGCGCACCACTCGACGTCTCGCCCGAGCGCACGGGCGGCGGCTTCACCCCTCTCCCCGGCGAACGCCAGCATCTCGGTGAGCGCCGACGCGTCGACGACAATCACTCGCGACGCTTGCGTTCGAGGTCGATGATCTCCGCTGCGTCGGGCGCATCCTCACCTGCGAGGTGTGCGCGGTCGAGATCCACCTCGGCGATGAGGTCGGCGTTGGTCATGAAATCCGCCTCGCGTTTGAGTACGCCGAGCGCGTACGCCTGCAACGACTGGCCCCGCGAGGTCGCTGCGGACGCGAGTGCTTCTTTGACCTCGACGGGTACGTCGCGGATCGTGAGCTGGACCATGCTTGCATTATGCCTGCGTACAGCATGCAGAATCAATCTCCGGCGTCACCGACGGCGAATCGTGGAATTACATAAGCACGTGATACAACTGGTTGCGTGCCACAACGTACGCCGGTCTCCGCCCCGCTGACAGAGGCGACCGAGGTGCTCGACTCGCTGTTGCTCGCCTGGCGTCGGATCACTCCCGACTCCAGCCTGAGCCGCACGGCGGCGTCGACTCTTGGAGCTCTCTACCGGCTCGGCCCGATGCGCCTCACCGCGCTCGCCGATCGCGAGGCGGTCACCCAGCCCGCCATGACCGGTCTCGTACGCCGCCTCGAAGCCCAGTCCCTCGTCAACCGCACGCCCGACCCGAGCGACCGTCGCGCAGTCATCATCGGCCTGACCCTGTCCGGCGAAGCGCTGGTCGGCAAGCGGCTGCAGCACTACGCCGGCACGATCGCGCAAATGGTCGGCACCCTCGAACCCGACGACCTCGACCGGCTCGTCGACGCGCTTCCAGCGCTACGGCGCCTCGCCGACGCGGCACACGTACACACCAGCCACAAGGAGGACCCTCGGTGACAGCGCCCACGACCGAACACGGCGGCAGCAGCATGTTCCGCCAGCCCAAGGCGGTGTACGCAGTCGCTTTCGCCTGCGTGATCTCCTTCATGGGCATCGGTCTCGTAGACCCGATCCTGCCCGCACTTTCGTCGCAGCTCGACGCCTCCCCCAGCCAGGTCACCCTGCTGTTCACCAGCTATCTGGTCGTCACAGCCGTCGCGATGCTCGTCACGAACTGGGTCTCCAGTCGACTCGGAGCCAAACGTACGCTCATCGCCGGCCTCGCGATCATCGTGACGTTCTCGGCACTGGCCGGCTTCTCCCAGTCGATCGGCGGCATCATCGGCTTCCGCGCCGGCTGGGGACTCGGCAACGCCCTCTTCATCGCCACCTCGCTCGCTGTCATCGTCGCTTCCGCGCATGGCGGTTTCGCCGGCGCGATCGTCTTGTACGAAGCGGCGCTCGGACTCGGCATCGCGGCCGGTCCGCTGTTGGGCGGGCTCCTCGGCGATATCAGCTGGCGCGGGCCGTTCTTCGGCGTCTCCGTGCTGATGGGTATCGCGCTCGTCGCCACGTTGATCCTGCTGCCCGCGACACCCAAACCAACACACCACACCTCGATATCCGCACCACTCAAGGCACTTCGGCATCGCGGGTTGCTGAAGATGAGCATTGCTGCCCTCCTGTACAACTGGGGCTTCTTCACCATGCTCGGGTATGCGCCGTTCCCGATGGAGCTGTCGGCAATTCAGCTCGGCTTCGTCTTCTTCGGGTGGGGTCTGCTGGTCGCGATCTTCTCCGTCGCAGGTGCCCCGCGCTTGCAGGCCCGATACGGCACCGGACCGTCGCTGTACGTAGCGCTCACGCTCTTCGCAATCGACCTCGCGGTCATAGCGATCTGGCCCGACACCCGGGCCGTACTGGTGACCGCCGTGATCATCGCGGGCATCTTCATCGGCATCAACAACACGCTCACCACCCAGGCCGTGATGATCGTGTCGCCGGTCGAGCGTCCGGTCGCATCGGCCGCGTACGGGTTCGTCCGGTTCATCGGCGGCGGCCTTGCGCCATTCGCCGCCGGCAAGCTCGTCGAACACTTCAACCTGCACGTGCCATTCGCGCTCGGCTCGCTTGCGGTGTTCTGCGCGGTGGGCGTACTCCTCAGCGCACACACGATGCTGCAGCACGCCGACAAGGGACTCGACGAAGACGGTCACCCGGCATCCGAGCACGACGACCCGGCCGACGTCGCCGGCGAGGTCGCCGATGAGTTCGGCGGTGCATCGGGCGCGATCGACCAGTCCGAGCAGGCATCCTCACGCCGCTGACAGTCTCGGCGCACAGTGAGTTCGGTGCGTAGTCGTTGATACGTACGGCGTACACCAACGACTACGCGCCGAACTCTCCCGGTCAACGGGTACGAAGGCCGCTGGCCCGTACGATCGGCCGCTCGATCGCCAGTGCCAGCGCCTCGCGGGTGCCGACGATGCGTACGTGCTCCTTCGCCCGGGTGACGGCGGTGTAGAGCAGTTCGCGGGTGAGGATCGGCGAATCGGACGGCGGCAGGATCAGCGTGACGCGGTCGAACTGGCTGCCCTGGCTGCGATGTACCGACATCGCGTGCATCGTCTGCACCTCGGCGAGCCGGTTCGTCGGGAGTACGTCGAGCCCTCCCGCACGGCGGAACGCCGCGCGCGCTGCGCCGTCGACGTCGACGACCACTCCGGTGTCGCCATTGAACAGGCCGAGCCGATAGTCATTTGCCGTCACGAGCAGCGGACGCCCGACGTACCAAGTCCCGTCGGCGCCGTACCCGCCGATGTCATCGCGCAGCCACTCCTCGACGCGCAGACTCCAACGCGCGACACCGTACGGGCCTTCGCGGTGAGCGCACAGCAGCCGATGGCCGCCGAGAGCGTCGACCGCCAGAGCTGGCTCACCCGCGCGCGCGGCGCCGACCACCTCTCCCCCAGCACGCGCGACATCAGCACGCAGGGCGCCGAGCGAGTCCTCCGCAACCAGCTCCACGCTCTGCGATCCGCGGTCCAATAGCGCGAGCACCGCATCCGAGTCGCCCGCGCGTACGCCCTCGGCGAGCGACTCGATCTCGCCGGAGAACCGATACACATGCGATAGGCGTACGACCCCGGAGGCCAACACTGCATGACGATCTGACGAGTCGAGGTCGGCCACATCTCGCTCTACGAGCGACGTGTCGACCGGCGTCGTATCGGCGACGGCGTCTCGCCTGACGAGGTCACCGAGCACCGCGCCGACCTCGACCGATGCGAGCTGGTCGGGATCCCCGACCAGCACCAACCGGGCGTCAGTCCGCAACGCGTCGACCAACCGGGCCATCATCGTCAGCGAGACCATCGATGCTTCATCGACGATCACCGCATCGTACGGAAGCGGGTTGGTGTTGTCATGGCGGAAGCGGGTACGCGATCCGGGTTTCCAACCAAGAAGGCGATGCAACGTCTGTGCGCGTACACCGCTGACCCGGTCGCGATCGCCGCTCTCGAAGCCTTCCGATACCGAGGTCACTGCCTCGAACAGGCGCGCCGCGGCTCGGCCGGTCGGCGCCGCAAGAGCGATACGCGGCGGTGGGCCAGGCTGATCGGCCAATAGCGCAAGGAGCCTCGCGACAGTCGTCGTCTTCCCTGTGCCCGGCCCACCAGCGATCACGCTGAACCAGCGACGCACCGCGATCACGGCGGCGAGTCGCTGCCGGTCGGCGCCTTCCTCTCCGAACAGTCGGGCCACTGCTCCGCCCAGGCGATCCTCGTCGACCGTCGGCGGGGTACGGACGTGGGTTGCATCGATTGTTTCGGCGACGAGACGCTCATCTCGCCAATAGCGGTCGAGGTAGAGCGCAGAACCCTCGAGACGCAGCGGCACACCGACTGGGTCATCGCCGCCCGAAGCAATCAGCGGGCTGCGTGCAACCGCATCGCACCAACTCGCCGTAGTAGGCCACGCAAGCTCGGCGATCGCGACGTCTTCGACGACCGTCGTGTCCTGAACCGTCGAGAGGTCGACGCATGCAGAGCCGAGTCGCACCGAGCGTACGGCCATTGCCGCGGCCAACAGAACCTCGGCTGAATCCTCTCCACCGAGCCGCCCGAGTGCCTCCGCAACATGCACGTCGGCCGCCGCCAAGACTCCTGCGCGGTTGAACTCGGCGAGCAGCCCGGTCGCCCGCGGCACCCGTTGCGCGTCGTACCTGAGATCGAGATCGCCAGCCGTCACGAGGCAACACCACCGTCGAAGAGGTCCGACAGGGCGACCACCAAGGCGCTGGGCGGGCGCCACGAGAAGACGCCGCAGGGCACGCCGTCGACGACGGGTGTCTCCGCACCGCACATGCCGCGCAGGAACAGGTACAGCACTCCCCCTAGATGGGTATCGGGGTCGTACGCAGGCTGGCGCCAGCGCAGGAACCTGTGCAATGCGACGGAGTAGAGCAGCGCCTGTAACGGGTAGTGCGCCGCCCGCATGGCCTCGACGAGTGCCTCCGGCCGGTAGTGCCACGCAGTCAGGTGCTCATCGGTGCCGATCCAGTTGGTCTTGTAGTCGACCACCAGATGGCGTGAGGTGTCGTCATCAGAGCGCACGCGCAGCACGAGGTCGATGCTGCCGGTCAGGAAGCCCCGCAGTCGGCGCGAGGACAGCTGCGGCACCTCGAGGTCTCGGGCGTACGCGGCGAGTGGATCGTCGGCGGGAAGATGCTCACGCAGGAGGCCCGCGATCGCACCAACGTGCACATCGGATGTCGTCCGGTCACCACCGGCAAGCGGCAGCTCGAAGTCGAGCTCGTCCAGTCGGTCGCGGCGGGTGACGTCGATCAGACGCGCGTTCGATGCGAGCGGGCCCAGCGGCGTCGCCAGCGACGGAAGCATCGCATCGGCAAGGGTGTCGGGTTCGATGCCAATGGCTCGCCCCGAGTCCGCCGACAGGTCGATGATCGCCTGCCTTGCGTCGGGGTCGGTGAAGTCGAGCTGTTCGAGCACCGAGTGCACATGCGTACCGAAGGACGCGCCGACGGGAAGCCCGGCCATCGGTGAGATCGGTCCGTGATCCTCAGCTGTCGCGCTGACGTCGACCGGCGGCTCGTCGACGGTCCCGGGATCGGCAGCCTCGCTGGTCGTGCCGTCGTCGAACTCGTGCATACCTGCCGTCAGACGCGAGTACGACATGCGCGCCCACGCCTCGTCGATCGCACGATCGAACTCGCGTACTGCGAGCACCGGGGCGCCCGCGGTCTCCGGCCGCCACGTCAGATCACCGCGGCCGACCACGGTCTCGACCCCGATCGCGCCGCTCGCTCGCTCGGCCAGCGACGCGAGCCGGGTTCGTACGGCCGCATCCGCTGGTACGGACACCGAGCCAGGTAGTGAACCGTCGAGCCCGCGGGTGCCGAACAGCATCCGGTGCAGAGGTGCGGTCGGGGTGTTACTGGTCGGCGCCCAGTACGCAACGACCTGCGACCGTGCACGCGTCAGCGCGACGTACGCGAGCCGCAGAGACTCACCGGCGTCCTCGTCGGCATGCGCACGGCGCCGCTCGGCGTACCCGGGCCCGCCTGGGCCACCGACATCCAACACCCGCCGGCCGTCGGCATCGTGCAATCGCAACGGGTCTGGGTTCTTCGGCACGTAGCGGTCCCATAGGAACGGCGCGTACACGATCGGGAATTCCAAGCCCTTGGCGCGATGCACGGTGACGATCTGGACGGCGTTCGCATCTGATTCGAGGCGCCGACTGCGCTCCTCGCTGACATCGCCGCGGGCTTCGTGAATGCGCGTCCGCAGCCATCCGACGAGCGCGCTGACGCCCATCTCTGCGCGACCTGCCTCTGCGTGCAGGATCTGCCCGATATGACGTACGTCTGCCAGCTCGCGTTCGCCGTTCGCCTGTGCAAGCAGGCGTTCGGCAAGCGCTGTGGTCGCGCTGACTGTTTCGAGCAGCGCGGCGACTCCCCTCTTGGCAAGCGTGTCTGCCCAGCTCCGCAAGGTGCCAGCGAGCCGGTCGACTCCGGACTCATCGACGGCTAGCTGCTCGGCCGTCCAGCCGACGAAGCAGGTCAGCGCGGCCGATCGAATGAGCCCGGGACGATGAGGTTGCTCCAGCGCGGTCAGCAGGCTGAGCCAGTCGGTCGCCGCATCGGAGAGGAACACGCTCGACGTACCGGTCACCACGGCGGGGACGCCGACGTCCCGCAACGCATCGCGAATCGTCTGCCCGTCGACATTGCGCTGCACGAGCACCGCCACGTCGCCCGGGCTCACCGCGTGCTCGGCATCGTCACGGTCTCGAATCATGGTGTTGGAAGCGAGCAGCGCGACAATGTCCTGTGCAACATCTGCAGCAATGTGCGTACGCACAGCGGCAACCGGGATGAGGCCGTTCGACCCGACTTCCAGTTGGTTGCGAGTCACCGTACGCAAGCGCATCGGTGTGGCGCGCTCACCGACGATGCTGGAGCCCTCGTACGCGGCGTCGACCTCGTGCACGGCGATCCGCTCATCCCCGAGACTGACCTCGGACATGATGCTGCCCAGCGCGCTTACGAGTGGGGCGTCGCTGCGCCAGTTCGTGCCGAGCGTCGATGTCGCCTCCGCCGCTGCCGTCGCATCGAGGTACGTGATGACGTCGGCGCCACGGAAGGCGTAGATCGCCTGTTTCGGGTCTCCGATGAGGACCAAGGTCCGATGGCCGTGGAAGGTGCTCTCGAGGATCTCCCATTGCACCGGGTCGGTGTCCTGGAACTCGTCGACGAGTACAACGGAGTAGCGAGCGCGGATACGTGCCTGTGCGTCGGCGCCGGTCGAGTCGTCGGTGAGCGCATCGCGCAACTGCACGAGCAGATCGTCGTAATCCATCAACCGGCGCTGCCGTTTACGTTCGGTGACTCCGGTGCGTGAGGCCTCGGCGATGCGGCGGCAGAGGTCGGCGACAGAGTCACGGTCGGCGTCCTGCGGTTCGAGTCGGGCGTTGTGGTCACCGACCGCGTTCATCGCGATGGCGACCGCCTTGGCGAGGGGGAATGCCGGTGCGGAACTGCGAGGGCCGCCGTACGCGCGCACGTAAAGATCGTCGACCACCTCGCTGACGACGTCCGAGGTGTCTTCTGCAAATCGGACGTCATGGTCGACATCGGCCGTGATGCCCAGCCCTGCCAGCATCTGTTGGCAGAATCCATGTGTCGTTGCGATCGTGGCGGCGTCGAAGTCGGCGACGGCCGCGGCCAGGCGACGCTGGCGTTCGGCGACCTCGTCGGCGTCGGCATCGAGGAGGTACGCGATGAGGTCGTCGGACGCATCACCCAGTGCGAGCGCGTGCGCCGCGTACGTGATGCGTTCGCGTACCCGCTCGCGAAGCTCGACCGTCGCCGCGCGACCGAAGGTGATCATCATCATCGAGTCGATCGGCACGCCTGCGGCCAGGTAGCGCACGGCAAGCGTGGCGATCGTATGGGTCTTGCCCGTACCCGCACTCGCTTCGAGGACTGTGGTGCCGGTCGGCAACTCGCCGTAGAGGTCGAACGTCGGTGTCACGGCCCGCTGACCTCCTCGACGTCGAGGAGGGACTCCCAGACCTGCCGGGCGAGCTGGCCGAATCGGTGTGGCTCGTCCGGCCACTCGTCCCCGATGCGCGGCTGAGCAGTCAGCACGCCGATCTGAGCGTCGCCCCATACGCGCCGGTGACTGTCGTCGTCGAACTCGCCGTACTCGCTGTTGTTCGATGAGCTCCGCCACTGACGTTCGGCGAGCTTGAGGCTCGGGTCGACGCGCACTCCTCCGCGGCGGCGTTCGGCGTACGCGCAGGCCGTCTTCGGAGGCATCGGCAACGGCTCGCGCATGCCCTGCGCGTAGAGCGAGATCAGTGACCCGAGTGTCGTACGCGCGACGGCCGGGTCGATGTCGCGGATGCGCGAGATCGACACACCGCCCCTGCTGCGGCCAACTGTTGTGACGCCCCAACGATCTTGCGGTTGAGCGCTGACCAACGCCAGCAGCTGTACCCAGGCGCGAATCCGGTGCTTGGCGCCGAGCCGCGAGTAGAGAATCCGGACGACTTCTCGTTCGTAGACGTTCGTGACCGCGCCGACGAGTCGAACGCCGTCGATGTCGGCGGCCACCTCGACCGTGGTCGACGCGCCTCGCCGGAGATCGTCGGTCGCGCTCACGACGAGTTCGACGTCTGCGGCGATTGGGTCCAACTCGGCCCTGCCGAGGCCGCCCGGTGGGATACCGCCGCGCAACCACTCGGCGCGTACGGCCGTTTCCTGGTCGATGCCGCGCAGCCGCGCATCGAGCATCCGGTCGCCGATGCTCCACGCCTCGAGCGGACCGAGTTCGATGGGCAGCGCGTCGACGGTCTCGTCGATTTCAGGGATGCCCGAGAGACCGAGTCGGTGGCGCAGAAATGCGCGTACCGGGTGTTCGAAGAATCTGATCAGCTCATCGAGCTCGACGAGCTCGAGCCGCTCTGGTTCGAGTGGGGCTTGGAGGAACGGCCTCGGCTGAGTCCGGTCATCGAGCGTTGCCCGAGCACCGGAGTACGCGGCCGCGTCGAAGCTGAACGGCCGGTCTGAACCGAGCTCTCCGGGCTCGAAGTTGCGTACGTCGAACGGCTGAAGCGGATGGCGTACGACTACCTGGTCGATGACGGATTCGTCAGTCGTGCGTCCGATCGCGTCGATCAGCTCGGCCACTGGCACCGCGGGCGGTCGTTCGGCGCCGGTACGCTCATCCGCGCCGGTGTAGCAGATCACCAGGTTGTCGCGCGCAGCGAGCACGGCGTCGAGGAACAGCTGGCGATCTTCCGACCGCGGATCGCGCTCGCCGATCAGCGGTGCACGCGCGAGGATGTCGTCGCCGTCGGTACGCCCGGTGCGCGGGAAGACCCCGTCGTCGAGACCCAGTAGGCATACGACGCGATGGGGAACGGACCGCATCGGAACCATCGTGCAGATCGTCAGATGTCCGGTGCGGAAGTTCGCCCGTGTCGGTCGACCTTGCAGCCGGTCGGCGAGCAGCGCGCGTACATCGGGCAGGCGAAGGCCGATCTGACCGGCGAGCTCTCCCGCAGCCGTCAGTGCCGCGGTGAGCTGTCGGCGAGCGTGCAGGAGCTGCCATTGCTCCGACGGCGAAGAGTCGTTCAGCAGGTCGATCGCATCGAGCAGAGTGTCGATCCAGGTCTGCAACGGGTGGCGCCCTCGGAGTCGATCGGACAACGCTGCAACGCGATCGACGAACTCTGTAAACCGCCCTGCAAGATCGACCTCGGTGCTGTCGACGTCGTCGAGAGGCAGCGCGAGCCCCAGTGGTTGCAGATCGTCGGCGCCCATCGCCACACCGGTGAGCACCCGGTCGAGACCAGTGCGCCATGTATTCGCAGCGAAGCCGCCAAGCCCGTACTGCCCACGATGCTCGGCATCGAGGCCCCACCGGACACCGGACTGGCGAACCCAGTCGCCGACCCGTTCGAGCGCATCGTCGTCGAACGTGAATCGTCTGCGTACTGAGGGCATCGCGGCCAGATCGAGTAGGTCGGACGCCGTCATTCTTCCGTCGGCGACATCGAGGAGCTGTGCGACGACCGAGAGCACCGGGTTCGTCTGACGCAGCGATCGGTCGGCCAGTCGGATCTGCAGCCGCTGGCCAGGATGAGATCGGTCGGAGGCGTCTCGTGATTCCTCGGTCGCGTACGCGAAACCGAAACTGGCGGTCATGAGCGGTGCCCAACTCTCGATGTCAGGGCACATCACCACGATGTCGCGCGGCTCGAGGGTCGGGTCGTCGGCGAGCGCGCCGATGATCACCTCGCGTAGCACCTCGACCTGCCGTTGCCGCCCGTGACACGCATGGACCTGCACCGATCGATCGTTGCGGGCCACGGTGTGGTCTCCGGTCGGAGCGCGGTCGGTATGGATGTCGCGCTGCAGTTGCGCCAGCAGTGTCGTTGCGGTTCCGTCGTCGCCTTCGTAGGTGTCATCGCCGACCGCGGTGTGGGACGCGAGCCGGAGCTGCATCTCGCGTGCGTCACGTGCCATGGAACGCACGAGCGGATGAGCGGGAAGCCTCGCGGTCGAGTCGTCGCGACGTACGACAGGTGTGTCGGACACTGCCTGCAGGCGATCCCACAGCCCGTGCGACGGATGCGGCAGCCAGAGATGCACGTCGCGACCGACCGCCAGCGCGTCGAGTACGTACAGCTGCTCGCTCGTCAGCCGGGTGGGTCCGAACAACGACAGTCGCTCGGGCAGATCGACGGCTCCGGGGTCGTCGCGGATGCGCTCGCAGGCGCGGTCGAGGCGCTCCGCGGGGCTTTCGACGGCGAGGTGGTTCCGCAGCCGGCGCCACAGCTGCGCTTGCCAGCGCAGGTCGGGCGCGAGCGAGGCGCCCGCGCCGTCGGCGTCGTCACCTCGCGCCCAGGCTTGCACCATCTGCGGGCGGTTGGCGCCGTACGCGGTGTACAGCGCGGCAAGCTTCTGCGCCACAGACACCCGTCGGCCGGCGTCGAAATCGTCATCGTGGACGTGCAGATGGCGCGCGAGTGTCGCCGCCCATGGTTCGCCGACGGAGTCGTCGATGACCTCTAATAGCGGCCAGAGCAGTCGGCGTTCACGCCACGGGTCGTCGTCGGGTTCCAGCTCGAGTGCCGCGGCGAGCAGGTCGCCGACGAGGCGTCGCGGCGACGGGAACTCCACGTTCGCGCAGATGCCGTCGTGGCGACCGGCTTCGGTGCCGAGGTCCGTCGACAGCTGCTGCGCTATCCACCGTTCGACGCCTTGCGACGGCACTGCCACGACATCGGGCGTGAACGGGTCTTCCGGCGGTGTGGCGAGCACCTCCGCAAGCCCGCGGACCAACGCGTCGGCCCGCTCGCCACGATGCAGCCTCAGCATCGCGTACCCAGGGCCGGTTCGAACATCGACTCGACCCTATCTGCTCAACACACCGACCGCCGCCCGATCCGACGACCCGCTACGGTCGGATCCGATGCATCGTCGGGTGAGCACAGCAAGAACGGACAGATCAACGTGAACGCACCGTACAACCTGCACCACGAGGTCGACCGGGACGCCGATCGATCGCGACTCGTCTACACCTTCGGGGGTGTCGAGCCGGTCGCCTCGATCCGCCCGGGCACGCTCGTCACGACGTGGACAGCCGACTGCTTCAACGGAGCCGTTCGTACGACCGACGACATGACCTCGGTAGTGACCGACCCCGCCTACCTGAACCCGCAGACCGGGCCGTTCTACGTCGAGGGCGCCGAACCGGGCGACACGATCGCCGTCCATTTCGTGTCCATCACCCCGAGCGTCGACTGGGGAGTCTCGACGACCGTGCCGTTGTTCGGTGCGCTCACGGCGACTCCGCTCACGGCTCTCCTGCACGATCCGCTTCCGGAACGGACGTGGATCTACGACCTCGACGTCGAGCGCGGGCTCGTACGCTACGACGCGCTCGACTCCGACATCACCATCGACCTACCGATGGATCCGATGCACGGCACCGTCGGCGTCGCTCCCCCGCTCGGCGAGGTGCGCTCTTCGCTCACGCCGGGCTCGTGGGGCGGCAACATGGACACACCGGAGATGCGGGCCGGCGTGACGTGCTACCTCGGGGTCAATGTGCCCGGTGGAATGCTCAGCCTCGGCGACGGACATGCGCGTCAGGCCGAGGGCGAGACGTGCGGCGTCGCCGTCGAGACCGCAATGGACACGGCCTTCATCGTCGAGCTCATCAAGGGCACTCCGACACCCTGGCCGCGACTCGAAAGCGATCGTTACGTCATGTCCACGGGCTCGACCCGGCCGCTCGAAGATGCGTTTCGCATCGCTCATCTCGATCTGATCGACCTGATCTGCGACAACTGCGAGCTCTCCCGCATGGATGCGTACCAGCTGGTGTCGCAGACGGCGCTCACGCCGGTGGCGAACGTATGCGACACCGCGTACACGATGGTCGCGAAGATCGACAAGCAGCTGCTGCCGTTCGACGAGGTGTACGGCGGCGCGCATTCGCGCTTGCGCCGCTGGGCCGCAACGGGCTGACTGCAGGACTGAGATGCACGTACGATCATTCTGACCCACGGATCTCCGATCCGATCCCGTTTCGGAGTGTTCCGATGCACGTACATGCATCAATGGACGATCATCATGGCATCACTACGAAAATCACGAACTTCAGCGCACGATCGTGCATCTGAATATGGCGCGCTCGCGGCCACCGTCTCGCTGCGCCGCGAGGAGCTCGACCTACGCCAGGCCGAGCTCGCCGAGCTCGCCGGATGCTCGACTCGGTTCGTGCATGCCATCGAGACCGGGAAGTCCACGCTGCAACTCGACAAGCTCCTCTCCGTGCTGCGAGTGCTCGGGCTCCACCTCGCGCTCGAGCGAGGTCAGCGCGAAGGCACCGTGACCATTGGCAAGGAGCTGGCCCACCTGTACGACCTTGGTCAAGACGAGGTTCCATGATATCGGAGTGTCGTGCCGAAGGCAGTGGGTTGCCGGCCGACTACACCACCGCCCAGCGTGCGGACGTCTACAAGGGCGGTCGGCTCGCGGCCCACCTCGAACGCACCTCGGGTGGGGTCGACTCTCGTTATGACGACTCCTGGCTTGCGGGCGGTGGCTCGCCGGTCGCGACCTCACTGCCCCTCACAGCGGATCCGCTGGTCGCGGCCAGTGGGGCCGTCCCGGCGTTCTTCGCGGGACTGCTTCCCGAGGGGCGCCGACTGTCCGCGCTGCGACCTGCGCCATCGCTTGGTTGACGCCAGCAGACTTCGCACTCTGCGAACTCGCCACGTACGCGACGCTCAGGTCACCGAGAGAAGGACAGCGTCTGCTCCTCGGTGAACTCCAGCAACCCGCGGAGCCCGCCTTCGTGACCGAGACCTGAGTAGCCGACGCCCCCGAACGGCACCTCGGGCGTGTTCGGTGCACCGTTGTTGATGCCGACGATTCCGACGGTCAGACGTGACGCCAGCGACGCCGCATGCTCGGCATCGCTCGACATCACATATCCACCGAGCCCGATCTGCCATGAGCGGACCTCGGCCACGACGTCATCCTCGGCTGAGAATTTGCGTACCGCACAGACCGGGCCGAAGATCTCTTCCTCCCACGCGGCGGTGTCACGATCGGCCTCGATCAGAGCGGGGGCGGCGTACCAACCGGTCGCCGGCCCCCCCGGCCCGGTCGAGACGGAACACCCGTCGAGCGCTGCCCGCTCGAGCAACGTACGCATCCGCTCCGCATGCTCGGGACGCAACAGCGGACCGAGATCGCTCGCGGGATCCGACGGGTCGGCAACGTTCAGACCATCGATCCGATCACGCAGGCGTCCGACCAGCTCGTCGTACACCGACTCATGGATGAAGACGTTGTTCGCGGCAATGCACGATGCTCCGTTGTTGCGGAACTTCGCCACCATCAGCGACTCCATCGCGTCATCCAGATCGGCGTCCGCACACACGATGAACGGCGCCTTGCCGCCGAGCTCCATCGTCACTCGGGTCATCGTCCGCATGGCGCGTTCGGCGACTGCGACACCGACGCGCGTCGACCCGGTGAAGCTGACCGCGGCTACATCGGGGTGGTCAACCAGCGCGGTCGTCAACTTCTCGCCGTCGCCGACGAGTACGGACAACAGACCCGCGGGCAGATGCGGCTCGGCGAGCTCGGTGAACGCGACACTCGTCAGCGGAGTCAACTCGGACGCCTTCTGTACAACGGGGCAACCGGCGGCAAGTGCCGGAGCAACCTTCCGGGCCGGAATCGAAAGCGGGAAGTTCCATGGGCTCACAGCCGCCACGATGCCGACCGGCCTGCGCTGCACGATGAATCGTCGAGCAGCGTTCACGTAGTGCTCATCGCGCGGCTGAGTCGCGGCATCGGCGAACCAGTCCAGGTACTGCGCCGAGAAGCCGACCTCGCCCGTCGCCTCCGCCAGTCGCTTACCCGACTCCGCGGAGATCAGCTCGGCAAGTGCACCGGTGTTGTCTCGAAGGCTTTCCGCGATCCGGCGCAGTGCCGCAGCACGCTCGCGCGGAGGTGTCGCCGCCCACTCCGACGCAACGCCTCGAGCGGAAGCAACTGCGGCGTCGACCTCGCCGACGTCGGCCCAGCCGACCTGCGCGAGCGTCTCCCCGGTTGCGGGATTGGGCACGTCGTGCAGCTCGCCTTCATACGTACGACCGGCGATCCGAGCAGCCGGGACGGCCGTGGCGGAGGGCAGGAATGGGTTGGTGCTCATCAGGAGATCTCCTCGACGTGGGTACGAAAGCGGCGAACGGTCGCCTCATCCAGCTCGATGCCGAGCCCGGGACCGATCGGTGGTTGTAGCGCACCGTCATGCCAACCGAGCGGTTCACTCAGCAGCTCTGTGCGTAACGGGTTGTCACGTACGTCGACCTCGAGCCAGTCGACGACGGGGAAAGCGGCGCTTAGGTGTGCGCTGGCGACGAGGCCGACCGCGCTCGAGTAGCAGTGCGGTGCGAGCCTGGTCGCGCTGTGGGACGCCGCCCGCGCCACCTGCCGGGCAATCGTGAGCCCGCCCGACTTCGCCAGATCGGGCTGCAGGATTCCGACTGCGCGCGACGACGCGTACGCCTCGAACTCCTCCAGACCGTAGAGGTTCTCGCCGGTCGCGATCGGGATAGCGGTCGCCGACGCGAGCTTCTCGAGGTCGTCGATGTGGTTGCCCGCCAATGGCTCCTCGAGCCATCCGACCCGGTACGCGTCGAGGACGGTGAGCATATCGATAGCATCACCGATCGCCCAAGCCTGATTGGCGTCTGCGAAGAGCCCGTGATCATCGCCCAGCACGGCGCGGGCCTCTGAAAGCGTGGCGATATCGCGTTCCCGCCCGAACCCGATCTTCGTCTTCACCGCAGTGAAACCATCGCGCAGGCCCCGCTCGCACAAGAGCGCGACGTCGGTCGGCCCGACGCCGCTCGCGTACGCTGGCACCGACGTACGCGCGGCCGACGGATCATCGGCGAGCAGCTCACCAACCGGCACCCCCTCGGCGCGTGCGGCGAGGTCCCAAAGAGCGATGTCGATGGCGCTGATCGCCTGCCACACCGGCCCGGGAGCTCCCCACTGACGTCCGATGGGCAACAGGGCGTCGGTGAGTCGCTGGAGCACGTCAGTCGGCTCAGTAGCATCGGCTCCGACGACCAACGGTGCGACACCTTCGGCCAGGGTGGCGATCCGCTCGGCAGGTGCCCAGCCGGGATAGTTGATCCAGCTCTCACCCACGCCGGTGAGGCCGCCGGCCCGCAACTCGACCAGACACGTCTGCCGTGCATCGAGCCGACCGAACGACATCGGCACCACGTCGTCGAGCGGTGCCCGAAGCACCGAGATCCTGACCAGCTCGACGGGCAGCGACGCCTGCCCGCCGGTCACGCCCGCTCGCCGTCGTACGCGCGGTAGACCGCACCGCTGTCACGTTTGCCGAATCCGAGCCGTACTGCTTCGGCATTCAAGGCGTTCACCGCCTCGGCTATCGGCGCTCGCGATCCGGATGCCTTGGCGAGCTCGGCGGCAAGGCGGTTGTCCTTGGTCAGCAGGTCTAGTGCGAACAGCGGTTCGTCGTCGCCGTCGACGATGCGCGGTGCGAGCTCGCGGAACAGGTTCGACACCGTCGCAGCGCCGGAGTCCGCGACTGTACCGACGAATACGGCTGGGTCGACGTCGTTGTCGCGACAGAGCGCGATCGCTTCAGCCGTCACTGCGTTGATCGCGCCGAACATCAGGTTGTTCAGCAACTTGACGACCGAACCCGCTCCGGTGTCTCCGACGCGTACGACCTTGGCTGCGGCCACGCGAAGGAGCAAAGGAGTGACGTCTTCGACCGCGGTCTCCTCACCGCCCACGACGAGAGTCCAGTTGCCCACCTTGTCGGGACGGCCGAGCACCGGAGCGTCGAGGTACGTGACGCCGCCTGGCGCGACGGTCGATGCCGCTTCGCGTGCGGTGATCGGGTCGATCGTCGAGAGGTCCACGACCGTGGAGCCGACGACGCATTTCTGCAGCGGACCACGCGCCAGTTGGGTGACGTGCTCGGGGTTCGGCACCGATACGATCACCATCGGGGTCGATGCGGCGCATGCTTCGGCGGACTCAGCAATCGTCACACCTGCTGCTGCGGCACGCTCCTGCGCTTCGGGCACCGGGTCGTACCCGACGACATCGAGGCCGGCTTCGACCGCGCGTACTGCCACCCGGCCGCCCATGGTGCCGAGGCCGAGAATGCTGAGATCGGTACTCATTTGCTGTCCGCCTTCCACTCGTCGTACGCGTCCAGGAAGATCGAGGTATCGACGAACTCACTCGGTTCGACGAACTCCGGGATGCCGCCGACGTCGACGAAGATCTGCTCCGCTTGGCCGATCCACTTCTCAACATCGCCTCCCTTCCATAGCTGCGCCCATTTGTCGTTCGGGTACAGGCGGGCGAAGCTGAACTGCCGTTTGGTGTCTGCAAGCTCCTGAGTGTCGGAGTACGCCGACTCGTGCACGGTCTTCAGCGCCTGGTCGGTGTTCTGTACGAGCTCGTCATTGATGTCGAGCCACGCGGCCGAGAGCTTCTCCAGTACTTCCTTGTCGCCGTCGTAAAGGTCGTCGCTGGCGGCCCAACCGCCCAAGATCGCTGACTCCGGGTAGTACTCCTTGGCGGAGTCGATCATCTTGGCACCCTTGACGTCGTTCTTGACCGTCTCGTCGAACGGCACCCATAGGGCGACGGCCGGCACATTGTCGGAGACGAACGCACTCACGGCAGCCGGCATGTCGGTGTTCAGGATTTCGACCGAGTCCGGGTCGATCCCCGCTTCCTTGATCGCGTTGTAGAGATACACATGCGCGGTCGTACCCTCCGTCGTCGCGACCTTCTTGCCTTCGAGGTCCGCAACGGTCTTGATGCCGGAGTCCGGGGCAACCCAGAGCTGTGCGGTATCGAACTCGACGTCGTTCGCAAGGAACACCGTGCCGCTGCCAGTGGCCGGGAAGTTCGAGAGGACGCCGCCCATCATCGCCACGTCGACAGATCCACCGCTCAACGCCTGGCTCTCCTCGATGCCCGTGTCGAACGGCACCGGGTCGATCTTCAGACCGTGCTCCTCGAAGATGCCTTTCTCGATCCCGAGCCACATATGGGTATCGACCGCTACCGTGTGCAGGTACCCGATCTTGACGACGGTCTCGCCGTCCTTCGTCGTCGCGCCACTCTCGTCGTCCTCGAGCGCACAGGCGCTGATCGCCGCGAGCGCGAGGACTGCCGCAATGCCCGTCACCCGCCTGCGTAGCCGTGATGTCATGCTGTGCTCCTCTCGGCCGAGCTGTCGCGCAGCAGCCGTTCGATATCGCGTCGGAGGTCGACGAAGTCCCTGGCAAGGCGAGTGTCGGGCGTACGTGGCGCATCGATCGGGATATCGATCACCTCGCGCACCTTCGCCGGCCTGTTGCTCAGGACGACGACCCGGTTGGACAAGTAGATCGCCTCCTCGACGCTGTGGGTGATGAACAACGCGGTGCGTTGCTCCTCGAGCTGGGTCTCGTGCAGCAGCTCCTGCATGTGCTCGCGGGTCTGCGCGTCGAGGGCGGCGAACGGCTCATCCATCAGCAGTACGCGCGGATTCGTCGCGTACGCCCGGGCGATCGCGACTCGCTGCCGCATACCGCCGGAGAGGTCCTTTGGGTGTACGTCTTCGAACCCGGTCAACCCCATCTGCTCGACGTAGTGCGCAACGATCTCGTGTCGCTGCTTACGCGGGACGCGGTTCGCGCGCAGCGTCAGGCCGTACCCGATGTTCTGGGCAACCGTGAGCCACGGGAACACCGCGTACTGCTGGAAGACCACGCCACGGCTGGAGTGCGGCTCGCGTACGACCTGGCTGCCGACGCGCACCTGGCCGTTGTCAGGGTGAGTGAACCCGGCGGCCATGCCCAGCAGGGTCGTCTTACCGCAGCCGGATGGTCCGATCACCGAGACGAACTCGCCCTCGCTGATCTCGAAACTGCAGTCCTGTAAGACCTGTAGGCGTTCGCCGGATCGGTCGTAGTGCTTGCCGATGCCGTCGAAAGTGATCGCATCCGAGGTCACGGTCGACTGCGTGTCCATGGTGAGACTCATCCGCTCTTCTCCTGCCATCTGGTGAGTTGACGCTGGGCCAGCTTGAGCACGGCGTCCATCACCAACGCGCAGACTCCGATCAGGATGATCCCGACGCAGACGTCGGCCATCCGGTTGAAGTTCTGAGCGTCCTTGATTACGGCGCCGAGTCCTTGCTCCGACGCGATCAACTCGGCGGCGACCAGCGTCGCCCAGGAGACGCCGATCGCAACGCGTACGGCGGTGAACACGTGGGGCACAACCGCGGGGACCGCCACCTTCGCGAAGATCTCCCAGCGGTTCGCTCCAAGGGCGCGTGCAGCGCGTACGAGAACCGGGTCGACGCTCGAGATGCCTTCGAACATGACGATGACCGCAGAGAAGAACGCGGCGAACACAAGGATCGAGATGCGCGCTGACTCGCCGATGCCGAAGATCGGGATCGCCAACGGGATAAGAGCGATCGGAGGAATAGCACGCCCGAAGTTGACGAGTGGCTCGAACGTCTCGCGAACGGGCCGGAACCACGCGAGGAGGTATCCGACGGGTAGCGCGATCGCGCTACCGATGGCGACACCGATCAGCACACGCGTGAGGCTCACCCTGATGTCCAACAGTAGCTGCTGGTTGGCGAACATCGCCCGCGTCGCACTCAGCACGTCTCCCGGCGCAGGTATTCGTCCATTGCCCACGCCCCACAGGGCTAGCAGCCACCACACGGCGATCGCGATCGCGAACCCGAGCACTCCCAGCACGATCTTCCTGGATGCGACGCCGATGCTCTCGGCATGGCGTACGCCCGTACGTCCATGCGTCTCGACCACGGCGGTCTGCGTCATGGAACCTCCTCCGTTCGCGTGAGGCGGATGGATCTGGGTCCGCCGCCGCCCCCGGCACGGCGACGGCCGCATCCGCCACTATGCCAGATTCTGCATGTAAGTTATATCTATATGTCAGGTGTCTTTATACACTATCACTGGGCACGTTGATGCATACTCATAGGGCATCTGGCGTCCAACGATCCGCGAACAAGCACGATAGACTCCGCACACCGGGTGATTGATTGCATGCATTGAGGAGCAACCATGACTCAAGTCGAAGCCAGCGTCGAGGTAGGACTCGCCGAGCAGGCGTACATCTCTCTGCGCGACTCGATCCTTGCCCACGAGCTTCGGCCCGGCACCCGCCTGTCGGTTCCGGTCGTCGCGGATCGCCTCGGTATCAGCCGTAGCCCCGCGCGGGAGGCGATCGCGCGGATTGCGCACGAGGGCCTGGCGAACGTCACGCCGAACCGCGGAGCAGTGGTCGCCGACCTCGCCCAGGACGACCTCGTCGAGATCTACCAGCTGCGCGAGGTGCTCGAGGGGCTGGCGTGCCGGCTAGCCGCGCCGCGGTTCGACGACGACGCCGCGACCGAACTCGAAGCACTCGTGGCCCAACATGCCTCAGCGATCGAGGCCGGCGACGTCGACCGGCACTACGAGATCGACGCCGCGTTCCATGCCGCCATCCGAGCAGTCGCGGGGAGCTCACGCCTCATCTCGTCACTCGACATGCTGCAGGGCCAGATCCGACTCGGCATGTATCAGACCCACCGCTCCCCCGGCGGAATGGCACAGGCACTCGCGGAGCACAGGGTCATCCTCGGTGCACTGCAGCTCGGCGACCCCGACGTCGCAGAGTCCGCCGGACGAGCGCATATCGCACGACTGCTCCGCGACCTCCCGACAACCTCGCTCGCCATCTCCCGCTGAGAGTTTGGTGCGGAATCGTTGGTGCTGAGCCGACAGATCAACGACTGCGCACCAAACTCTCAATGCGGCACACCCCGACCGGCCGGCGCACCGGCGGAGTTCGTCTGTCGGTTGTTCGTCAAGTTCGGCGCCAGCATCTGGCAGAAGTTGACGGTGTGCTTCGAGTCACCTCCCACATACGTTGCGTACAACATCCGATGGAGCCGATGGGGGGGCGGCCACGAGCGCGTCCGAGTGTGACGCGGTGATGAGGGCGCATGCGTCGTAGACGTCTGTTCTGGCCACTGCTGGCGCTGATGCTGATCCTGGTGCCGGCGTGCTCTTCGCTCGTCGAGGACGACTATGACGTACGCATGGCAGGTGTGTTCTCCGGGCCGACGACGGATGCCGACTACAACGCACTCGGTGCGAAGGCACTCGAGGACATCGAGAGCGACTCGGTCAAGATCGCGTACTCGGAGAGCGTCGAGGTCCCCGACGCCGAGCGCGTCATCGAGGAGTACGTCTCCGACGGGTACGACATCGTATGGACCCACGGATCGCAGTTCTACGAGGCCACGGCGGCCGTCGCCCAACGCAATCCGGATGTCACGTTCATCGGCGAGTTCGACGGCAAACCCGAGTCTCAACCCAAGAACGTCTGGGTCCTCGACCGAAACTTCCACACGGTCTTCTACCCGCTCGGCACGATGGCAGCCAACCTGTCGGAGACCGGCCAGGTCGGCTACCTCGGCGGACTGTCGCTTCCCTTTTCGTACGCAGAGGTCAACGCCGTCGAACAGGGCATCAAGGACTCGGGCAAGGACGTCGAGTTGAGACGGGTGTGGACCGGCGACTTCAACGACACCATCCGGGCGCAACAGCTCACGTCCCAGCTCATCTCCGACGGAAGCGACGTCATCCTCACGTCGCTGAACCTCGCTGTGGTCGGCGCCTTCCAGGCGGTCAAGGAGGAAGACCCCGGCGACGCATGGATCTCGGTCAAGTACACGAACAAGTCGGCGAACGGCCCCGACCATTACGCCGCGTCCGTCGTCTACGACTTCACCGGGCCGATCGAGGAGATACGTAAGCAGATCGACGACGGCAAGCGTTCTGGCTACTACCAGATGAACTTCGGTACGGGCGCGAGTATCGACCTCGGGGACGCCTTGCCCGACGACGTACGAAAAGCCACCGAAGAAGCCATCAACGGCGTCGAGAGCGGCGACATAGAGGTTGAGCTCGACCAGACGGAGGGTTCGTGATGACTCCCCCACCGCGCCTCGAGATGCGCGAGATCATCAAGAAGTTCGGGTCCGTCACGGCTCTGGACGGCGTCGACCTGCACGTCGCACCCAGCGAGGTGCACGGGCTACTCGGCGGCAACGGCGCCGGGAAGACGACCCTGATGAACGTCCTGTACGGGCTGTACAAAGCCGACTCCGGCACCGTTTCGATCGACGGCGTACAAGTCGACATCTCATCACCGCGCGACGCGATCGACGTACGTGTCGGGATGGTGCACCAGACGTTCCTGCAGGTGGAGTCCTACTCCGTACTCGACAACATCGTCCTCGGCACGCGGCAACCCGGTGCGCTGCGAGTCGACACTGCTCCTGCCCGCGCCGAAATCGTCGAGCTGAGCGAACGGTTCGGGCTCGCCGTCGACCCGGACGCGATCATCGAGGACCTACCGGTCGGCGTACGTCAGCGGGTAGAGATCTTGAAAGCCCTCTACCGACGCTCGAAAGTCCTGGTCTTCGACGAGCCGACGACCAACCTCACTCCGCAGGAGGTCGATGACCTCTTCGAGTCACTGCGTGCGATGGTCGACGACGGGATGAGCGTCATCCTGATCACACACAAGATCCGCGAGACGATGCAGGTCTGCGACCGGATGACCGTGATGCGCGAGGGCCGTCGTGTCGCAACGTACGATCGCGCGAACACGAGCCCAGAAGAGCTCGCGTCGGCGATGATCGGCGAGTCGGTCGATGACACCGGCGACGAGGAAAGCGCAACCGTCGTCGCGACCGGAGTCGTCGAGGCCACCGACGTGGCGACCGGTGGAGAATCGGTCAGTGACCGCGCGGTCGCCGTGGAAGCTGCCCGCCTGACCGTACGCAACGACCACGGTGTGCGCCTGATCGACGGCCTAGACCTCACCCTCGACGAAGGCGAATGCGTCGGAATTGCAGGCGTATCCGGCAACGGCCAAGTGGAGCTCGCCGAAGCGCTCGCCGGCGTACGCGTGGCCGAGCACGGCACCGTCCACGTCGGCGGCGCCGACCTGACCGGTGCGCCGACCGCACGGTGGTTGCGCAGCGGCGTTGCGTACGTACCCGAGGACCGGCATCGCGACGGCATTCTGCCGACCTCCAGCATCACCGAGAATCTCCTGCTCGGATCGCAGTCCAGCAACAAGATCAAGCGATACGGCCTGATCGACTGGCGGAAGGCGCGTGCACGAGCCGTCGAGACGATCGAACGGTTCTCCGTACGCGCGAGCGGGCCGTCCGCGCAGGCCGGTGATCTGTCCGGCGGCAACATTCAGCGGGTCATCCTCGCCCGTGCATTCGCACACGAGCCGAAGCTGTTGATCCTGCACAACCCGACGCGCGGTCTCGATCTGCATTCGACCCAGTTCGTCTACGAGCAGGTACGCGCGGCGATGGATGACGGCTGCGCCGTGCTCGTGCTGTCCGAGGACCTCGACGAGGTCGTCACGCTGTCGGACCGAGTGTTCGCGTTGTATGCCGGTCGGTTCACCGGTGAATGGCCGCGCGGAGCCGTCGACCCGTATGTGGTCGGCCGCGCGATGACCGGATTGGAGCACTCCGATGCATGAGTCTCGCGCTTCGCGCATCGCATGGGCTGTGGTGCCGTACACGCTCTCGGTGATCGCCGCACTGGTGGTCGGCGGGCTTCTCATCGTGGCACTCGGCAACGATCCGATGGCAGCCTTCAAGTCGGTAGTGACCACGTCATTCTCGACATCGTTCGGCTTCGTCGAGACGTTGCATAAGTGGGTCCCGATTGCCTTATGTGCTTTCGCTTTCACGATTCCCCTGGCGTCGGGCAAGTTCAACATCGGAACCGAAGGCCAACTGCTGATCGGAGCAACTACCGGTGTCGCCGTCGGCATCACGTTCTCCGACCTGCCCGGCGTCGTACTGCTTCCAGCGGTCATCATCGCGGGTGTGCTCGGCGGCGCCGTGTGGGCCGGTATCGCGGCAGTGCTCCTGGTGCGGTTCGGCGTCAACGAGATCCTCAGCACGGTCCTGCTGAACTTCGTGTCGTTCGAGGTGATCGACTATGTGGCGTCCGAAACCTGGCCGGACGTCGGCGCAGGACATCCGGCCACGACACCCATCGGCGACGGCGGGATGCTCCCGGGCATCGGTGAGCCGGCAATGCACACCGGTGTACTCGTTGCGCTGGTACTCAGCATCGCGATCGGGGTCTCGATGCGCAGCACCACATCTGGGTTCGACCTCCGCGCGGTCGGCGCGAACGCACGAGCATCGCTCGTCCACGGCGTACGAACGCGTCGGCTGACTCTTGGCGGCCTGATCCTGGGTGGTGCAGTCGCCGGTCTTGCCGGTGCGATCGAGGTCGCCGGCGTCCACGGCAACATGCTCGAGGGCATGCAGTCGAACTTCCTGATCCTCGGCATCATCGTCGGGTTGATGGCACGCGGCCATGCGGTGGCCGTTCCGCTCGTCGCCTTCGGCATCGCGGTCCTCGAAGTCGGAGCGAGCGCCATGCAACGGAGCGCTCAGGTGCCGGTCGAAGTAGTGCTGATCGTCGAGGCGTTGATCCTCATCTTCCTTCTGTTGAGCGATGTCGTACGTGATCGCGTGAGGAGCGCAGCATGAACGAGGTAGTCGACTTCATTGCGTTGATGATCCCGGCGATGGTGCCGTTCCTCCTTGCCGCCCAGGGCACCGTACTCAGCGGTCGCGCCGGCATCTTCAACGTCTCGCAGGAAGGCGTCATGGTGCTCGGCGCATCGGTGGGCTTCCTGGCCAGCTTCGAGGTCGGAAGCAACACGGTCGGACTACTCGTCGCTGCGGCCGTCGGCGGCCTCTTCGGACTCGTACTCGCGTACACCAGCACGGCGCTGCGACTCGACCAGTTCGTCGTGGGCCTGGCGCTCTACTTCGCGTCGCTCGGCCTGGCGACCCTGCTCTACCGTGTGGTGATCGGCGTGACGCTCGAACCGCCGCTCATCCCGACCCTCACCGACTACCCGATCCCGCTGCTGTCGAAGATCCCCGAGATCGGGCCGGCGCTGTTCGACCACGACCTTGTCGTCTACTTCGCGTTCCTGCTCTCGGGCGGGCTGTACTGGTTCCTCTACCGTACGAATGCGGGGCTGAAGTTCCGTTCGGTCGGAGAAAACCCGAAGGCCGCAGACAGCCTCGGCATCAAGGTCAACGCCACACGCATCTACGCGGGCGTCGCCGGCAGCGCGCTCGTCGCCATGGGCGGCGCGTACCTGCCGATGGTCTACACGGGCACGTTCACCGAAGGGCTGGTCGGCGGGCGTGGGTGGCTCGTGATCGCGCTAGCCTTCCTCGGTGGCTGGCGCCCGCACTACGTCGTTGCCGGCGCAGCGTTCTTCGCCGGAATGGACGTACTCGCACTGCGCGCACAGGTCGCGGACATCGCGATCCCCCATCAGTTCGTGCTGATGCTTCCGTACGTCGCGACCCTGATCGTGATGATCTTCGCCTTCCGCTGGGCGCGGCAGCCGGCGTTCCTGGGCAAGAACTACGACCGCGAGAGCCGACTGTGACTGCGCGACATCGCAGGTTGGCCTGGCCGGGTCAGGCTCCTTCCCCAATGAGCCGGCGCTCAGCGATCTGAGGTCTTCCATCGAGCGCATCGACGGCACAGCCGACGAAGCCTCAACGCCGGCGGCGCCACGGCGCGGTGACTTCGTTGGACAGATGCGACCCACGAATCCGGAGGCGGTCACCGCTCTCAGGTTCGTTGAACGCATTCGCCTCCTCCAGCTGCTCACGCATCTGGTTGTAGCCCGAGAAGTCGATGCTCGCCGTGAAGTCGTGGGCGTACCGCATTGCCTTGATGAACACCGACGAGTCTCCCCGTCGCGACAGCATTCGTAGCCCGTCAAGGTAGTCGGTACGGAAGACGGTCGGGACGATGATGCGGCTCTGCGCACCGATATCGAGTTCGGCAGCCATCATGGCTCGCGCAACTCGCCCATTGCCATCGTCGAACGGATGCACCTCGGCGATCACAAAGGCAATGTAGACGGCACGCTCCCATGCCGTATCGAGGTGCTCCCGTAGGGCAAAACCGGCCGCAAGGGTTCCACGTACCAAGGTCGGTTCGACGAAGGTCGTGCCACCAGCCCGATTGGCGCGCTGCTTGAACTCGCCCGGCCGGACCTCCGGACGCCCTTCCATGATCCGGCGATGCCGCCGCCGCACCGTCTCCTCGAAGTCGGCGGCATCGCGTACAGCGACCCGCATCTCCGAGGTGTCGGCAAGGAGGCGGTACGTACCGATGATGTCGTGTGCGTCTTGTGGCCGCGCCTGAGGGATCTCGCCATCGAACACGATCTGAGCGGCTTCGTCGAAGTCGAACTCCGTGCCCTCGATGAAGTTCGAGAAGTACGCCTCTGCGAATGGCTCGAAGCGTACGAGCTCCGGTTCGGGTGCGGGCCGACTCTGCGGGGCCGCCCTAGATAGCGCGTTGACCAGGCTCTCGAACAGCTCGACTCTCCCCTGGTCGACGGGGATGCCTGTCGAACGGGATGCAAGGGCGGGGCTTGCCGTCGTCACGTTACGCGTAGCGAGTGCAAGGCCGACGAGCTCATCGAGACGCGCCAATCTCCCGGCCGGTACAGCGAGTACGTCAGCAAGGTCCTTCGCCCGCTGCCGGTGCTCCGCCAGGCGTTGCTCGCCTTCGTTACGGCAGATCCGATCGACCCAGTCGCCGAGCTCCCGGTCATCGAGGGTGCGAGCGACACCCGTACGCTGCCGAGACTCTCGAGTGTTCTCTGCGAGGCCGCGAGCGGCCGACGCGAGGTGAAGGCCGCCCGGAAGTGGAACGTCATCGGCCTGTGGCCCAGCGCCGCGACGTGCTCGTACGCGAAGACCCGGCAACGTCGCATCGCGGGCACGAGCCTCACGTGCGAGGTAGAGAACCCCGTCGACTGGGCCGCCCGACGGCGCCGACCTGTCGGTGATCACGGCGTTGGGGAACAGTCGACCGACAATGGTGTGCCACTCTCGGCGCACCACCTCGGCCGGATCGTTTCCGGTTCGTACGTAGACGCCCGCTGCGACGCGCTGCAACGACCCACGCCCGACCATCGCACTGATGGTGGACGCCGGCAGGTCACCGCTGAACACGAGCACACTATCCACGAAGAACTCCGCTAACTACGTATTTTTACGTACTTAGTATCGCAGATGTCGTACTTTTGCGCACTTAACAACCGGTCTCGACGAGTCCGAACGCGACAAGTCCGACGACGCGCCCACCCGGTCGGCTGCCCGAACGTGGACTCCGAACCTGTACGCATGAGCGCCTCTGGGGTGGACGACGCGTCACAGGCAAAGAGGCGGAGACAACCCGTTCGGCTACCCCTTGCGTACCTGCTCGAGCGCCGAGCGAAGGGTAAGCGCAGTGATACGGAAGTGGTGCACCGCGATGTCATTGGCGCGTCCATGATCGCCTTCGCATACGGCATCAGCGAGCTGGCGGTGCTCGGCGAGCGCGAGCGCGTAGAACTCCTCGGTGTACGGCTCGGAGTCAAAGCCAAGCGTCGCTTCGGCCGTGAGTCGCCGACTCAACTCAGCGAGATGTCGGTTACGCGCTGTAGTCGCTATGCGGGCATGGAATCGTCTGTCGATTCGCCGCGCGAGAGACATATCGTCGGTAGCGGACGCGAACTCGCTCATCAGCGACCGCAGTTCGGCACGGTCGATTTCGGTACAACGCTGCGCTGCGGTGCGCGCGATCATCCCCTCGACCTGACAGCGATAATCGAAGAGGTCCTCCATATCGGGAAGGTTCGACTCGAGCGCACGACGCGCAGCTTCCGGCGCCAGTTCTTTCCATGATTTTCGGGTCACGAACGTGCCGCCGGCGCGCCCCCGCCGCGATTCGAGGAGTCCGAGGTCGACGATCTGAGTGATGGCCTGGCGGAGGGTCGCCC
Organism: Nocardioidaceae bacterium SCSIO 66511; assembly: GCA_023100825.1. Classification (NCBI taxonomy): domain Bacteria; kingdom Bacillati; phylum Actinomycetota; class Actinomycetes; order Propionibacteriales; family Nocardioidaceae; species Nocardioidaceae bacterium SCSIO 66511. The sequence continues at coordinate 1,958,550 of CP095846.1, read as the reverse complement.
GGCTCACGCCGAGCATCGGGGCGAGGTCACGTTCGGCCGGCAATGCATCGCCCGGCGAGTACACGCCGACAGCAATGGCCGTGACGAGTTTGTCGTAGACCTGCTGCACCGCCGACAGCTTCTGCACGCCCCCGAGCTCGACGGGCGGGCCGTCACGCTCCGTCATATCCCCGCCTTTTCCATCAAAGGTATTGTCACCAGACCTTTTAGGTGTTTCACTATCGCCTGTTTGTGAATTCAGATCGTACGGGAGCGCCATGACCAGCACGGGCAACGCGGTGACGACCGGCGAGATGCCATTCCGCGGTCACCGAACGTGGTACCGGATCGCTGGTGATCTGGGGTCCGGCAAGACGCCACTCGTCGTCCTCCATGGCGGCCCGGGCGCCGCACACAACTACTGCCTCGCCATGGCCGACCTCGCCAAGGACGACCGTGCGGTGATCCACTACGACCAGCTCGGCTGTGGCAACAGCACTCATCTCCCCAACGCCGATCCGGCGATGTGGACCATCGACCTCTTCGTCGACGAGCTCGCCCATCTTGTCGAGCACCTCGACATCGCCGACGACTACCATCTCCTCGGGCAGTCCTGGGGCGGCATGCTCGCGCCGGAGTACGTGCTCGCGCATCCAGCGGGCGTACGCAGCCTCACGCTCTGCAACAGCCCGGCGTCGATGCCGCTGTGGCTCAAGGCTGCGAACGAGCTACGCGCGCAACTGCCCTCCGAGGTGCAGGCGACGTTGCTCGAGCACGAGCGCGCAGGTACGACCGACGCGCCCGCGTACGCCGAAGCCATGAAGGTCTTCTACGAGCGACACGTATGCCGCATCGTGCCCGAGCCGCCCGACATCGCCGCCAGCTTCGCGCAGATCGATGCTGATCCGACCGTTTACCACACGATGAACGGGCCGAGCGAGTTCCACGTCATCGGCACCCTCAAGGACTGGTCGGTGATCGACCGTCTCCACGAGATCCGCGTCCCGACTCTCGTCGTCGCCGGCGCTCACGACGAGGCGACGCCTGCCACCTGGCAACCGTTCCTCGATCGAATCGATGGCGCACGTGCCCATGTCTTCTCCGACTCCAGCCACATGCCACACGTCGAGGAGCCCGAAGCGTTTCTCGACGTCGTCGGCTCCTTCCTGAACGACGCGGACCGCGGGGACTCCGTCGCATGACCCACCATCACATCACCCGCTAGGACCCTCCATGACCGATCGCTCCCCCACCGCGCCGTCTTCCAACGAACTCGCCGAGTTCGGCTACAAGCAGGAGCTCGACCGTTCGCTGTCGACCCTCGACCTCGTCGTCTACGGCCTCGTCTTCATGGTGCCGATCGCGCCATGGGCGATCTTCGGCGTCGTGTTCAACGAGTCGAAGGGCATGGTGCCGCTGGTCTACCTCATCGGCCTCGTCGCGATGATCTTCACGGCACTCTCGTACGCGCAGATGGCGAAAGCGTTCCCGATCGCCGGGTCGGTCTACTCCTATGTGGGGAGAGGACTGAACGAACACCTCGGGTTCATGTCGGGCTGGACGATCCTGCTCGACTACCTGCTGATCCCGACCCTGCTGTACGTCTTCGCCGCCGAGTCGATGAGCGGCATATTCCCCGACGTACCGAAGTTCATGTGGGTCGTCCTCTTCCTGCTCATCAACACGGCGATCAACTACATCGGCATCTCGTTCACCGCGATCGTGAACCGCTTGTTCCTCATCGGCGAACTCATCTTCGTCGTCATCTTCATCGTCATGGCCGTCGCTGCGATCGCGCAGGGCACCAATGGCGCGGAGTTCTCGATCAAGCCGGTCTTCAACTCGGCCGAGTTCACTCCGGGACTCGCCGCAACGGCTCTCTCGATCGCCGTCTTGAGTTTCCTCGGGTTCGACGGCATCGCCACGCTCAGCGAGGAGGCAAAGCACGGGCGTAAGTCGGCCGGCATTGCGATGGTGTCGGCGCTCGTCCTCGTCGCGACGTTCTTCGTCACCCAGACCTGGCTGGCGGCGTCACTCGTACCCGACAAGACATCGTTCCCCGACGACGAGGCAAACAACGCGTTCTTTTCGATCGTCGAGTCCGTGAGCTCCCATGGCTGGGAGATCGCTTTCCTCTTCGCGAATGCGCTGGCCGTCGGTCTCGCGAACGCAGTCGCTGCCCAGAGCGCGACATCGCGCCTTCTGTTCTCGATGAGTCGCGACGGAAAGCTTCCCGGTTTCCTGTCCCACATCAACAGCAAGACCAAGGTGCCTGAGCGTGCGATCCTGCTCGTCGGCGCGCTCACCTTGATCCTGGGCGTGTTCTTCGTCGGGCAGATCGGACTGATCTCGTCGCTGGTCAACTTCGGCGCGTTGACCAGCTTCCTACTCCTCCACGTCTCCGTCGTCTCGCACTACACGGTACGGACGCGCAGCCGCCGATACTTCCTCCATCTGGTCTCGCCGATCATCGGCTTCTGCATCATCGGGTACGTCCTGTGGAACGCCGAAGCCAACGCGAAGACCGGCGGCTTGGTCTGGCTGGCGATCGGTGTCGTTGTGTTGCTCTACTACCGCTCGAAGGGCACGGGGATTCGGGCCGCCCACGCAGTGGTCGCGCAGGAGGCAAACGATGGCTGAGCATTTCATCGCCAAGAGCGAGAGCGCCACCGGCTTCTCCGCGGACCGCGACCCGGCCCGGCGCGTCGTGGCCGGCGCGGGTGATCGAATCACATTCGAGACCGACGACGCCGCGTACGCAGAAATGGCCGACGTCCTGGACCTGGCGAAGCTGACGTCACCCCTGAACCCGATCACGGGACCGGTCTACGTCGAGGGTGCATCGGTCGGTGACGCACTCGCCGTGACCATCCACGACGTCGACCTCGCGCCGCACGGCTGGTCGGTTTACCTCCCCGGCGCCGGCGCGCTGTCACCGATCATGGGCGACGACATGATCGTACGCAGAATCCCGATCGACAGCGACGGCGTACATCTGAGCGACACCCTCGTCGTCGCACCCGCACCGATGATCGGCTGCATCGGCGTCGCGCCGTCGAGCGGCGAGGCATCGACCGTGATGCCGTCGTATCCGACCGGCGGCAACATGGACCTCACCGACGCACGCCCTGGGACGACCGTCTACCTCCCCGTCCAGGTAGAGGGCGCACTGTTGTCGATCGGCGATATCCACGCCGTGATGAGCCGTGGCGAGTCCTCGTTCGTCGCCATCGAGGCCGCCGGGCGTGCGACGGTTTCGGTCGACGTGCTGCCGGCCGCAGGAATTGACCTCCCGTTCCTCGACACGGGCGAGGAACTCGTGTTCGTCGGGCTCGGAGACCCGGTTCACGAGTCGGTGCGTACCGCGTATGAGGCGGCCTTCCATCACCTCGTCGACGGTAAGGGGTGGGAGCCGATGGACGCGTATGTCGCCATGAGCGCCGTTGCACACACCGAGCTCGGCGGACCGACTGGTTCGGCCGACCCCGATCCGCTGCACCCCCTCCGACCCGTCGGCGCCGTCACACTCACTCGGATCGCGAAGCGGTACGTGTAGGCGGGCGACCACGAGACCGAGCGTGCGTCTACGGACACCTCGCTGCCGTGTGATGCATCGGCAAGAAGGCGAGCTCACACGAGTTGCTCGACCTCTTCTGCCGCACTCGTCTGATGTCGTCGACCCTAGCCTCGAGCGCGCACGATGGATCTATTGATCGCGGCGACTGCGCATGCACATGCGGCACGCCTGTACACCCGCAATGCTGGCGACTTCGTCGGTATCAACGACCTAGTGCAGGTCGTCAGTGTCTAGCCGACGCCAAACTGCTTCGTGCCGGAACCCGCGCGCAAGCGCATCGACGCCTCACACGATCCAGCGAGCTGCGGCCTCGTACGTGTCGGTCGGCTTGCTGTTGAAGGCGATGGCGGCATCCGGCGCATGCGTGCGGATCAGATTCACCACGGTTGCGAGCAGCTCGATCTGATCGTCGGAATGCCTCAATCCGCCGCCCACCGTGACGCAGTCCCAGCGGCGCGAACGCAGCGCGGTGCGTACGACCTCCTCGACATCGTCGCTCCCGTCGAGGCCGATCAAACACGTCTCGATGTCCACCCCATGCCGGGCGAACTCGGCCAGGCCGTCGTCGATCCCGTCGGCGACCGGCTTCGGATCCCATGGCCCCGGAACTCGGTACGGATCCAGCCCGATGACCAAGACCGACGGAGAGGCGGCATCGCTCACGACTCGACGATAACCGGATCACGGACTGCTTCGCGGCGCTTGGATCATCGGGAACCCTTATTGCATGTGAGAGTCATTCTTATTAGAGTGCTCGGGTGCTCCTTCGTACAAATGCCCCGACGGCCGGCACGCCCGGGCAATCTGCGTCCGCCCGCACCGGCGGTCTTCGCAGCTTCGCCGTCTGCGGCATCCTCGCCAGCTGCTTACTTGCTTCGGTTCTGGTCGCGATCGGCACCGGATCGGCGTACGTAGCGGTCTCGGACACCGCGCGTTACCTGTGGGCCGCGATCACGGGCGGCACCGTCGGGTCCGATGAGGCGACGACGTACCAGATCGTCTGGCAGATACGTACGCCGCGCGTGCTGCTGGCCGCTGTCGTCGGTGCCGGGTTGGGAGCCGTCGGCGTGGCGGCGCAGGCGCTGGTACGAAACGCGCTCGCCGACCCGTTCGTACTCGGTATCTCCTCGGGCGCATCCGTCGGTGCTGTGGTCGTTTCGACGTTCGGGCTGCTCGCCGGACTCAGCATCTACGCGGTTTCCACCGGCGCGTTCCTCGGTGCGCTCGCGGCGACCGTTCTGGTGTACGTCGCTGCATCCGGCCGCACCGGAGTCTCGCCGCTACGCCTCGTACTGGTCGGGGTCGCGATGTCGTTCGGGTTCCAGGCCGTCACCAGTGTGCTGATCTACCTCCAACCCTCGTCCGAGGCGACGAGCACCGTGCTGTTCTGGTCGATGGGCAGCTTCGGCGCCGCGACCTGGGATGCACTTCCCCTCGTCGCGGGCGTCACGCTGCTCGGGATCGGCTGGCTCTGGCGACGTAGCCGGACCCTCGACGTACTGGCGCTCGGCGACGAATCCGCCGCGTCGCTGGGCGTCGACGCCGCGCGCAGTCGTACGCTCCTGTTCGGCGTCGCATCGCTGATGACGGCCGCGATGGTGGCGGTCAGCGGCGCGATCGGCTTCGTCGGGCTCATCGTTCCGCACATCGTGCGCCTCGTCGTCGGCGCTGCACATGTACGCGTGCTCGCGGTCGCTCCGCTTGCCGGAGCCGTGCTGATGGTGTGGGTCGACCTCATCTCTCGTACGGTCGCGGCTCCGCGCGAACTGCCGCTCGGCGCGATCACAGCGCTGGTCGGCGTACCGGTGTTCATACTGCTGATGCGGCGTCGCAACTACGTGTTCGCGGGTCGCTGATGGACCTACAGTTCGACGGCCTCGGCGTCATCGCCGACGGCAAGCGCATCGTCGACGCCTTGAGCCTCGACGTCGAAAGAGGCGAGACGGTCGGCATCATCGGACCCAACGGCTCCGGCAAGTCGACGGTCTTGCGCTGCGCGTACCGCGCGTTGCGGCCCACCACCGGAGTCGTGCGCCTCGGCGGCACCGACGTCGCGACGCAGAGCCTTCGACAAAGCGCGTTGAGGCTCGCCGCACTCGCCCAGCAGCACGACACCCATCTCGACTTCACCGCCTGGGAGGTCGTCGCTCTCGGCCGGGCGCCGCACCACCGCGGAAACGAGGCGCTCTCGGACTCGGAGCACGACGTCTGCGCCGATGCCATGCGCAAGCTCGGCGTTCTCGACCTCGCCGATCGCCTCGTCACCACGCTCTCGGGCGGCGAACGCCAACGCGTGCTCATCGCCCGCGCACTCGCCCAAGAGCCGTCGGTGCTCGTTCTCGACGAGCCCACCAACCACCTCGATCTCCGCCATCAGATCGACGTGCTCGAACATCTCGCCACGACGGAGCTCACCATCCTCGTCGTGCTCCACGACCTCAACCTCGCCGCAGCGACGTGCGACCGCCTCGCGGTGATGTCCGAGGGACGACTCGTCGCGTACGGCCAAGTCGAGGACATCCTCACGCCGCACCTCGTACGCGATGTCTTCGGCGTCGACGCAACGCTCGTATGCCATCCACTCACCGGCCAGCCCCAGCTGTTGTACGCCGTTGGCGGCGCTGGACCAGCCAGAAAGGAACACCGCAATGCGGAACCACCACCGGAGACGAACCACGATCGGGCTACTCGCGATCACCTGTCCCCTGTTCGTCGCCTGCGGAGCCGAAGTGAGCGGCGATGAAGGTCGTCGTACGGCCACCGTCGAACGCTGCGGCGAGAAGGTCGAGTACACCGAACCCGAGCGAGCGGTCGTGTACGAAGGGGGCAGTGCCGACAAGATGTTCGCGCTCGGACTCGCCGACCACGTACACGGCTACGTCATGCCGCCCGCGAACCCGCCCGTCGAGGAGTCGCCGTACGCGGACGAGTACGAGAAGGTCGAGTTCCTCGGCGACGATCTGCTCAACCGCGAGCTCGTCGTCGACGCGAACGCCGACTTCGTCGTCGCCGGCTGGGAGTCGGGCTTCAGTATCGATCGCGGCATCACGCCGGAGATCCTCGACGGCCTGAGCATCCAGAGCTTCATGCACGCGGAGTCCTGCTACAACTACCCCGAGCACCCGATCGAGGTGACGCCCTTCGAGGGTCTCTACACCGACCTCGTCCGGCTCGGCGAGATCTTCGGCGTCGAAGACCGCGCCGCCGAGGTGGTCGCCGACTTCAAGAAGCGGGTCGCCGACGTACGCGCGAACGCACCGGAAGGCGACCCCGTGCCGGTGTTCCTGTACGACTCCGGCACCGACCAGCCGTTCACCGCCGGCAACCAGGTGCCGCCCAACGACATCACGCGCTTCGCCGGCGGCCGCAACATCTTCGCCGACCTCGATGAGCGCTGGACGCAGGTGAGTTGGGAGTCCGTCGTGAAGGAACAACCGGAGGTGATCGTCATCCTCGACTACGGCGACCTGCCGGCGAAGAAGAAGATCGACTTCCTGGAGAGCTCGCCGATCACCCGTGACCTCCCCGCCGTGCAGAACGACAACTACTTCATCCTCGACTACAACGAAGGCATCAGTAGCCCGCGCAACATCGACGGGCTCGAGAAGTTCGGGGCGTACCTCCGTGACCTCGACGGCTGAGCCCTCCTCGAAGGTTCCGCGGGGCGAGGCGTACGACCTCAGGCTGCTGTGCCTCGCTGCGGTCGTCGGCCTGCTGCCGTTCACGGTCTACTCCACGCACCTCGTCGACATCGCAGCAGACGTCGGTACGGACGCGAGCGTGCTCGGTGTACTCCGCGGGGTCGGCGGGGTCGCGGCATTCGTGACGGGGGTGGCGGTCGCTCCACTGCTCGACCGGCTCGGACGTACGCGCGGTATCAGCATCTCACTCGGCCTGCTTGCGTTGGTGTCGTTGGCGGCTTCGTACGCCTCGATCGCAACCGCGCTGCTGTTCTGCCTCGGCGTCGGCACGGCGATCGCGATGTTGACGCCGAGCCTGCTCGCTGCAGCCGCGGACCGCCACGCCGACACGGCGCTCGCCGGACGGGCGGCCACGACCGTCACGGCAGCGCAGTCGCTCGGAGCCGTGCTGGCCGGGCCGCTGGTGGGAGTTCTTGCGACGTGGGGTGGCTGGCGCGGTTGCTTGCTCGTGGTCGCCGGTGTCGCCATCGCATTGGCTGGCTGGGTGGTACTCCGCAGACCTCCACAACCGGCCGCGTCGACGGCGCCTCTCACGCACCGTGCGTCGTTCGCCTTGCTCATGCGCGATTCCGTCGCACGGCGGCTCGTGGTGATCGCAACCCTTCGTACGGCCGGCTTGATGGGGTACCTCGCCTATCTCGCCGTGGCGTACACCGAGTATTTCGACACGACGCCACAGCAGGTGACGATGGTGTGGACGATCAGCGGTGCTGGGTTCTTTGTCTCGAACCTCGTCTCCGGTCGCTGGGTCAATGTCGCCGGCAAGAACGCGCGACCGTACGTGTTGCTCACCGCTGGTGTGACGGTGGCGTCGATCGGGACGGTGGTCGTCTTCACGACGACCGAGCTGATCGCGGCACTCGCCTCGACAGCGTTGATAAGCATCGGCCATGCCGCGACCGCCGCCGCGGTGACATCGTTGATCGTCGCGCGCGCGGAGGGCTCGCCGACACAGCTGCTGAGCGTGACCGCAGCCGGGATGAGCCTCGGTGTCTTCATCGGTGCCGGTGCCGGAGGTCTCGGACTCGCGCTCTACGGTCTCACCGGCGCGGGCATCTGTCTGGCCGCCATCACCGCGCTCGCGGGAGTCATCGGGCTGAGTCTCCGGCGTACTGCCAGTCCGCCCGCAAAGTTCGGTGCGTAGTCGTTGGTGCCACGCCCGCAGACCAACGACTACGCACCGAACTCCGCCGAATCAGGTCGCCGGAAAGTCGCCCGCACGGGCGAGTGCGCTGGGCAGCTGTTTGCCGAGTCGGTCCTCCAACCAGGTGGCGGAGTCGATCAGCGAGTTCAGGTCGAGACCGGTGTCGACGCCCATCCGGGCGAACGCGTACGCGAGGTCCTCGGTTGCGACGTTGCCGGTCGCATTCGGCGCAAACGGACACCCTCCGGCGCCGCCGATGCTCGCATCGAGTGTCTGTACGCCAGACTCCAACCCAGCAACGGCATTCGCGACCCCCGTGTTGCGGGTGTCGTGCAGGTGCAGTCGCAATGCGGCGTCATCACCTGCGATCGACCGCGCAACCCCGACGCGTTCCCGTACATCGCTCGGTACGCCCACCCCGATCGTGTCTGCCAATGCGAGCTCATCCGGACCCGTGTCGACGACGCGCGCGATGACGTCGCGCAGTCGGGAGACAGGCACCTCGCCCTCGAACGGGCATCCGAACGATGCACCGATCGTCACCGTGGTGAACAAACCGGCCGTACGCGCCTTCGCCACCAGGCGTGTCGCGATCTCGCACGCCTGCCAGGTCGTCATGTTCTGGTTGCGCTGACAGAACGTGTCGGACGCGACCACGACAACATCGACCTCGTCGACGCCGGCGGCGATCGCACGGTCGAGGCCGCGTTCGTTCATCACCAGGCCCGCAAAGCTGACGCCGTCGACGCGCTCGACCGCCGCCATCACGTCCTCGGCATCGGCAAGCTGGGGCACGGCCTTCGGATGGACGAAGCTGGTGACCTCGACGCGGCGCGCTCCGGCGGCCACCGCGCGAGCCACGAGCTCGACCTTGTCGTCGGTCGACAGGTGCGTCGCCTCGTTTTGGAGGCCGTCGCGAGGTGCGACTTCCAGGATCTGCACCATCATCGATCCTTCAAGTAGGCAACGGCGTTCGCCTCGTCGACGACCTCGGCGTACTTGGCTTGGAGGTCGAACAGGTTCGCCTCGTGCGGTTCGGGCCCGCGGTCGCCGACCGCATCACGCACGACGAGAGGTACGAACCCGTGCTGGATGGCGTCGACCGCACTCGCGCGTACGCAGCCACTCGTACTGACCCCGGTGATCAGGACCGTGTCGACGCGGAGCGCGTTCAGCGTCGATGCCAGGGACGTGCCGAAGAACGCACTCGCGTACTGCTTCACCACGACCAGCTCCTCCGCGAGCGGGGCGACCTCGGGCATGATCCGCCCGAGGTCGCCACCGCCCGCAAGGGCACGCAACGCGGGTACCTTGCGCATGAACACACCGCCGTCGAGCCCTGCGGGGGCGAACTCGACTCGCGTGTGAATCACGGGTACTCCTGCACTGCGCGCCGACCCGACGACCCGAGCCGCCGAATCGAGACAGTCACGCGACGGCAGACAGAACTCGCTGCCGGGCGTGAAGTACGCGGCCATCAGGTCGATCGCGAGTACGGCCGGGCGCTCGCCTGGCGTCAACGTGCCCGCGAAACCTGAAGCATGGACAGTCATCTGCGGCTCACAACGCAACCGGGGGCTTCGGCGCCGGCAGGCCGGTTTCCTCTTGGCACCGCTCGAGGATCGTCGCAAGCGGCGGTCCCGCGTCGAACGTCGGCAGTACGTCCGGCCGGTACGAGCGCATCGCCGTACGCAGCTCCTCGGTCGCCACCGCATCCACGACACCGTCTCGGTCGCACACCACGCCGTACTCGCGGGCTCCGTCGGCGCTGACCAACCCGCGGCGTACCTCCAGCGAGACGAGCTCGGGGTCGCGTTCGAGCGGGTCGCCCCAACCGCCGCCTCCCCAGGTGACGAAATGCAGCACGTCACCCGGATGGACGTGAACGTCGTGCACCTTGCTGGGCAGGATCTCGCTGCTCCCGTCGGCGCGGTCGATCCACTTGCGTCCACGCGCACCGGGCGCGCCGCCGTTGACACCCCACGGGTACGTGAGCCAGCGGTCGTCGTGGATCGCGATCGTGCCCGGCTCCAGGAACCGGTACGCGACCTCGACGCCGTTGCCGCCTCGATGTAGACCGGCCCCGCCGGTGTCGCTGATCGTCTCCCAACGCTCAATGCGCATTGGATAGTAAGACTCGAGGTACTCGCACGGGATGTTCACGAACGACGGCCACAGTGAGTGTCCGTCTGGTCCGTCGCCGATCGGCCGGCCGGGAATGCCACCGAACCCGATCGAGTACAGCTGGAACCACTCCCCCTTGCGCTCCGGATCGGTGTAGTTGCCGGAGTACATGAAGTGCGGCGACGACGAGAAGCCCGCGGCGTTCAGCAGATCGGGGTTCGTCTGCCCCAGCAACCCGCCGAACAGGTCGAAGACCCGGCCGATGCCGTGGTTGCGACCGTTCAACGCAGCCGGATGCTTCGGCTTCCAGAACGACTCCTCCGGGATCTTCACGTCGACCAGCGGATAGAACCCGTCGTTCCACAGGATCTGCGGATCGGCGACGGTGATCATGTAGATCCCGAAGAACATCCGCATCAGGTTCTCGTTGATGAAGTAGTTGATCGGGCCCTGTGCCTGCGGGCTGCTCCCGGTCAGGTCGATGAGCACCTTGTCGCCGTTGCGAGTCAGGCTCATCTTGAGCTCGTACGGACCGTAGCCGACGCCGTCGTCGCAGATGTAGTCGGTGAACGACAGCGTCTCGCCGTCCTTGAACACCATCTGCAGCAGGGCTTTCATGGCCCGGTAGTTGCGGTCGAGCAGCGCGTCGAGCGTCGAGGTGTACGTATCGGGACCGAATCGCGAGCACAGCTCCTGAATCCGCCTGCCCGCTGTGCGGCACGCTGCGACGAGACCGTTGAGGTCGGCGCGGTTCCAGTCGGGCTTTCGTACCTGGTTCAAGATGATCGACAACGCGTCCTCGTCGAGAACGCCCTGCTTGTAGATCTTGATCGGCGGAATGACCACGCCCTCTTCGTAAATCGTGCGCGCGTCGGTCGGCATCGACGCCGGGGTCTTGCCGCCGACGTCGGACATGTGGCCGAACATCGAGGCCCAGCCGACGATGCGGCCCTCGAAGAAGATCGGCATCACGACGAGCCAGTCATTCGCGTGGCTGATCGCCGCGCCGCACGAGTACGGATCGGACGTGAGCAGCACGTCGCCCTCTTCGATGGTGCCGGAGAAGTTCTCCAGGAAGTCCGGGATGGATAGCCCGAACTGGCCGACGACCATCTTGCCCTCGGGGTCGCCGATCAGCGGGAACTCGTCGTGCTGCTCTCGAATGCCCGGCGAAAGCGCCGTGCGAAACAGCACTTCGTCCATCTCGTACCGCGCGTTGCGAAGCGCGTTCTCCACCAGGTCGACGGTGACGACGTCTACGTCGACCTTGCGCAGCGGCTCGGTCGCCGTCTCGATCAAACGTGCCATTCCTCAGCCCTCCTGGCTGTTCTCGTCGATCGGGCGGATCAACAGGCTGCCACTGCGATGAACGGTCGCCGCGTGGCCGGGGAGTACGAGAGTCGTCGAGTCCATCTCGGTGATCACGGCGGGGCCGGTGACGATGTTGTCGGCAGCGAGCTTGCCGCGGTCGTAGATCGTGGCCTCCACTTGTGCGCCGTCGACCCAGATCGGCTGTCGGCCGACCACTGCGCCAGTCGCATCGGGGTCGCCGTCCGGCAGAACGGTCTCAGCGACAGTTGGTCTCGGCCCACTACCGGTGGCTCGTACGGTCACCAGCTCGTGCTCGTTGTCGAGCAGGAACGAGAACAGTCGCTCGTGCTCGGCGTCGAAGGCAGACCGCAGCGTGGCGAGCCCTGCGCCGGCGCCGTCGAACGCCGTGACGTCGATGTCGACCGGGATCTCGAAGCCCTGCCCGTGGTAACGGAGATCTGCCCCGTACGTGATCTCCTGGTCTGCCTCGGGAACGCCCTGCTCGGTGAGCGAGGCACGTACCTCCGCAGCGAGCTCGTCGAGGATCTGCCGCAAACTGTCGTCACTCAGCTGGCCGAACGTACGCACCAGCGTTCGTACGGACTCGTCGCGAAGACCGGTGGTCGCATCGCCCAGCGCACACAGCACTCCGGGCGACGGCGGAATGATCACCGGCCACGCTCCCGTCAGCTTGCCGAGTGCGTTGCCGTGCAACGGCCCTGCGCCGCCGTATGCGATCAACGCGAAGTCGCGCGGATCGAAGCCCTGCTGAACCGAAACGAGCCGGAGCGCTCCGAGCATGTTCTCGTTGACGATGTCGATGATGCCCTCGGCCGCCGCCTCCACCGATCCGAGTCCGGTGCCGTCGGCGATGGACTTCACGGCCGCAACGGAAGCGTCTCGGTCGAGCGTCAGTTCACCGCCGGCGAGCTCGGTCGGCAGGTAGCCGAGAACGACATTGGCATCGGTGACGGTCGGCTCGGTGCCGCCCGCGCCGTACGCCGCCGGACCCGGCACGGCGCCCGCAGACTGCGGACCGACCCGCAGTGCCTGGGTCAGCTCCGGCACGTGCGCGATGGACCCGCCGCCGGCGCCGACGGTGCGTACGTCGACCGACGTGGCGCGCACCGTGAGGTCGCCGACGCTGGTCTCGCGGCCGACTCTCGGGGCGAGGTTCTGTACGAGTGCAACATCGGTCGACGTGCCGCCCATGTCGAAGGTCAGGAAGTCCGGGAATCCGGTCTGCTCGGCGACGCGGACTGCTCCGGTGACGCCGCCTGCGGGCCCCGACATCAACATCGACACGGGGTTCTCCTCGGCCGCCTTCGCCGACACCAGGCCACCGTCGCTGCGCAGGATGTAGAGGTTGCCGTCAGCGCCGGCACTCTCGAGCTGCGCCTCCAGGTGGTCGACGTAGCGCGCAACGCGAGGCTGTACGCAGGCGTTGGCGACCGTGGTGAGGGTTCGCTCGTACTCGCGCAGCTCCGGGAGCACCGTCGACGACAGCGACACCTGCAGGCCGGGAAGCTCCTCGGCGGCGATCTCACCGACCCGCCGCTCGTGGTCCGGGTTGGCGTACGAGTTCAGCAGGCTGATACTCAGAGCCTCGACACCGCGCTCCTTGAGCTTGCGCAGCTGGGTACGTACGTCGTCCTCGTCGAGCTCTCGTACGACCGCACCGTCGTGACCGATGCGTTCGCTGACCTCGACGGTGTCTTCGAGTGCCGCCAACGGCTCGGGTTTCGGCCAGATGATCCATCCGGCGAGACCGCCGGGTACGAATGACCGCGCGATCTGTAGCACCTGCCGGAACCCCTGCGTCGTGACTAGTCCGACACGCGCGCCTTTGCCCTCCAGGATCGCGTTCGTCGCAACGGTCGTCCCGTGCAGGACCGACCGTACGTCGGCGAGCTCGACGCCGGCCGCGGCACACACGCTGGTCACCCCGCGCAGAACGCCGACGGATTGGTCGTCGGGCGTCGACGGCGTCTTCTCGCGGTACGTCGCACCAGTGTGCTCATCGATCAGCAGCACATCGGTGAACGTGCCGCCGACATCGACGCCGAGCCTGTGAGTCATGGTTCTCTCCTTCAGATGACGCCGTCTGTGCGCAGCGACGACAGCTCGTCGTCGGTCAGCCCCAGCAGGTCGCGGTAGATCTCGTCGTTGTGTTGACCGAGCGCTGGGCCGAGGTGACGGACGGCGCCGGGGGTATCGGAAAGTCGGGGTGCAACGTTGTGAACGGCGAACTCGCCCAGATCGGGATGCGCGAGCCGCACGATCGCCTCGCGCGCGGCGAAGTGCGGGTCGGCGAACATGTCCTTGGCGCGGAAGATGCGCCCGGCCGGAACGCCGCCTTCGTGCAACCGCTCCAACAGGTCGTCGGCCTTCAGGGTCGACGTCCACTCCGCGATCAGCCCATCGAGCTCGTCCATGTTCGCCCCGCGAGCGCTGTGTGTCCGGTAACGTTCGTCGCCGGCGAGGTCGCTGCGGTCCATCACGTCCGCGAGTCGCCGGAAGACGGTGTCCTGGTTTGCGGCGATCAGAATCATCTCGCCGTCGCCGGTCGGGTACGCGTTGCTCGGCGAGACATTCGGCAGCGTCGCACCGGTGCGCTCGCGTTGATAGCCCGCCACCTGCCACTCGGGCACCATCGACTCCATCAGCGACAGCACCGCCTCGTAGATCGCCGAGTCGACGATCTGCCCGCGCCCGCTGCGGCCTCGTTGGTGCAGAGCGACCAGCGTGCCGAGGCAGGCGAACGTCGCTGCCAGCGAGTCCCCGAGCGAGACACCCGTACGAGCCGGCGGGCGGTCCGGATCACCTGTCACATAACGGATTCCGCCCATCGCCTCACCGATCGAACCGTAGCCGGCGCGCTGTGCGTACGGACCGTCCTGGCCGAACCCCGTGACGCGCGTGATGATCAGCCCGGGGTTGAGCTCCCAGAGACGCTCCGGCGAGAGTCCCCATCGCTCGAGTGTTCCCGGCCGGAAGTTCTCGATCAGCACGTCGGCGCCGGCAATCAGCCGGCGGACGAGATCCTGACCTTCGGCAACGCGGAGGTTCGCCGTGACCGACCGTTTGTTCCGCGCGACGACCGGCCACCAGAGCGACTGCCCGTACGGCTTCTCACGACCCCACTGGCGCATCGGATCCCCGGCGCCAGGGTCTTCGACCTTGATCACCTGGGCGCCGAAGTCGCCGAGCAGCTGGCCGCAGAACGGACCGGCGAGCAGCTGGCCCAGCTCGACCACCCGCAGGTCGTCGAGTGGGAGACCATCCGCGTTCGTCACCGAGAACCTGCTTTCGTATACGACTCTGCGATAACCAACCCGCATCCCGACCGGAATGCTCAAGCCGAGCGTAGGCACGGGCATGGCGGGTCGTCAAACAGATTGCATACAATTGCTCCTCAATGCGATCGGCCGACTACTGCTTGTCGCACGACCACTAGGGTCAGGGGCGAGATGACCGAGAACACCGCCAACGTCGAGACCGGCAAAGCCGCAACGCACGCGTACGAGAAGATTCGCGAGCGCATCCTCGCGGGTGACCTGCCCGGGGGGCACTGGCTGCGCGAGGCCGACCTCGCAAGCGACATCGGCGTCAGCCGCACCCCCGTACGCGAGGCGCTGCGCCGACTCGCCGCCGAAGGGCTCGTGCTGTACGAGCCCAACCGAGGCATGCAGGTGCAGAGCTGGCGCACCGAGGACCTCGAGGAGATCTTCGCCCTTCGTACGCTCCTCGAGCCGTGGGGATGCAACCTCGCGGCGACCTCCGGACTGGCCGACGTCGACCAGCTCGGCGCACTCGCCGACGCGATGGACACAGTCGCGTCGAAGCGACGACCCGACTTCGCCGAGCTGACGGAGCTCAACAACCGCTTCCACACCGCGATCCTCGACGCCTCGGGCAACTCACGCCTGAGCGCCCTGGTCGCGTCGGTCGTTCGCGTCCCGCTCGTCTCCCAGACGTTCTCCCTCTACTCGGCCGATGCGTTGTCGCGCAGCCTCGCCCATCACCACGAGCTGGTGAACGCCTTGGCTGACGGCGATGCCGACTGGGCCGAGTCGGTGATGCGGTCTCATATCCGTGCCGCATGGTCGTCGCTGCGCCCTCAGGTCGCGTCGAACGAAGAGGACTGACCACCGGCGTCCGCCATTGCATACAGTTCATCGATCGATCCCCCGCAATGTCTGGACACCACGGGCCGCTCGTGGTTGAGTGCATACAATCTTGCGCCCGCCGGAGACGACCGTCCGAACACCTGCACGATGCGAGCGGGCGTCGCACGACCCTGAGGAGATCGACATGACCGCGATGACGACGTTGCCCAACAGCTCGAGCGCTACCAGCTACGGCTATCTGGTGGACATGGTGGAGCGCTACTTCAACTTCGTGGACACTTACGACCTCGACGGAGTTCTGAGCTGCTTCACCGAGGACGCGGTCGCCACCGTACAGACCGCGCACTCCGTCCACGAGGGCCGAGACACGGGCGTCCGGGCGATGTACGAAGAGCTGTTCTCGAACTTTCGCACCCATATGCGCCACATCCATTTCCGGCACATCGCCGATCCCGACAACGGACGCATCGCATCGCAGTTCACCGTCGAGCTGACCGACAACGACGGCAATGACATCCGGCTGACGAACTGCAACTTCTTCTACCTCGAGGACGGCAAGTTCAAGCGGATGTACGTGTACATGAGCGACGGGCAGAACGTGCTCAACTGAAGCGATCTCACCTCGGATGGATCCGCTCTGAGTCACCTGTCGCAAGCACGTACGTACGTCACGCGGATCTGCTACCGATACGCCCCGACAGCTCGGCAGTGCGCGCTAGCAGGATGTCTCGGAGAACCGCCAGCTGCGCTGGCACTCTCGCCGTACGCCGCAGCCGCAGCACCAACGAGACCTCGACGTCGACCCCCTCGATCGGGCGGTGCACGATCGCCCCAGACCGGTGGAGAGCGTCGCCGTCAACGCTGTACTGCGGGAGCACGGTGAGCCCCGCGCCGTCGGCGACCATCGCCTTGCCGAGCTCGGCGCCGTCGGTGCTCGCGTACGCGCGCGGCCAGTCGTCACCGAACATCCGAGTCGCGAGCCGATGCATGATGTAGCCCTCGCGCATCGACACGAACGGCTCGGCGCGGAGGTCGTCGACGCCGACCGACGCACTGTCGACCAACCGGTGGTCGCCCGGGAGTACAGCAACGACCGGCCCGCTGATCAGAGCCAGGTCGACAAGGCCGGCCGGCGGGTCGTCTCCCGCGAAGACGTTCACGAGCCCGAGGTCGAGTCCGCCGCCGAGCAGGCCGTCGTCGATCACGTTCTGACGCGTATTGACCACCTCGACCCGGCTACTGGGGTGGCGCGACGCCAGCTCCCGAAGTGACGGCGTCAGCAGGGTCGACGTCGCCGCGCTGACAGTGCCCACCCGGATCACTCGCCCTTCCTCCCGCCGCTCCCCCGCCGCGCCGCGTAGCCGATCCACCGCTTCGAGCACGGCCTCGACGTACGGCAACAACTCGAGGCCCTGCTCTGAGATGCGCGTACCGGATCGCCGTCGGTCGAGAAGGAGTACGCCGAGCTCGCGTTCGAGACGCGACAACGACTCGCTCAGCGCGGGCTGCGACAGATGCAGCCGCTCGCCCGCTCGGCGCAGCGAACCGTTCTGGGTGACACCGACCAGATGCTCCAGCTGTTCGACCCGCACTCAATCCACCTCTCCGAGACCCGACGGTGACAGGTTCTCCCGATCACCCCTGTGACGTAACCAGGCGCCGGAACCGCGCGTACGGCTTGGTCCGCGGCCGACCGTCCATTATTGTCCACTAAGTCAGTTGACATTGACATTATAGGAGACGGAGATGAGCCCCAACAGCGACTCGGGCACGGCACCCGAGGGCCGGAAACGGCAGATCCGGTTCAACGCGTTCGATATGAACTGCGTCGGCCATCAGTCCGCCGGGATGTGGCGGCACCCCGACGACCAGTCGCGCCGCTACAAGGACCTCGACTACTGGACCGACCTCGCGAAGACCTTGGAGCGCGGCGTGTTCGACGGCATCTTCATCGCCGACGTCTTGGGCACGTACGACGTCTACGGCGGTACGAACGAAGCCGCCTTGCGTGCAGGTACGCAGGTGCCCGTCAACGACCCGATGATGCTCGTATCGGCGATGGCCCACGTGACCGAGCATCTCGGCTTCGGCATCACCGCGGGCACCGCGTACGAGCACCCGTACCCGTTCGCGCGCCGGATGTCGACACTCGACCACCTGACCAAGGGGCGGGTCGGCTGGAACGTCGTCACCGGCTACCTCGCTTCCGCCGCCCGCAACATGGGAGACGACGACCAACTCGACCACGACGAGCGCTACGACCGCGCCGACGAGTACCTCGATGTGCTCTACAAGCTGTGGGAGGGATCGTGGGAGGACGACGCGGTGACGCTCGACAAGGACGGCCGGGCCTTCACCGATCCCGACAAGGTCCATCCGATCGAGCACCACGGAAAGCACTTCGACGTACCCGGCATCCACCTGTGTGAGCCGTCGCCGCAACGCACGCCGGTGATCTACCAGGCGGGTGCGTCGGCGCGCGGCATCGACTTCGCCGCCAAGCATGCGGAGGCGATCTTCGTCGGCTCGACCACGAAGACGGTGCTTGCGGAGACCGTACGAAAGTTCCGCAGCGCGCTCGTCGAGGCCGGTCGACACCCGTACTCGGCCCGCATCTACTCGCTGCTGACGATCGTCACCGCGGAGACGTCTGAGCAGGCGCACGCCAAGTACGCCGACTACCTGACGTACGCCGACGAGGAGGGCGCGCTCGTACTGAACTCCGGCTGGATGGGCATCGACCTCTCCGCGTACGACCCCGACGAGCCGGTCGGCAACGTACAGAGCAACGCGATCCGTTCGGTGGTCGCCGGGTTTCAGCAGGGCAACGAGGACGGCGACGAATGGACGATCCGCGACATCGCGCGACAGACGGCGATCGGCGGACTCGGTAGGACGATCGTCGGCTCCGGAGAGGAGATCGCCGATCAGCTGCAGGAGTGGGTCGCCGATACCGACGTCGACGGCTTCAACCTCGCGTACGCGATCACCCCGGCCACGTTCGTCGACGTCGTCGAACACGTCGTTCCCGTATTGCAGGAGCGCGGTGTGTACGCCAAGGCCTATGGCGAGGGAACGCTGCGCCACCGCCTGCTCAACCGCGGCGACCGGCTTCCGGCGGAGCATCGCGGCGCCACCATGCGAATCGACGCGGACGACGTACGAGAGGCAGGTGTCGCATGACCAGCGTACCCATTCTCGACACGCCGAACGCGATCGTCGCCGCGCGGGAGCTGGCGGCGCTGCTGGCAAAGGAGTCAGGCAGCCGAGATGCCGAGCGGACCCTGCCAACGCAGGAGGTCCAAGCGCTGAAGGACTCCGGGCTGCTCGCCGTGACCGTGCCGCCGGAGTACGGCGGCCCCGGTTTGCCCGTTGAGACGCTCGCCGAAGTGATCCGGCTGGTGGCCGCCGGTGACCCGAGCGTCGCGCAGATCCCACACAGCCACTTCGTGTACGTGAACGCGCTCAAACACCAGGGCAGCGAAGAGCAGAAGCGTCGGCTGTTCCGTGCCTTGCTCGACGGCGGGTCGTTCGGCAACGCACAGTCCGAGATCGGCACGAAGCACGTACGCGACTTCCGCACGACGCTCACGCCGGACGGAAGCGGGAACTGGCGGCTCGACGGCGAGAAGGGTTACTGCACGGGAGCGTTGTTCGCCGACTGGATCCCCGTACTCGCACACCGCGGGGTCGACGGACCGATGGGCGTCGCCTGGGTGCCGCGATCCGCCGACGGCGTAGAGGTGACCGACAACTGGGCGGGCATGGGACAACGCACCACCGCCAGCGGCACCGTACGGCTGACCGACGTCTCCGTCGACGACGCACTCGTCATGGGGTACGCGGAGAACTTCGACGGACCGCAGACGTACGGGGCGTTCGCACAGGTCCTGCATGCGGCCATCGACGCCGGCATCGCCCGCGCAGCACTCAGCGAGGCCGCGGAGTTCGTGACCACGAAGAGCCGTCCGTACCCGGACGCCGGCGTGGACCGGGCGGCCGACGACCCGCTGATCGTGCACGCGTTCGGCGAGATGGAGCTCGCCGTCAGAAGCTGCGAGCAACTCACCGCGGCCGCTGCCCGCACGATCGACGATGCTGACCGAGAGCTCAGCGAGGAGTCCGCCGGCGCCGCAAGCCTCGCCGTCGCTGCTGCTCGCGCCGCAACGACGAACGCATCCGTCTCGGTCACCTCCCGGTTGTTCGAGGTTGCCGGTACGCGCTCCGCGCTCGAAGGCCTGAACCTCAACCGACATTGGCGAAACGCGCGTACGCACACACTCCACGACCCGGCCGCATGGAAGGTGCAGCACCTCGGCCGGTACGCGATCGAAGGCGTCCTCCCGCCCAACCACGGCCAGATCTGAAAGGTAGTCCTCGTATGTCATTGAAGTTCCACTGGTTCCTGCCAACGAACGGCGGCGACGGCCAGCACATCGTCGGCGGCGGGCACGGCGTCAACCCAGGCGTCTCGACCAGGCCCGCCGACGTGGCCTACCTCGGTCAGATCGCTCGTGCTGCCGAGCAGAGCGGCTTCGACGCCGCGCTCACGCCAACCGGCGCATGGTGCGACGACGCCTGGCTGTCCACTGCGATGCTGAGTCAGGTCTCGGAGCGACTGAGATTCTTGGTTGCATTCCGACCGGGCATCATCGCGCCGTACCTCGCCGCCCAGATGTCGGGTACGTTCCAGAACCTCACCGGCGGCCGGCTGCTCCTCAACGTGGTCACCGGCGGAGAGAGTCACGAACAACGCATGTTCGGCGACTTCCTCGACAAGGAGGCGCGGTACGCGCGCTGCGACGAGTTCCTGACCATCGTCCGTCGACTGTGGGCCGGTGTCACCGTCGACTTCGACGGTGAGCACCTCAAGGTCGAGGGTGCGCGGCTGGACCAGATCCCGAACCCGGTCCCGGACATCTACTTCGGCGGCTCGTCGCCGGCGGCCGGCGACGTCGCCGCGAAGCACGCCGACGTCTATCTGACCTGGGGCGAACCGCCGGAGGCCGTTGCGAAGAAGATCGAGTGGATCCGACGACTCGCCGCAGCCGATCCTTCGCGCGGCGACCGCCCGATCCGGTTCGGGATCCGCATGCACACGATCAACCGTCGTACGTCGCAGGAGGCCTGGGCGGAAGCGCAACGGCTGATCGACGACGTCGACGGCGAGACGATCCAGAAGATCCAAGCCGGCTTGCAACGCAGCGAGTCCGAAGGCCAGCGGCGGATGCTGGAGCTGCACGGCGGCAGCCGGGACGATCTCGAGATCTACCCCAACGTGTGGGCGGGTGTCGGTCTCGTACGCGGTGGGGCGGGCACCGCGCTCGTCGGCAGCCACGAGGAGGTCGCCGACCGGATCGCCGAGTACGCGGACCTCGGCATCGAGGAGTTCGTGCTGTCCGCGTACCCGCACCTGGAAGGTGCGTACGGCTTCGGCGAGGGCGTTCTGCCCATCCTCGCCGACCGCGGACTGTGGAAGGACCCGCGACCGGTCTCACGGCACTCCCCAGCCGCGGTGCCGTTCGCATCCGCGGGAAGGACGGCATCGTGAGCGCCCGGCGGGTTGCAGTCGTCGTCGGCAACCCGAAGCCGCAGAGCCGTACGCTCGCCGCAGCCAGTCGGCTTGCTCGTGAGCTGTCCGGACGCGAGCCCGACTTCGTGGTCGACCTGGCCGAGCGCGGCTCGTCGTTACTCGACTTCGCGGACGCAGACGTGGCCCGGCTGGTCGATCAGATCGCAACGGCGGATCTCGTGATCGTCGCCAGCCCGACGTACAAGGCGAGCATCACCGGGTTGCTGAAGCTGTTCCTCGATCGCTTCGCGGGAGGCAGCCTCACCGGGATCGCCGTGCCGCTGATGCTCGGCGCGGGCCCCGGCCACGCGCTCGCACCGGAGTACACGCTGCGTCCGGTACTCGCCGAGCTCGGCGCGCTGACACCCGTACGCGGGCTGTACGTACGCGACTCCGAGTACGACGACCCCGCCGCGTACGAACCGTGGCTCGCCTCGGCCCGACCCGTGGTCGACGCAATCCTCCGACACCGCAACGACACGACAGGAGTTCTCGTATGACTGCCACCATCGACACGGAGACGACCACGCAGTTCGACGGACGCGCGCTTCGCGATGCGTATGGCACCTTTCCGAGCGGAGTCGTGGCCGTCGGCGCGCAGGTCGGCGGACAGCTCATCGGCATCGCCGCGAGCTCGTTCACCTCGGTCAGCCTCGATCCGCCGCTCGTCTCCTTCTCCGTTGCGAAGACCAGCAACACCTGGCCGGCGCTGCGCGATGCGCGGTCTGTCGGCGTCAGCGTGCTCGCCGACCACCACGACGCGCTGTGCCGTCAGCTCGCCGGTCCGGCCGAGCAACGCTTCGACGGCCTGGTGATCCGTACCAGCGGCGACGGCGCCGTACTCCTCGACGAGGCCGTGTCAACGTTCACCTGCTCGATGCATCAGGAGTACGACGCGGGCGACCACGTGATTGCGCTCCTGCAGGTGCACGACGTACACGCCGATCCGGACCGGCCGCCGCTCGTCTTCCACAAGAGCGGCTTTCAGCGACTACACCGCGACGACCTGGATCCCGCGCGACTCGACGGACGCATCAACGGCACAGACACCGACCGCGAGGTCGGCACGTCTGCGGACGACTCGACCGCGAGCGTCGCCTGAACAGTTCGATGCCCAGCCGTCGACGTAACGTGGGCAGCGGCCCGTAAAGACCGATCGGCAGGGGGAACATCGTGCAGTTCATGGTGACCAGCAGGCGCCGTACAGAGACGTACGCCGACAGTGACTTCGACGCCGTCATACCGGCGGAGACGGCACGCGTACGTGAGTTGTACGCCGACGGGGTCGTACGCCAGATCTGGTTACGCGACGATGTGCCCGGTGCCTGCTTCATCGTCGAGGCAGACGCGCTGTCGGATGCGCGCAAGATCGTTGACGGTCTGCCGATGGCCGCCTCCGGGCTCTCGGAGTTCACGGTCACCGGCCTGCGGCCGTACGGAGGGTTCGTCAGCTGAGCTCTGCCAGCACGCGGGCGAGTTCGCCGGGCGCGCTGAACATCGGCCAATGCCCCGTGTCGAGGTCGACGTACGACAGGTTGCGCGACTTCGCCACCTCCGGCAGCTCGCCCGCGTCGACCCATTCTTTGGCCTCGGCCGGTGTGAACTCCGGGCAGACCAGGACGAGCGGCACGTCATAACGGCGGTCGTCAGTGAGGGTGACGGCCGCAAGTGCCACGCCCTCGGGGACCGGGATCAGCGTCGCCGCGATCGCCGACTTCGTCTCATCGTCCAGGTCTGCTGTGTCGGCGCCGGCGAAGGGTTCCCAGCCGGGGAACGACATAGCGCCGTCGTGTCGCGGGAAGAGGTCGGCGTACGTTTCGCCATCACTGCAAGGGAATCCACCGATCATGACTGCCTTCGCGACCTTGTCGGGCCGCCTGTCGGCTGCGATCCAGGCCAGTCCGCTGGCGGCGGAATGCCCCACCACCATCGGCTTTCCGGCGCTCGAGTCGACAGCGGATAGCACTGCGGCGATCTGATCGTCGAGCGTCGCCGATGCGTTGCCGTCGCCCTGCCCGGGCAACGTCACCGGGCGCGGCCGGTGTCCGTGCGCTTCCAAGGCAGGTATGACCTCGTCCCAGGCCGAACCGTCCAGCCACAGTCCGCCGACCAACACGATGTCCATCGCAGTTCCGTTCTCTCGCGTTCTCGAATCCGCGTCGACCGTAGACCGCATACCGGACGATTCAGAGCCGGATTAGGGTGGGCAGCTATGGCGGTCGAAACGAGTCCGACGGTTCGCGCCCTCCGTACGCTCGAACTGCTGCAGGCCAGGCCCGGCCTCACGGCGTCCGAACTCGCCGAGACGCTCGGCGTCACCGAGCGCGCCGCACGACGCTACGTCGCGATCCTCAGAGACGCCGACATCCCCGTCGTCTCCGAACGCGGACGCTACGGCGGGTACCGACTCGGCCGAGGCATCCGGCTGCCGCCGCTGAGGTTCAGTGCCACCGAGGCGCTCGGCCTGGTGATGGCCGCGCTCGACGGCAGCCACGCGGCAGCCGACGCCGACGACCCGGTCGGATCGGCGCTGGGCAAACTGATCCGAGCGTTGCCGGAGCACGTCGGCCGGCAAGCCGCCACGATGCGCGGGCATGCCGCGTCGCTGCCACAACACGGTGCCGCTCGACCCGACCCGGAGATCACCAGTGCGCTGGTCGCCGCATCCGCCGCCCGGTTCGGCGTACGAATCGAGTACCGCAGTCAGTCGGGCAAACAATGGGAGGAGTCCGCCGACCCGTGGGCCGTCGTCGTACGGCATGGGCGCTGGTACCTGCTCTGCCACTCCCACCGCGCAGACGCCGTACGCACCTATCGCATCGACCGGATCCAGTCGGTCGCCGAACGCACGGAGACGTTCGTTGCTCCCGACGACCTCGACCATGCGGGCCTGCTGGAGCAACAGCTCGGTATCGGCTGGGAGTACGACACCCGGGTCGTCTTCGAGGCTCCGTTCGAGGAGGTCGCCCCATGGGTTCGACCTCCGATGGGCCGGCTCGAACCCCTCGACGCACGTCGTTGCGTCCTGATCGGCAGCACCGGCAACCCATCGATGTACGCCGGCGAATGGCTCGCCGCCATCCCGTTGCCCTTCCGCGTCGAAGGTGGCCCCGAGCTACGAGACGCCGTGCGCACAGTTGCGGATCGGATGTCCGACTCGCTCGCGGACCGGTGACCGCTTCGACGTCCGAGCGCCCAGGCCGAATGGAGTTCGGCGCGTAGTCGTTGGTGTTTGCGCTCAACATCAACGACTACGCACCGAACTTCGCATGATCGGGCGGACCTGTGGACGACGCCGACAGGATCGGCGCCCGGCCATCACACTGCCCGACATGTTGGCCATGACGATCCCACCCGCACTCCGCGACCGTCCGTTCACGCGTGCCGAGGCTCTCCGCCTCGGGCTCAGCGATCAGGCGTTACGTGGCAGCCGATTCAAGCGTCTGGTCCGGGGCGTTTACGTCTGCGCAGACGTACCGATGACGTTCGAGACCTACCTCAGTGCAGGGATTCTCCTGCTCGGAGACGAAGCGCGGGCCACTCATCTGACCGGCCTGCGATGCTACGGCGTCGAGGTTGGCTCGGAATTGCCGGTTCGGTTCGCGAGCACCCAACCACATCGAAGCCGCTGCGACTGGGTGCAGGTCATCAGGCGAATGCGCGTTGCCGATTGCCAAGGTCCGGCTGTGTGCCCGGAGCAGTGTTGGGTCGATGCCTGCTTGGACCTCGACCTCGTCGATGCTGTGATCGCCGCGGACTGGTTGATCCACAACAACGCCACGACACTCACCCGGTTGACGCGCTTCGTGGAGGCGACGGACAACTGGGAGGGCATTTGCAACGCACGGATCGCACTGCCATACGTACGCGAGGACGTGCGCTCGCCGCGCGAGACGGTGACGCGACTGCTGCTCGTACTCGCCGGATTGCCCGGGCCGGATACGTGCAATCTCAACGTTTACGACGACGACCGATTCCTCGGCTGTGGCGATCTCGT
The DNA here is from genome assembly GCA_023100825.1 of Nocardioidaceae bacterium SCSIO 66511. Classification (NCBI taxonomy): domain Bacteria; kingdom Bacillati; phylum Actinomycetota; class Actinomycetes; order Propionibacteriales; family Nocardioidaceae; species Nocardioidaceae bacterium SCSIO 66511. The sequence goes on along the minus strand of CP095846.1, from coordinate 1,933,015 downwards.
CTGGGTCGCGTACCGCCTGGTCGTCGAGTACGACGGGCGACAACATGCCGAGGACACCGCCCAGTGGAATCTCGACCTCGACCGCGTCCAAGGATTCGACGACGCAGGTTGGCGCTTCTACCGAGTGACGAACCAACGGCTACGTGCTCCGCGAGACGTGGTACGCCGGGCGTACGGCCTCCTCATCGAGGGTGGCTACACCGGACCGGAGCCGGTCTTCAACTCGCAGTGGTCTCGACTTTTTGAGCGTCGACCGGCTTCCACCCGCTGACCCGCATCAGAAGTTCGGTGCGTAGTCGTTGGTGTTTGCGCTCAACATCAACGACTACGCACCGAACTCAGGTTGTCGGACGTCAGCTGCAGCCGGACGTCGACCCGCAGCCCTCGCAGACGAAGCAGCTGCCCGAGGGGCGCATCTTCGTGCCGCAGGTGAAGCACAGCGGCGCATCGACTGTCGAGCCGGTGATCGACTCGAGCAACTCCGCCGAGGTGTGAGCCGTACGCGGGGCGGGCTTGGCGGTTTCGGCGACCGGATCGGAATCCGGCTCGGGTGCCGCTGCGACAGCTGGTGTCGAAAGCGCCTCTGCCTCCGGTGCCTCGTCCTCGACTGGTTCGTACGAACCGGTGTCGAGCTGGCGCTGCCGCTCCTCGGCGGAGTGGATGCCCATCGCCGAGCGGGTCTCGAACGGCAGGTAGTCCAGCGCCAAGCGGCGGAAGATGTAGTCCATGATCGACTGGCTCATCCGCACGTCCGGATCGTCGGTCAGACCGGCCGGCTCGAACTTCATGTTCGTGAACTTCGCGACGAACGTCTCGAGCGGCACGCCGTACTGCAGCGAGATCGAGATGGCGATCGAGAACGCATCCATCACACCGGCGAGCGTCGAGCCCTGCTTGCCGAGCTTGAGGAACACCTCGCCGAGCCCGTCGTCGGGGTACGAACCAGAGGTCATGTAGCCCTCTGCGCCACCGACCGTGAAGGACGTAGTAAGCGACGGACGCGATTTCGGCAGCCGCTTGCGGATCGGACGCTCGACGATCTGCACCTCCGGCTCGGGAGCATCCTTCGACTTGGCCTTCGCATCGGCGAGCGGCTGGCCGACCTTGCAGTTGTCGCGGTAGACGGCGAGAGCCTTCAGGCCGAGCTGCCAGCCCTGCTGGTAGACGTCGGCGATGTCTTCGACCGTCGACTCCTCCGGCAGGTTGACCGTCTTGGAGATCGCGCCGGACAGGAACGGCTGCGCGGCCGCCATCATCCGTACGTGGCCCATCGGCTTGATCGCCCGCTCACCCATGGCGCAGTCGAACACCTCGTAGTGCTCCGGCTTGAGCCCCGGCGCGTCGATCACGTGACCGTGCTCGGCGATGTACTCGACGATCGCCTCGCTGGTCTCCCCGGTGTAGCCGAGGCGCTTGAGCGCAGCCGGAACGGTGCGGTTGACGATCTGCATCGAGCCGCCGCCGACGAGCTTCTTGAACTTGACCAGCGAGAAGTCCGGCTCGATGCCGGTCGTATCGCAGTCCATCATGAAACCGATCGTGCCGGTCGGTGCGAGCACACTGGCCTGCGCGTTGCGCCAGCCGTTCTGCTGGCCGATCTCGAGGTTGCGCGACCACTGCTTGGATGCCTCGCGGTGCACGGCTATGTCGATCGCGTGCATCGTACGGATCTCGTCGTTGGCGGACTGGTGCTTGCGCATCACCCGGGTGTGCGGCTCGGCGTTCTGGGCGTACCCGTCGTATGCGCCGACGATGCCGGCCAGCTCGGCCGAGCGACGGTACGACGTGCCGGTCATCAGCGAGGTGATGGCGCCGGCGAGCGCGCGGCCACCGTCGGAGTCGTACGCAAGGCCCGATGCCATCAGCAGCGCGCCGAGGTTGGCGTAGCCGATGCCGAGCTGGCGGTACGCCCGGGTCGTCTCGCCGATCGGCTCGGTCGGGAAGTCGGCGAAGCAGATCGAGATGTCCATCGCGGTGATGACCAGCTCGACGGCCTTGACGAACTTGTCGACCTCGAAGCTACCGTCGTCGGCGACGAACTTCAGCAGGTTCATGCTGGCGAGGTTGCAGGACGAGTTGTCGAGGTGCATGTACTCACTGCACGGGTTCGACGCGGTGATGCGGCCCGTCTCGGGCGTGGTGTGCCAGTCGTTGATGGTGCCGTCGTACTGGATGCCCGGGTCGGCACACGCCCATGCCGCCTGTGAGATGTCGGCGAACAGTTTGCGGGCGTCGACCGTGTCGATCACCTCGCCGGTCGTACGCGCCCGCAGCCCGAACTCGGTGCCCTCGTCGACGGCTCGCATGAACTCGTCGGTGACGCGTACGGAGTTGTTGGCGTTCTGGTACTGCACCGAGGTGATGTCGCTGCCGCCGAGGTCCATATCGAACCCGGCGTCGCGGAGCACGCGGATCTTCTCCTCCTCGCGCTCCTTGGTGTGCACGAACTCCTCGATGTCGGGGTGATCGACGTCGAGGACGACCATCTTGGCCGCACGTCGGGTGGCGCCGCCGGACTTGATGGTGCCGGCCGAGGCATCGGCCCCGCGCATGAACGACACCGGACCGCTGGCCGTGCCGCCGGAGGAGCGCAGCAGCTCCTTGGACGAGCGGATGCGGGAGAGGTTCAGTCCGGCGCCCGAACCGCCCTTGAAGATCAGGCCCTCTTCCTTGTACCAGTTGAGGATCGAGTCCATCGAGTCGTCGACGGACAGGATGAAGCACGCCGAAACCTGCTGAGGGCTCGACGTACCGACGTTGAACCAGACGGGGCTGTTGAAGCTGAACACCTGGTGCAGCAGCATCCAGGTCAGCTCGTGCTCGAACACCTCGGCGTCGGCGTCGGTGGCGAAGTAGCCGTTGTCTTTACCGGCCTTGACGTAGGTCAAGACGACGCGGTCGAGGAGTTGCTTGAGGCTGCCCTCGCGCTGGTCGGTGCCGACCGCACCACGGAAGTACTTGGTGGTGACGATGGTCGAGGCGTTGACGCTCCAGAAGTCGGGGAACTCGACGCCGGTCTGCTCGAACACCGACTCGCCGGTCTTCCAGTTGGTCTGGACGACGTCGCGTCGCTCCCAGGTGACCTCGTCGTACGGATGCACCCCCTCGGTGGTGTACACACGCTCGATGGTCAGGCCCTTGCCCGCCTTCGAGGTGCCCCGTGCGGCTCTACCCGTGGATCCGCTCACCGTGTCGGTCATGCCTTCTCCTTCTTGCCCCGTTGTCATCTGCGTGCTGCGTGCTGCGCGTGCCCTGCCCCTGCGCCTCATGTGTTGCTGAGCCGCTGTGCCTCGTCGTCGGCCGTTGCCGACATGAGGGTCGCGATCTCCTCGACGAAGTCGTCGGGAGACTCGAACTGCTTGTAGACGCTTGCGAACCTGAGGTACGCAACGGCGTCGAGCTCCTTGAGCGGCTGCAGAATGGCCAGCCCCACCTCGTGGGCCGGCACCTCCGCACAGCCGGACTCGCGGAGAATGTCTTGCACCTGCTGCCCGATCCGCTTCAGGTCGTCGTCGCTCACCGGCCGGCCCTTGCACGCCTTGCGTACGCCCGAGACGACCTTGTCGCGGTCGAACGGCTCGGTCGTGCCGGAGCGCTTGACCACCGTGAGCTGCATCTGCTCGACGGTGGAGAACCGCTTATCGCACTCCTGGCACTGGCGGCGGCGACGGATGGCCGACCCCTCGTCGGCGACTCTGCTGTCGAGCACTCGGGTGTCGGTGTTGCGGCAGTACGGACAATGCATGACACCCTCCTTCTGGGGATCGAACTGTGGAGTGACTGGGGAAATCCCGGCCCGTTCTGTGTGTAACTCCACCTGCGTTGTGGAACTAGATGTGGAGAACTACACGCCTGTAACTACTAGATGTAGGGGCTACCGTACGCCGCGGTTCTGGCTCATGCAAGACGATCCCAGGCGGGTCTGACACTTTTTCGCAGAAGCCACGTTTTCGCAGGTCAGCGGCTTGCCGGGACGCCTCACCGGCGTGTCGTACGCGGGTCGCCGGAGAGGATTTCGGCCCTACTCATCACAACGATCTCGAGGACTCGCCGATTCCGCGCCGCCCGGTTTCCACAGGCGCGGCGCAAGGGGTTACGCAACGTGATCGATCTCGCTATCGTCTGGCGCGATCCCTGGGAGGATGCATGGCCGGACGACGGTCCCTGGCACTCATCGCACTGCTCGGCTGCGTACTCGCGGGCTGCTCCGATGCCGCCTCCGACGACCCGGCGCCGACGCCGACGGAGTCGCCGACAAGCAGCGAACGCGATGTGATCGCCTCAGTGCCGACTCTCCCGCCTGCCGCGCGCAAGGACACGCTCAAGGGCGCCGAGGCGTTCATCCGGCACTACATCGAGCTCCTCAACTACGCCGCGAACACCGGGGACGTACGTGCGCTACACCGAGCTGCCCGTGGATGTGGCGGGTGCCGAAAGTACGAAACGTTGTATCGCGACACGTACGCGCGCGGCGGCTATATGAAAGAACCGGGCTGGCAGCCTTCGGAGGTGTTCGCCGCTGTTCAGGGCGATGGGTCAGTCGGTGTGCTGACCACGGTGCGGGCGCCCAGGATGCGATTCAAACTTCGCGCTGGGGCTGAGGAGAAGGTTGGCAAGCAGGACACCTACAAACTGCGGTTCGAACTCCGTTCCTTCAGCGGACGCTGGGTGGTGACCGACTTTGGCCAGCAGGAGGAGATTGATAAGCACTGAGGCCCTTCTCGCACTGGTTCTCTCAATCTGCACTATCCCCGCGGCCTACGCCGAAGCAGATGTCGATGTACGCCCCAATGACCCAGACATAGTCGACATCGAGGGTGAGACCGAGGTCGACGGCGGACCGGATGGCGAACCCGATCCGGACGGGACCGTTGACGTCGACACCGACGACTCGGGCCCGGCGATGGACTATCAGTGGCTCCCCGCATGCGGAATCAACCGCCCGGGCGAGACGCCGGCGACGTGCCCGGGCATGTACACCTGCGAATCCGACGACGCGACCAAATGGACGCTCTGGGCGCGCGAGCTCCCCGGCGGCGAGTGGTACATCGTTGGCAGCGCCTGTTACTCGGGCAGGCCGCCGGGTCCTGGCGGCGGCGACGTCCGACCGCAGGTCACCGATGCGATCGTGCTCCGCGAGGTGAAGCGCATCGGGCTGCCGGAGGCCTCCATCCAGGTCCAGCCGCCGGACGGGGCGACGCTGGTCAACTTCGAGACCATCTTCTACACCGAGCGACCGGAGTTCGCGCGTACCGTGCAGCTCCTCGGCTACACCGTCGACATCGAGGCGACGGCGACCACCTACACTTGGCACCACGGCGACGGCTCGTCGCAGACCAGCGACGGGCCGGGTGCACCCTATCCCAACAAGAACATCGTGCATCTCTACAGCGACGCGCACGTGACCGTACGCCCGAGCGTCGACGTCACGTACGAGGTTCGCTGGCGTGCCGACGGCGCCGACTGGCACACGCTCGACGATCCGCTCACTGCCGCCGGCGCCAGCGTCGCGCTCGAAGTGAAGGAGGCGACCGCGCTGCTCACCGATCCCTATCGATGAGCGCTGTGAATCCGCCCATCGAGACGGCAGCCGAAGCCTCGGTCGTGGTCACGTACGCTCCACTCAGCAGGCGTTCTGAGCAAAGCGGCCGACGACGTGGAGGCATTGATGAGCCCGCACCTCAGCCCGGGAGTATGGGGCGTACTCGCGACACCGTTCACCGGTACGACCCTCGACCTCGACCCAAGCGGCGTCGGACGCCTCGCCGAGCACGCCACCGCCGCCGGTGCGACCGGGCTGACCGTGCTCGGAGTCTTCGGCGAAGCCGCCCGCCTGTCGTGGCGGGAGCGTCGCCTCGTCCTCGAAACCGTGCTCGGCGCGACCGATCTGCCCCTCGTCGTCGGATGTACGAGCCTCGCGACCGCACCGGTGATCGATGAGGCGGAGATGGCCGTCGAGGTGGCCGGCGACCGACTTGCCGCAGTCATGGTGCAGGCGAACAGTGCCGACGGCGCAACCCTTCGGACCCATCTGAGCGCCGTCAACGAAGCGACAAAGGCGCCGATCGTGGTGCAGGACTATCCGGTCGCGAGCGGAGTGTCCGTGCCCGCCTCCACGCTCGGCGACGTGGGCACGTTGCCGTTCATCGCAGCAGTGAAGGCCGAGTCGCCACCGACCCCGGTGTCCGTTGCCGCGCTGACGGCACGGTGCGAGGCACCGGTGTTCGGCGGTCTCGGCGGCATCAACCTGCTCGATGAGCTCGCCTGCGGCGCGGCCGGCGCCATGACCGGTTTCTCTTACCCGGAGGCGCTCGTCGCCTGCGTCGGAGCTTGGACCGACGGCGATCCGGCCAAGAGTCGCGCGGCGTTGCTGGACTACCTTCCGCTGATCACCTTCGAGCAGCAAGCCGGTATCGCGCTCGCGATCCGCAAGGAGTGTCTACGCAGCCGTGGTCTCATCGCCCAGTCCGGCGTACGCCCACCGGCACGTACGCTGCCCGACTCATTGGTGCCGCTGCTGGCAAAGCACATCGAAACGACAGAGGAGCTTTCCTGACATGGACCTCGGACTCAACGGGCGCACCGCCCTCGTACTCGCGTCGACCGGCGGCCTCGGTGCGGCAACCGCACGGGCACTCGGTGCAGAAGGCGCCAACGTCGTCGTCAGCGGCCGCAACGCCGAGCGCGCTGAGCAGCTCGCGACCGAGCTACCGTCAGCGACCGCGGTCCAGTGCGACCTGTCGGAACCCGATGCGGCCGAGCGACTCGTCGCCGCGACCCGCGCGGCGTACGGCGACCCCGACATCGTCGTGCTGAACGGCCCAGGCCCGAAGCCTGGTTCGGCGACGACACTCGGCCCGGGTGATGCCCGCGCAGCCGTCGACCTCTTGGTCGAGACGCACCTCGCGCTCCTGACCATGACCCTGCCGGCCATGCGCGCCGCGGGTTGGGGCCGGATCCTCTCCGTCGGCTCGAGCGGTGTCCAGCAGCCGATCCCGACACTCGCTGCGTCCAATATCGGACGCGCCGCCCTCGCCGCGTATCTCAAGACGCTCGCCACCGAGGTCGCCAGCGACGGTGTGACCGTCAACATGCTGTTGCCCGGACGCATCGCGACCGACCGAGTAGCGTCCCTCGACGCCGCGGCCGCCGAGCGCACGGGCAAGACCGTCGAGGACACCCGGAACGCCGCGATCGCGACCATTCCTGCTGGTAGGTACGGCGATCCCGCGGAGTTCGGCGCAGTGGCGGCGTTCCTCTGCAGCGACGCCGCGTCGTACGTCACCGGAAGTCAGGTGCGGTGCGACGGCGGGCTGATCGCCGGCGCCTGACCTACTCGGTACGTGGAGCGGCGCGCAGCCCGGCGCGGTCGAGCCCGGAGCCCGGTAGCTCGCCGGCGTCGGGGCCGGGGTCGGCGCGTAGGCCGCGGATGAACAGCTCCAGGTGACGCTTCGACAGTTGGTGGTTGACCTCACGATCGATGTCGCCCGGAAGTGGCCGAGCGATGCGTACGAGCATCGTGGCGATGTCGGCGAAGCTCAGGTCGGACGCGATGGCGCCGTCCTTCACGGCCGTCTCGATGAGGGTCTCGACCAGGTGGGCAGACTCCTCGCGTACGGCAGACACCTCCGGATCGTCAGAGTCGAGCGAGTCGAGCAGCGCGGGCATGACCGCACTGACGCGGAGTTCCAGCGCGGCGCGTAGGTAGCGCGCCAGCGCATCGAACGCGTCGTCGCCCTCGTCGGTAGCCAGCCGCGCTGCATCGCAGGTCTTGGTGAGCGCGTCGACAGCAATCGCACGCAGTAGCGCCGCGCGATCCGGGAAGTGGCGATACAGGGTCCCGATCCCGACACCTGCCGCGCGCGCCACCTCATCGAGCGGCACCGCCGATCCGCGCTCGACCACGAGATCACGAGCGGACACGACGATCGCGTCCCGATTGCGCTTGGCATCGGCGCGCAACTTTGCCATCTCACACCTCCGTGCGTACGAAGTCCACCGTACCAAAACCGGAGCAATTTCCTCCGAATGGGTTGACACTCGGCGTTGCTGCACGCATTCTGAAAGCGGAGTACATTCCTCCGTTTCTAGGAAAGGCCCACACCATGACTACCGAAACCGTCCGCCCGGCGGACACCAGCCGGGTACGAGACCGCAGATGGCTCGCTCTCGTCGTCATCGCGGTGGCACAGCTGATGTCGGCGCTCGACGCGACGATCGTGAACATCGCGCTGCCGTCGGCACAGACAGCACTCGGATTCGACGACGGCGCCCGCGCCTGGGTCGTCACCGCGTACACGCTGCCGCTCGCCGGGCTACTCCTCGTCGCCGGGCGTATCGCCGACCGCATCGGCGCAACCCGAGCGCTGCTCATCGGCCTAGCCGGGTTCGCGCTGTCGTCCGCGATCGCCGGCGCCGCTGTCGACCTCGAGATGCTGATCGTCGGCCGCGCGATGCAGGGAGCGTTCGCCGCCCTGATGGCACCGGCCGGACTCGCCCTGATCGGCATGACGTTCACCGACCCCGACGACCGCGCACGGGCGTTCGGCGTGTTCGGCGCGGTGGCGAGCAGCGGTGCCGTCATCGGCCTGCTGATCGGCGGGGCGCTGACCGAGATCCTCGACTGGCGGTACTGCCTGTACGTGAACGTTCCGGTCGCGATCGCCGCCCTCGTCGCGGGCCGCGCGTACCTGCCGTCGATGCCGGGACGCCCGGGACAACGCCTCGACCTGACCTCGGCCGTCCTGGTGACCTCGGGTCTTGTCGGCGTCACGCTCGCGTGCACTCAGGTCGTCGACAACGGCTGGGCCTCGGCCACGGTGGTCGTACCCGGAATCGCCGGCATTGCGCTCGTCGCCGGTTTCGTGTTCCGGCAGACGAGGATCGACGACCCGTTGCTGCCGCTCGAGGTGATCGCCCACCGTACGCGTGCTGCGGCGTTCGTCGCGACGGCAGCGGGCGTACTCGGATCCTTCGGGTTGTTCCTGATGCTGACCTACCACTTCCAGGTGGTGCTGGGTTACGGCGCCGTCAAGGCAGGTCTGGCGTTCCTGCCGATGGCGCTTGCGATCTCGGCGAGCGCGTACGGGATTGCGAGCAAACTGATGACCCGGGTGTCCCCCGGCACCTTGATCGTCCCCGGTCTACTCACCGCTGCCGTCGGGCTCCTGCTGCTCTGGAACCTGAGCCCGACCAGCGGCTACTTGACCTCGATCCTGCCGGCGGAGGTGCTCCTCGGCGTCGGTATGGGCTGCGCCACCACTCCCGCGTTCAGCGTCGCGATCGGTGGTGTCGACCGCCGGCTGATGGGCGTCGCATCCGCGGTAGCGAACACCGGACCGAAGCTCGGCGGCACTCTCGGCACGGCGGTTCTGAACACCATCGCCGTCAGCGCCACCGCGGACGCGATCGCCTCCGGCAGCGCGCCGACGGAGGCAGCCGTACACGGGTACGCCACGGCGGCGGTCTCCGCAGCGGGCATGCTCGTCGTAGCGGCCGGAGTCGTCGCGTACCTCTTCGCATCTGCACGACGTTGACCCGCGCGCGAGCCATTGAGCGCGCGTACCCGTACGTGGAATACCACGGGCCCATAGGAAACCGCGCCACTACGTACCAAACTTGCTGGGTAGTGGCGCGGTTTCCTATGGGCCCGTGGTATTCCGCAGGGCGTCAGGCGACCGGATTGCGGAGGCGGCCGACGCCGGGGATGCCGCATTCGACCACGTCGCCGGAGCTGATGACGACGGCGCCCGGCGTGCCCGTGGAGATGATGTCGCCGGGGTACAGCGGCATCATCTGCGAGTGGAAGGCGACGAGGTACGCGGGGCTGTATCGCATGTGCGCAACGGTGTTGCGTCGATGCACCTCACCGTTGTGGATCGTCGCCACCTCGACGTCGCCCAGGTCGTCGGCGAACCCGGCTAGCGCCGACAGCGGCACGATCTGAGGCCCGAACGAGAAGAAGCCGGGGAAGTTCTTCGAGCGGGTGAGGAACCGCGGGTTGCGCTGCAGGATGTCCTCCGCCGTCTGGTCGAGGATCGTGCACACACCGAAGACGTACGAAAGGGCATCGGCCTCCGAAACGTCGCGACACTCGCGCCCGATCACCAACCCCAGCTCCGCCTCGGCGGTCGTACGCTCACTCTGCTCAGGAATCGTGATCGGGTCGTCGACGCCGATGACGGTGTGGTCGGCCTTGATGAACGACGCGGGCTCCTCCGGCACCGACTCAGACAGGTCGCCCGCATGGTCGACGTAGTTCAGCCCGATGCCCCAGATCTTGTGCGGGCGCCGGTACGGCGCTGTGAAACGCACCGAGTCGACCGGCGCGTACGCGGAGTCGGGCGCCGACGATGCCGCAGCGATGACGTCGTCGGCACGCCCACTCTCCAACAACGCAAGGAGAGTCGTGGGCGCATCGGGTGCAACCTCCGATACACGCACCACACCGCGCTCGCCGGCGAGCACGGTGTACTCGCCTTCGGGTCCGGTTACGGTCGCAAGGTTCATCATTGCTCCGATCGTTGCTCGTACGGTCACCCGACAAGTGCCTCGTCGACGATGTGCTCGGCGATTGCGAGACTCGAGGTCGCCGCGGGCGAAGGCGCATTGCGGATCGCGACCACCGATCCGCGCCGGTGAATCCGGAAGTCGTCGACGAGACTACCGTCCGGGTCCAGCGCCTGCGCCCGGATGCCACGCGGCCCGGGCACGACGTCCTCGTCCCGCAGCGACGGTACGTACGCACGCGCCGCCGCCACGAAACGTCGTCGGCTCAGCGAGCCTGCCATCTCACGCACGCCGGTACGCCAATGCGTACGCGCAAACCTTCGGAAGCCCGGCGAGCGGGCCGTCTCGGCGAGATCGCGCACTGAGACGTCGCGCCACGAGTATCCCTCTCTGGCCATCGCCATCACGGCGTTCGGCCCGACCATCACGTCGCCGCCGACGGTCGGCGTCAGATGTACGCCGAGGAAGGGGTATCGCGGATCGGGTACGGGATAGATCAAACCTCTGACGAGGTCGCGGCGGTCGTCACGCAGCAGGTAGTACTCGCCGCGGAACGGCACGATCTGCGGATCGGCAGCGTCGTCGGCGAGTGCCGCGACCCGATCGGAGTGCACGCCTGCGCACAGCACCACGAGGTCGTACGCGTCGGAGTCCCTGTTCCCCCGAGTCTCCGCGCCGACGACCACCTCGGTCCCGTGCCGTTGGAGCGAGACGACCCGGGTGTCGAGCCGGATGGTCGCGCCGGCAGCGGCGGCCTCCTCGGCGAGCGCACGGGTCACTGCCGGGAAGTCCGTGATCGCCGTCGTCGGCGACAACAGCCCGGCGACTCCGCGTACGTGTGGCTCATGGTCGGCGATCTCGTCCGGCCCGATGGTACGTACGCCCGGAACACCATTCTCCTGCGCACGCTTCTCGATGTCGGCGAGCCGTGCCCGCTGGTCATCGTCGAGAGCGACCAGGATCTTGCCGCATTCGTCGTACGCGATGTCGCGCTCGGCGCAGAAGTCACGGAGCATCCCGACACCGCGACGACACAGACGTGCCTTCGCGGATCCGGGCGTGTAGTAGAGCCCGGCGTGGACCACACCGCTGTTACGGCCCGTCTGGTGGGCGGCGAGCTCGGGCTCCTTCTCGTACAGCGTCACCGCCGCCGACTCGTCCACCTGCAACAACCTGCGCGCGACCGCGGCGCCGACGATGCCACCGCCGACGACCGCGGCCCGGATCCCGTTCGACCTAATGGTTCGCATCCTCTCGGTCGTCCGTACTCACATCGTCGGCAGAGGTACGGCGCGCGTGCCCGACCCGGGCAATGCTGCGACGTACGGCGGCCGATATCGGACGCGCAACCAACGGCAGCGCGAGCAATACGGCAAGAGCGATCAGCAGCCCGATCGACCCGCCCCGCTGAACGAAGATGCTCAGGTCTCCACCGGAGATGATCATCGTCTGGCGAAGCGTCTCCTCAGCCAACGGCCCGAGAACCAAGGCGATCACGAGCGCCGCGGGCGACATGCCGACCCGACGCATGAAGAAGCCCAGAACGCCGCAAGCCAACATGATCTGCACTTCGACGATGCTCGAGTTGACGGTGTACGTACCGAAGATGCACAGCAGGATGACGATCGGACCGAGCACTCGGAACGGCACCCGGGCAATGCTCGCGAATGCCGGAATGCAGAAGATGTTGACGACCAGCAGCATCACGTTGCCGAGGTACATGCTGGCGATCAGACCCCAGGCGAAGTCGGGGTTCTGCTCCATCAGCAACGGCCCCGGCTGCAGTCCCCACATCAGGAAGCCACCAACGAGCACCGCGGTCGACGCCGACCCCGGAATACCGAGGGTGATCAGCGGCACCATCGCGCCCGCGGACGCTGCGTTGTTCGCGGCCTCCGGACCGACGAGACCCGGCATCGCGCCCTTGCCGAACTTCTCGGGCGTCTTCGAGATCGACTTCTCCAGGTTGTACGACATCAGCGAGGCAACGGTCGCGCCCGCGCCGGGTGCGAGACCGACCCCGAAGCCCAGGAACGAGCCTCGCATCATCGGGCCACGAGACTCCCGATAGTCGCCGCGGTTCGGCCAGAACTCCCGGCCCTTGCTGCCAACGCCGAAGAAGCCCAGCCGCTCGTGGTGCCCGCCCTGCCAGAGCGTGTAGAGGATCTCGCCGACGCCGAACAGGCCGATGGCTACGGGGATGAAGTCGATGCCGTTGATCAGCTCGGTGGACCCGAACGTGTACCGCTGCTCACCGCCGCCGATGTCGATGCCGACGGTCGCGATCGCGAAGCCGATCAAGGCGGACACGAGTCCGAGCAGCTTGTTGCCCTGCAGGATCACGACGAGAGTGAGGAGTCCCGCGACGGTCAGCAGGAACAGCTCAGGTGGCCCGAAGCTGCTCGCCAGCGACGCGGTGACCGGCGCCGCGATGCTCATCAGGATCGCGCCGATCGTACCGGCGACGAACGACGCGATCGCCGCCATCACCAGGGCAGGGCCCGCACGTCCCTTACGTGCAAGGGGATACCCATCGAACGTGCTCGCGACCGTCGCTGACTCACCGGGCGTGTTGATCAGCACCGACGTGATGGTGCCGCCGTACATCGCGCCGTAGTAGACCGCCGCCAGCATCACGATCGCACTGGTCGGGTCGAGCCCGAACGTCAACGGCAGCAGGATCGCGAGCCCCGCGGACGGGCCGAGGCCCGGGATCACGCCGACGACCATGCCCATCAGCACACCGGCGCCGAGAATGAGCAGGTTGTGCACCGTCAGGATGTTGACGATGCCGTGGGTGATGAGATCCATCAGCTACTCCTCTATCGGCAACGCGTCAGGGCATCGGCACGATGCCGTCGGGCAATCCGGCGTTGAGGCCGGTCTGGAACAGCAGGTACAGGCCGATCGGAAGCGCGATACCGAGTACGACCGCTCGTACTCGATGCTGCGGATCGAGCACCCACAGCGCGCCGACGAGGAACAACGCACCGGTCGCAACGGCACCGAGCAGCAGGAACCAGTACGTCACCATCGCCGCGGCAGCGACCATCGCCACCGTCGCGAGCGGATGCCGGCTCTCGCCCGCCTCGGTCTCCGTACGAGCACTCGGACACCGGATCTCCCGATAGAGCGCGTAGACCAGTGCGACGATCGCGAGGCACCCCACGATCCGTGGGAACACACCCGCGCCGATGCGCCCTGCCGGAGTCCGCCACGCCATGCCGAACGCCATCTCGGTGTACGCGAGAAAGCCGATGAGCAGCACGACGAGGAAGGCGACCTGCGGCGTGAGCCAACTCGGTAACCGTGACCGACGCGTCATCGTCTGCGAGGTCACAGCGCGCCCTGTTCCTCGAGCGTGGTCTCGAACTCGTCGACGGTCTCCTCCAGGTACGAGTCGAAGTCGTCACCCCAGCGGACGTCCTCGCTCAGGTAGTTCGACTCCAGGTACTTCTGCCACTCGTCGGTCTCCACGACCTTTTTGGCCGTGTCGATCCACCAGTCACGTACGTCGTCGGGTACGTCCGGCGGCAGGATCAGGCCGCGCGGCATCGAGGGAAGGTCCTTGATCCCGATCGACTCGCCGGTCGGTACGTCCGGAACCGCCTTGAGCGGCTCCTTGCCCGTGAACAGCAGCGGCCGTACGTCTCCGGACTCGACCTGTCCGAGGATCGAACCCGGGTTGGCGACGATGCCGTCGAGCGCGCCGCTCAACAGCGCCGTCTGCATCTGGCCCTCTTCGTTGAACGGTGTGTACTCGAACTCGTACCCGGCCGCCTCTGCGATCAGCGAGTGCAAGATGAAGTCGACGTTGACTGTTCCGATACCGCCGAGTACGACCTTGCCCTTGCTCTTGGCGTACGAGACCCAGTCGTCCCACGACTTGGCCTTGCTGTCACCGTCGACGACGAACAACGCGTCGTCGGTCGCGAACAGGCCGACGCTGGTGAAGTCCTCGTACGTCCAGCCGGTGTCTGCCTGCAGCGGCGTAGTGAGGAACGAGCCCGACGTGGTGGAGATGTCGTACCCGCTGCCCGACTGGCTGTACAGGTGCCCCCAACCCTTCGCACCGCTACCGCCGTCCATGTTCTCGACGGTGATGTTGCCCGGGTAGAGGTCCTCCTTCTCGATGATGTCGACCATCTTGCGGGACATGATGTCGTTGCCGCCGCCCGGTCCGAACGCGATCGTCCAGTCGAGGTCCTCGGACGGGTAGTTCTCGTTGTCGCCGGACGCGCTGTCCGTGCCGCCGGCGGCGCACGCCGTCAGGCCGAGTACGAGCGCGGCCGCGGACGCCGCGGTGAGAATGCGATTCATCGGGGTCTCCTAAGGGGCTGCCGTCACGGCGTCGAGGCGATGCCACGAACCGGTTCCGACAGCAGTGAGTCGGTTGTCGTCGTCGTACAAACGGGACTCGAGATGCACGATCCTGCGCCCTGGCCGCAGGAGCTGCCCGACGCACGTTGCGTCGCCCGTCAGGGGACGGAAGAACCGCAGCTGCATCTCGATCGTGACGGCTGTGTGGAGGTAGCGATGGCACAGATGCCCCATCGAGATGTCCATCGCCGTCGTGATCACTCCCCCGTGCACCGAACCCTGTGGGTTGCACAGGTGCGGTGCATACGGCAGGCGCACCGTACACGTCTGCCGCTCGTCGTCATAGCTGATGTCGAGGTCGAGGAATCGAGCCAGGAAGAACTTCCCGAACTCGGGTTCGGCCTCGGCGGTCGCCCGCTCGGCGCGTTCGACCGCCGTCATCGTTGCCGGCTGCTCACTCATGACCAGGTGAACTCCGGGCTGCGCTTCGCCAGGAACGCGCGTACGCCCTCGGCGTAGTCGTCGGTGTCGAACGACGAGTTGCGAAGCTGTGTGGTGTGCTCGTCGTCGGCGGTCTGCCCGTCGCCGATGCGGCCGACGATCTCCTTCGCCGCGCGTACGCTGAACTGCGCGCGGGTGGTCACCAGCTTGCAGAAGTCGTACGTCGCCTGCTCGAGATCGGCGCCATCGTGCAACTCGTCGAGTACGCCCAGCTGCAGCGCCCGCTCGGCGCGAATCTGCTGGCCGGAGTAGAGCACCCATTTGGCCCGTGCCGGACCGACGAGGTCGACGAGCCGCTTGGTCGACTCGAGGCTGTAGACCAGACCGAGCTTGGCGGGTGTGATCGCGAACCGCGACCGCTCGTCGCCGAAGCGCAGGTCGCACGCCAGCGCGAGCCCGAACCCGCCGCCGATGCAGTAGCCGTGGATCATCGCCACCGTCGGCTTGCTGAACGACTCGAGGGCGTGCTCGGCGGCCGCGACGTGTTCGTTGTAGTCCTTGGCACTGGCCGCGTCCCCGCGTACCTCTTGAAACTCGGTGATATCGGCGCCGGAGGCGAACGACTTCGCTCCCGCACCGCGTACGACCAGCACCTTGACCCTGCGGTCGGCGTCCAGCTCGGCAACGAGTGCCGGCAGCTCGCGGTACATCCCGAGCGAGATCGCGTTGTGGCTGTCGGGGCGGTTCAGGGTGAGGGTCGCGACGGCCTCGTCGCGCTCGATCGTGAGGTGGTCGGACACGTCAGCTCCTGCTCATCTCGGGGTGTGCGTCGTAGATGGTTCCGTCGGCGAAGAGCTCGTCGAGCTCTGCGCCGTCGACACCGGTTTCGGCCAATAGCTCGCGGGTGTGCTGGCCGAGCCACGGCGCCGGCCCGCGTACCGGCGTCTCGAGGCCGGAGAACTTCGTGGGTGGTCCGATCGTGCGCATCGCGCCGATGATCGGATGCTCGACCTCGGTGATCATGTCGCGCGCCTGGATATGCGGGTCCGCAAGCGCTTCGGCGTACGTGAGCACCGGTCCCCCGGGCACACCGGCCTCGTCGAGCAGATCAATCCACGCTTGGGTGGGAAGGGTGGCGGTGATCGCCTCGATCTCGGCCTGCAGCTCGTCGATGTGGGCCATCCGCGCCGACAGCGACTCGAACCGCTCGTCGGTCAGCCAGTCCGGCCGCTTCAGCACGCCGTTGACGAGCCGCTCCCACAGCCGATCGTTGTTGGCGCCGATGGTCACGTACCCGTCGGCGGTGCGGTACGCCTGGTACGGGGTCGAGCGGCGATGGCGGGTGCCGGTCGCGGTGGGCTCCTCACCGTCAGCGAAGTACGCGCCCGACTCCCAGACCGTCCAGGCGAGTCCGGCGTCGACGAGGGAGATGTCGATGTTCTGCCCCTCGCCCGTACGCTCTCGGACGAGCTGGGCGCCGAGGATGGAGTAGATCGCGGTCGCGCCCGCGGCGATGTCGTTGATCGCGATACCGACCTTGGCGGGGCGGCCGTCGGGCTGGCCGGTCATGCGTAGGAAGCCGACCATGCCCTGCGCCATGATGTCGAAGCCCGGACGGTCACGGTACGGCCCGGTCTGGCCGAACCCGCTGATCGAGCAGTACAGGATGTCGGGTCGTACGGCGCGTACGGCGTCGTAGTCGATGCCGAGCCGGGTCGCCACACCCGGGCGGAAGTTCTCGATCACCAGATCGGCGGAGCGGACGAGCTCGAGGAACAGCTCGCGACCGCGATCCGCCTTCAGGTCGAGGGAGATGCTGCGTTTGCTGCGATTCGGCATCGCGAACGGATAGCTCTCGCCATTGACCTTCGGCGCGAGGCGTCGGGAGTCGTCGCCCGTGACGGGCTGCTCGACCTTGATCACGTCGGCGCCGAGCTCGGCGAGGACCATGGTGCAGTACGGCCCGGAAAGGAATCTGGTCAGGTCGAGGACGCGGAAGCCGTCGAGGGGCAACATATCGCCTTCCCGTATTGTGGGATATACTTACTGAATTGCGGGAAGCGTACGGAGGTGAGCCGGGTCACGTCAAGAGCGATACCGTGACTGATCACAACGGAGGGGCGATGGCAGGTACGAAAGACAAGGCGGCAGAAGCCACTCGATCGGGAGTGCAGTCGATCGACCGCGCGGCCGCCGTACTGCGGTGCTTCGACGGGCAGCACCCGGAGCTCGGAACGAGCGAGATCGCCCGCATGACAGGGCTTTCGACGAGTACGGTGCATCGACTGCTCACCGCGATGCAGCACAACCATCTGATCCGCCAGACCGCCGATCGTCGCTACGGGCTCGGCCCGATGCTGATGCAGCTCGCCCGCAGCGGCGCACTGCCGACGGCGCTGCGCGATGCCGCGCTCCCCTACATGACCGAGCTACGCGACTCCATCGACGAGACGGTCGGTCTGCACGAGCTGCTGGGTACGCACCAACGCGTCGTGGTCGACCAGGTCGAGAGCCATCAGCAGCTGCGACGTACGTACACCGAGATCGGAGTGCCGATCGACCTGGTGCACGGCGCGCCCGGTAAGGCGATTCTCGCCTTCCTCCCGCCGGCGGCACAGGACCGCTGCCTGGAAGCGCCGATCCATGCCGTGACGGAGTCGACCGTCACCGACCCCGACGAGCTACGCGCCGAGCTCGAGGTCGCGCGAGAGTGCGGTTGGGCAGGATCGTCCTCGGAGCGTACGCCCGGCATCCGCTCCGTCGCCGCACCGATCTTCGACCACAACGGCGCCGTCATCGGCTCGCTCGGCACGTCGGTGCCGTTGATCCGGATGAGCGACGAGCGGGCGAAGGAGCTCGGCGAGCGATCGCGCGACACCGCGCGCAGCGTGTCAATCGCCCTCGGCGCACCCATCGACGACGGGTGACCTGCAGAACCAGCGGGTCAGCGTTGTAGAAGTCGCGGGTCAGCGTTGTAGAAGTCGCGGGTCGGCGGTTGTCCACCGACGGTTCACGTCGGCGCAACCCTCCGGCAGATCGCCGCGGTTAGCGTCGCCGATGTCATGGGTACGGAGACGAGGGGCGAGCGGCCCGATCGCAGCTATCTGCACATCGGTCTGCCGAAGACAGGTACGACGTACGTACAGCAGCTGCTCTGGCATAACCGCGACGCGCTCGCCACACAGCGCGTTCACCTTCCGCTCGCCGCAGAGAGCACGGCGGCGCACAGATACGCCGCCGCCGATCTCTGCGACCCCGCTCGCTTCCACGGCAACCCGGCTGCCGAGCGGCTGACGTGGCAGCGGCTCGTCGAGGACGCGCACGCCGCAGCGGGTACGACGCTGGTGAGCGACGAGCTGCTCGCGTCCGCGACCCACGAGCAGGTCGCCCGCGCGGTAAACGACCTAGCGCCGACCGAGATCCACGTCATCGTGACCGTACGAGACCTCGCACGGCACCTACCATCGGTCTGGCAGCAGGCCGTGCGGTTCCGGGACAAGCGCACCTTCGACGAGTACCTACTATGGCTGTCCGCCGACGACGCGCCGGTCTGGAACCGGCACGATGCGCCGACCGTTCTCCGCCGATGGCGCGAGCACCTGCCCGCCGACCGGCTGCACGTCATCGCGGTTCCGCCACCTGGCAGTTCGCACACCGCGCTGTGGGAGCGGTTCGCGCAGGTCGTCGGGATCGGCGCCGACGGGCTCGACCTCGACGTACCGCGAGACAACGCATCACTCGGCGCGGCCCAGATCGAGCTGCTGCGACGGTTCAACGCAGGTCTCGGAGACCGCGTACCCGCACCTCGCGCGTACCGCCGATCGGTCTCCTTCGGGTTGCTGCACGACCTGCGCGAGCCCGATCTACAGCTCGGCCGCATCACACTGCCGCCGCAATGGACCTCATGGGTCGCCGAGCGTGCGGAGCGGATGATCGCGGAGCTGCAGGCACTCGAATGTGACTTCATCGGCAGCTGGGACGACCTTCGCCCGTCGGCCCCGATACCGGAAGACGACGAGACCACCGACGCCGATCTCGCCCGCATCGCGATCGAGGCACTGCGGGCGAACGTCAGCCGATCCGATGAGCTGCGACAGCAGGTGCAGCGACTACGCAAACGACTCGCGAGCTCTGGAGGTACGTCATCATGACGGTCACCGTCGCAAGGCCATCGACCGAAGCCGATCATGGGTTGTTACGCGACCTCACCTCGGCGTACGCGCGCTCGACGCCGGTGCGCAAGGTCGCCGTGGTCGGTAACGCTCCGATGCGCCCAAGCCGCAAGCGAGCAACGGAAATCGACTCCGCCGACCTGGTCATCCGCGTCAACAGCTTCGTCCTCGACCGGCCGGACTCGGAGCCGTGCCAAGGCAGCCGCGTCGACGTCGTGCTCTGGAACCGGATCACCCGCGCCACCGAGTTCCTGTACGCGGACTACCGCGACCGGCTCTTCCTGATGGCCGAGCCGATGCGGATGTACGGAAACCCCGAGGAGTGGCCGACCTCGTGGCCGGACGATCTCGGTCTCGTGGCCCTCCCCAACCGTTCGGTCGCGATGCCGCTCTGTGAGCGGCTCGGCGTGCCCTGGCGCGACGAGCGGATCGCACCGACGACGGGGCTGACCGCGGCGTATCTCGCCGTCACGCTGTATCCCGACGCCGATGTCGTGCTCAGCGGGTTCTCGTTCCTCGACGATCCGACGCAGACCAGCTGGCGGCATCAATGGGGCGACGAGTGCCCTGTTGGGCGAGAGCACCGCATCGACAGCGAGGCCGAGCTGATGCGCTCCTGGCTGGTCGGCGGCCAAGCACGGTTGGTCCGATGACCGGTACGAACGACGCGCGCTCGTCATCGTGGGTACGCGCCCGCCGGTTGGCCGGCCGGGTGCGCCGACGCCTGCGTCGACGGCGACACGACGAGCTCGGCGCGCTCCGCGAGTCGGTCGAGTCCTTGCAGCGACGGTTGGATGATCTCGATGTCGCAGAGCGGTTCGACCGCCAGCATCACCGGATCGGCGTGCTCGAACGCGAGGTCGTCCGGATCGGTACCCAGGTGGCGGCGATCGAGGTCCGACTCGAGGACCGACGCCAGGCGGCGCGGCCGATCGAGGTCGGCGACGGCGACACCGAGGCGCTCGCCGTGCTGGCCGAGGTCCGGCGCGAGCACCAACGCGTGCGCGCGCGAATCAGCGCCGCGGCTCGGTACGAGGAGCGACTCCGGCAGGTCGAAGAGCAGCTCAACGCTCTCGACGCGGCTGCCCTTTCGGAGAAATGACCGTCGGAAGTACGTACGACAGCACCTCGGTCAGCTCCGCTGTCGGGATCTCCTCGAGCAGGCCGAGGTTGACCGGCTTGGGTCGCTCGTTCGCAAACGCTTCGGCGAAGTCGACTTGAGCGTACTTCGACAGCCGGCGGTTGTCGTCGGAGTAGTCACGCTGGACCTGCTCGCGGAACTCTGGTGTGCAGTACACCGCCGACTCCTCGTTCCATCCCTGCAGCTTGGACGCATGCAGCAGATCGCCGCGTACCCGGCTGATTCGGCGGAGTCGCCCCGTCGCCGGTGTGACGTCGTCGGCACGTTTGCGGGCGAGCATCGCGTGCCGTAGCAGCGGTGTGAGCCACTTCGCGACCTCGACCGTACGCCAGCCCGCGCCGACGTTCGCCTGGAATCCGGTGTCGCCTTCGACCTCGACGCCGAGGGCCGCGAAGAAGTCGTCGACGACGTTGCCGCCCGCCAACAATGAGCGGGTGAACGGTCGCACCCGAAGGTCGACCCCCGGGATCGCGTCGAGGATGCGGTCGGCGAACCGTGAGTAGTACAAGAAGTCGAGCGAAACAGGGCTCCAGTCGCGGAACTCCTCGAATGGGCGTACGACCCGATCGGCGTACTCGGGTCGCATCGTGATCAGGCGCTCGACGTACAAGGCGTTCAGGAAGCTCGCCTGCTCGCGTACGTAGAACACCCATACCAGCCGGATACCCGCCTGGTCACACAACCGGCCGAGCTTCACCAGGTCGGCGTCGGAGAGGTCGGAGAACCACTCGGTCGAGATCACGGTCTGGTCGATGCCGCTCTCGCGGATCTCGGCGAACAGGTCGTCCCATCCTCCGAACTTCGCCGCGAACGCGGGGGTACCTCGCAGATCGGCGATCAGGTTGGTGTGCTGGGCGCCGCCGCCCTGCCGTCCGGCCTTGGCGAAGGCGACGTCGGCGGCGTGCAGCGCATCGGTGTTGTTGGCGAGGAAGCGCTGGACCGCGGTCGATCCTGTCTTGAACGTGCCCGAGTGGAGTACGAGGGTCTGTGCTTTGGTCATGCGTGTCCGGTCCGATCGGGGAGGCGCTTCTGTTCGACGTGGGTGTTCAAGCTCGTGATCTCGGGGTGCTGTTCGAGCAGCACAACCAAGTCTGCGTACGCGAGTCTCTGAGCTGCGTGGTCCTCGATCAGCCGGCGGATGACCTCCAGGTCCTCCGCAGTGTCGAGCGTGATCCGGAATCGTGAGCTGTCGGGTCGTGCGTACACGTGCTCCACGCTCATTCGCGGATGGTTCTGCCTGTACAGGTAGGGAGTCACGTGTTCGCGTTGCGCCGGATCCGTGGCGTTACGGTGTGCGTCGGCGAGCGCCGCGGCCGAGAAGACCTCGACATCCAACCCGCGCGGGAACGTACGCTCCAGACCGTTCGACAGGTAGAGCCACTCGCTGTTCCTGGCGGTGAATCGTTCGACCACGTCGGCGACCACGTGACCGTCGACCAGCGGACAGTCCGACGTCACACGTACAACGACGTCGAGCGAGTACACCTCGGCACACTCGTGGAACCTCGCGAGTACGTCCTGCTCGCTCCCCCTGTGCACCCCGAGCCCGCGCCCGCGCGCCAGCTCGACGATCGGATCGTCGGCGTCGTTGGTGGTTGTCGCGACGAGGATCGGGAGGCCACTCCACGCGAGCCGGTCGAGGTGGTGATCGAGCAGCGTCTGCCCGGCGACCTCGATCATGACCTTGCCCGGAAGACGCGTACTCGTCATGCGGGCTTGGGTGATCACCCCAACGCGTGCCATCAGCGCATGCACTCCAGCACCGCGTCGATGACCCGATCGACGTCGTCGTCACTCAGCGCCGGGAACATCGGCAGCGACAGCTGCTCGGCATAGAAGCGCTCCGCGTTCGGGCACATACCTCGGCGGTACCCGGCGCGTTCGTACACGGGGTGCCAGTACACCGGCAGGTAGTTGACCTGGACGCCGATGCCGCGTTCACGAAGTCGCGTGTACGCCTCGTGACGACGACCGTCGAGAACGCGGATCGGGTACAAGTGCCATGCCGGTTCGACCCCGTCTCGCTGCACGGGTACGCGGATCGCGTCGAGCCCACCGAGAGCCGCGTCGTACCGCTTCTTGATGTCGCGGCGGCGCTGGACGAACCCGTCGAGCCGGGCGAGCTGGCTCAGACCGAGGGCAGCGCCGAGATCGGTGAGCCGGTAGTTCAGGCCGAGCTCGTGTACCTCCTGGTGCCAAGCCCCGGTTTCACCTGCCTCGAACCGCGCAGGGTCTCGTACCAACCCGATGTTGTGGAATTCCGCGGCACGGCGGGCCACGTCGGGATCCTTCGCGACGACGGCCCCGCCCTCGCCGGTCGTGAGGTTCTTCGTCGGGAAGAACGACATCGTGGTGACCGATGCGAGCGAGCCGACCGGGCGCCCGCGGTACGTTCCGCCGACGGAATGCGCAGCGTCGGCAAGGGTGTGGGCACCGACGCGCCCCGCGCTGACCCCGATGCGTTCGTAGTCGGCGGGATGGCCCGCGTAGTCGACGGCCGCGATGACCTTCGTACGCTCGCTCACGGCTGACTCGACGGCCGCCGGTTCGATCAGGGCGGTGTCCTCCTCGACATCGACGAAGGTGACGTCTGCTCCGAGCAGCGAGGCAGTTGCGGCAGTCGCGACGAATGTCATCGGGGTCGTGACGACCTCGTCGCCGCGCCCGACACCGAGTGCCGCGTACGCAGTGTGCAACGCGGCCGTGCCGGACGTGACACTCACGGCCTGGTGTCCGCGCGCCAACCTCGAAACGGCCGTCTCGAACTCGGCGACCGCCGGCCCCGTCGTCAGCCAGTCGCCGCGCAGCACCGACGTGACCGCTTCGATATCGGCCTCGTCGATCGACTGCCGGCCGTACGGAAGCATCGGCTCAGCAGGCATGGTCGATCAGCGACCGGATCTCATCGGGCGCGTACCACTCGTCGTTGCGGTCGGAGGTGTAGTGGAACCCGTCGGCGACCGGCTTTCCGTGTTCCGGCGGCGAATATCCCCAGGTGGCGAGGTCGGGCTGCAGTACGTACCGGTCGCCCAGCTCGACGGCTCGTCTCCCCTCCTCGGCGGAGATCATCTCCTCGTGCAGCTTCTCTCCCGGCCGCAGACCGGCGTTGTGCATCTCGGCACCGGGTGCGATCGCCTGCGCAAGATCGGTGATGCGCATCGACGGGATCCGCGGTACGTAGAGCTCCCCGCCCTGCATCTGGTCGAAGGAGTCGACCACGAACCGCACGGCCTGATCCAAGGTGATGAAGAACCGGGTCATGTGCAGGTCGGTGATCGGCAGTGATCTGCCCTCCGCTGCGAGCTTGCGGAAGAACGGGATGACCGAGCCGCGGCTGCCCATCACGTTGCCGTATCGCACGACGGAGAACCTCGTGTCGTACGCGGCGGCGTAGTGGTTGCCGGTGACGAACAGCTTGTCGGCGGTGAGCTTCGTGGCGCCGTAGAGGTTGATCGGGCTCGAAGCCTTGTCTGTCGATAGCGCGACGACCTTCTTGACGCCCGTGTCGATACAGGCCTCGATCAGGTTCTGCGAGCCGAAGACGTTCGTACGCACGAACTCGAACGGGTTGTACTCGGCCGTGTCGACCTGCTTGAGCGCGGCCGCATGGACGACGTAGTCGATGTTGTGCAACGCCCGCAGCAGCCGGCGCTCGTCGCGGATGTCGCCGATGAACCAACGCAGCCTGGGGTCGTCGTCGAACAACTGACGCGCTTCGTACTGCTTGAGCTCATCGCGGGAGAAGACAACGAGACGCTGCGGGTCGAGGTGGTCCAGCGCATATCGGATGAACGCCTTGCCGAAGGAACCTGTACCACCGGTCACCAGGATTCGAGACCCACTGAGGACGGACAAACCGAGAAACCTTTCGACGACTGCTCGTACGCACGGTGTTCGTTTTGTGTTCGTGTCGAGACGTTACGGTCCGAATCCGGCAGGGACTTTCGAGAAGGAAACGGGTTGTCGTACACAAAGCAAACAGTTGTCTTCGGCTGCGATATCGGGCCGGACATCGGCATCGGGCACCTCATGCGCTGCGTTGCGCTCGCCGAGGAGCTGCGGTCGCGCGGTGCGCGCATCGTCTTCGCCGCGGGGGTCGAAGCGGTCCCGCTGGCCGCCGAGCAGCTGCGGCGACGGGGGTTCGAGAGCGTTGCCGGGTTCAAAGACGCGACGGATGCCACGACGCGACTGGCCGAGCTCGACGCGAGCATCGTGGTGCTCGACTCCTACCGGCTGCCAGACACGATGTACGCGGTGATCCGGTCGGCGGGCTATCCCGTCGTCGCCATCGTCGACTACGACATCGCCGGTCGTTCGGCCGATCTGTACGTCGACCAGAACCTCGGCGCCGAGCGTACGAACCCGGCTATCGCGACAGACTCGCGTCGGTTGGCAGGGGCCTCGTACGTAATGCTGCGCGATGAGATCGTGAACGCCCGCCCCGACGAGCCGCGGAGCTGGCCGAGCGCCGGGCCCGCGAACGTGTTCGGGTTCTTCGGCGGCACCGATCCTGCCGGAGTCGCCGCGATGATCGCCCGTGCGCTGATCGCCACCGACGTATCGTTCGCGGCGACGATCGTGGCCGCTTCCTCCGACCAACGCGCCGAGATCGCGAACCTTCAGACGCGAACGGGGCAACGAATCGAAGCGATCCCACCGACCGACCAGCTGGCGGACCACGTGACCAGAGCCGACGTCGTCGTCAGCGCCGCCGGTACGTCGACCTGGGAGCTGCTGTGCCTCGGCGCCGCTACCGGCCTGGTGTGCGTCGCCGACAACCAACGGCAGGCGTACGACCTCACTCAGGAGGCCGGAGTCGCAGTCGGGGTTGCGACTGCCGATGAGCTCGTCGATCGTAGCGAGGACGCCACCAAACGCCTTCGTACGCTCATCACCGATCCGCGGCAACGCGAGCAACTACGCACGCGCGGCATGCGTCTGGTCGACGGGCTCGGCCGACGTCGGGTCGCCGATGCCGTCGTGGAACTGATGGACCGAAGGGAACGGGTGGGCTGATGACCTCGACCTCCGTACGGAGCGACCGTGCCGGCGCAGGGGCGCAGTTGGTCCGCGATCTACTCGCGTCGTACGCCGCGAGCCGGCGCGTCGGCTCGGTTGCCGTCGTCGGAAACGCACCGCTCGAACCCGACGCCGAACGCGCGAAGCAGGTGGACGCCGCCGACCTGGTGATCCGCTGCAACAGCTTCATGCTGGACGATCCGGGTGCCCCGCCGACACAGGGAAGCTCTGTGCATGCGGTCGTGTTCAGCCGCGGACTACTACCGACCGCGTACTCCTTCGCGAGGTATCGCGACTGTGCGTACCTCGTGACGGAGCCGTCGCGGATCTACGCCGACGCTGCCCTCGCTCGCTACGTCAAGGAATGGCCGACCTGGTGGCCGCGCGATCTCGGGTTCCTTGCGGTCCCGAACGGTCCGTTCACCTTTCCGCTGCTCGACGAGCTCGGGTTGCCGTGGCGCGAACGACTCGTCGTGCCGACGACCGGGATGATGGCGATCGCCATCGCCCGGACCTGCTTCCCCGCAGCCGATCTGATGATCACCGGCTTTTCGATGATCGACCAACCTCAGCAAACGGAATGGCGACATCAGGCCGGCGACTCGTCACCGATCGGCGGCGCCCACTACATCACGGCCGAGAGCAGAACGCTTAGGCGTTGGATCGACAACGGAGAGGTACGGTTCGTCCGATGAGGATTCGCGAAGTCCCCACGAAGGCTCGTAGGCGGCTGAAGCTGCAAGGCGTACACGAACGCATCGACGCCGTTCACCACGATGTCGACCGGGTCTCCGAGCGGGCGACCAAGGTGGAGGGCGTAACCGACCGAGCCGCGAAGGACGCAGAGACCCACGTACGCGAGCTGAACCGCGTCGCGCCACAGTTGGCCGCTCTCGAAGCCAAGGTCGAAGACCTCCGCCAACGACTCGACACACCGCCTACCGCTGACGACGACGACCTCGCGGCCGCACGTACCCTCGTCGACGCGATCCAGCGCGAGCACGAGCGGATCCGGGTCCGGCTCTCGGCCGTCACGACGTACGAGGAGCGGCTGCGCCGGATCGAGGACCAGCTGGGACTCCCCCACGACTAGGTTCGCGCTTCGCGCTTCCTTCGGTGCGAATACCCGTCACTTCGACCGTGCGACTACCCGCCTGCCCGGCGCTGTCCGTTGTCGGCCCCCCATCTTTCGGCGGGAAAAGACGCGGCAACGCCCGGGCTGACACTTCGGTTCGGTTGCTTGGCAGCTTCTTAGCACTTTAATATGGGGTCGGGGTAACGTTCGGTTTCAGCGTCACATCCGTACCGGTAGTCGCTGGCGTACCAATGGGCACGGCAACGTCCCACTTTGCACGATGGGCCTGCCATGCAAAGCGGAGTATCACCATGTCTACTTGGTGAACCACCACCCATCGAACCGCAAAGCCAACCGAAACGGGAAAGCCGGCAAGTAACCCGGCCCCGTAGCTGCGGCTCCCGCGTTGCCGCGTCTTTACCCAGCTGGGCAAGCAGGGAATGCCGACTGCGGCGAGGAGCGAAGCGGCGGGTAGTCGTCGTTGGAACGCCGTCATCCGCGGCGAATGGCACGCAGCGGACGCGTGACCCGCCAGGAACGCGACTCCTCGATCGCTCGTACGCGGTCCGCCTCAGTCTGCAGCCGAACGGCAAGGCGCTGTTCGGCGGCCTGCGACCGCTCCAGCTCCGCGAGCAGGGTGCCGATCCGCAGATGCCTTTCGGCAAGTTGGGCGGCGAAACCGGCGGCCGTCTCGGCCGTGGCCCGCCACGCCGCGGACTCGCCATGCCCGACCGGCGAGAGCGGCGGGTAGCCGAAGGTCTCGAAGTCGCGCGCGTACACGCGGTTGAGGATTGCCGCGGTCTCCTCGTCGTACACGCTCGGGTGGTACGGCACCGGCGCCGAATTCTCACGCGGTACGCCGGGGTCGAGGCGCTCGCCGTCACCAAGGTGGGCGTCGATGCGCTCGACGGTTGCATCGGGCAGCTCCGCGCGGCCGACGTAATTGAGCCGGAATCTCTCGATCAGGCCGCTCTGCGGGCCCCAGTGCGCATCGTGCGGAGCGTCGTCGGCGGGTACGTCGAGTGCACGTACGAACGCCCGAAAAGCGGCGACTGCGGCGTCGAGGCCCGCAACCTCGTGCGGAAACCAGTCGGCATCGCCGAAGCGTTCGACGAACCGAGGCTCCTTCAGCAGCAGCTTGGACTGCCACGCAGACCACAGTCGCGGCGCCGGGTCGCGGACGACCGTGAATCGCAGCCAGGACTCATCGGCCTGGATCCGCTCCTGCTCATCGGCGTCGTGCTCTGCCCACCGGTGCCGGTCGTCCCAGCGGGAGGTGTCGTGAATCGTCATCGCGTGCGACACCTCGGCCGTTGTAGACCCGCGAAACCGAGAGCCGTCCAACCCGGCCAGGCCGGCGAGCATCCACAACAGCGACGTACACCCGGACTTCGGAAGCGGCAGGAACATGATCCGATGGCTCTCGAGCACCATGATCCTGGTTGTCGTATGCCGGTACAGACGTCGGGCCGTGCGCCGACTTCCCGTGATGTTCGCGGACATGTTGCCGGACCGTAACTGCCGATTGTGTACGAAGAGGAAACTCATCGTGTCTCATCGGCTAGGGGTGGCTCACCTCTGCGCAGACATCGGCCGAACGATCAGCAGACGACGAAACGGGGACAGTGTGGCTCGGTTGAGCATCGTCGTTCCGTACTGGAACGTCGAGAAGTACCTACAGGCCTGCCTCGAGTCCCTTCAGCGGCAGACCTTCACCGATTTCGAGGCGATCCTGGTGGACGACGGGTCGCAGGACTCGTCTCGTGAGATCGCGGAGAAGGTGTGCGCGGAAGATGCGCGGTTCCGGATCGTCGCTCAGGACAACCAGGGCCTCGGGCCCGCGCGCAACACCGGTGTGCGTGCCGCCTCAGGCGAGTTCGTCACCTTCGTCGACAGCGACGACCTGGTCCCGCGCCGGGCGTACCAGCACATGATCGAGTCTCTCGACCGGACGGGTTCCGATCTCGCCGCCGGCGACGCTAGGCGCTTCACCACGCTCGGCGTACGAGACTCCTATGTGCACAGGCATGCGTTCGCGCAGCAGCGGTTGAAGACCCACGTGCTCGAGTACGAACGGATCGCGCTCGACCGGATGGCATGGAACAAGGTCTTCCGCCGCACCTTCTGGGACGAGCACGATCTGACGTTCCCGCCGATCCTGTACGAGGACTACCCCGTCACGATCCGCGCGCACGTGCTTGCCGAATCGGTCGACGTGCTGTCCGAACCCGTCTACTACTGGCGCGAGCGAGACGGCGGCGATCAGTCGATCACCCAGCGCAAGTGGGAGGTCGACAACCTACGCGACCGCGTCGAGTCCGCGGTTGACGTACTCGACTTCCTGCGCGACAACGCACCGCAGATCGCGCCGCTCGTCCAAGCGCATCTACGCAAGATCGACCTCTCCGCGCTCGCCGCGGCGGTTCGGGAGAACGACGACTCCAGCGCGACCGAGGTGCTCGGCCTCGCCGATCGCCTACGTGGCCGGATGGCTCCCGAGGTGCTCGCCGACGGCACACCGTTCGAGCGGATCCAGAATCGCCTCCTCGAGCTACACGACGTACGCAGGCTCGGCGAGCTGATGCAGTACCGCGCGGAGCACGGCACCTCGGGGCGGATCATACGGACGCGACCGACCCGTCGGCTCGCGGTCGATCTGCCGTTCCGCGGTGACCGCAGGTCGCGCGTACCCGGTGCCGTCTACCGCGTCGATCCCGGCCAGCTCGGTCTCGATGTCCAAGTCGTCGACTGCGCATGGCGCGAGGATCGCCTCCTGCTGGATCTCTCGGTTGGAATCGGTTCGCTGCCCATGTCGGCCGACTCCGCAGTGAGCGTACGAATCTCGAATGCGCCGGCCGATAAAGCGCTCGAGTGCCCGGTCGTCCGGTTCACCCGGCGACGGCAACACCTCGGACCGGACCTGTGCGGCGTGCGAGTGGAAGTCGACGTAGGCGACCTGGTCCGCCGCGACGACGATCCGGCAGGCTTCTGGGCCGTCGAAGTGACGGCCTCGACCAACGGCATCGAGCGAACCGGAACGGCGAACGCCGTCGTACCTGGACGCGCCCGCTGGCCAGTGCCGTTCGAGCTGGGTCACGACCTGTTCGTACAACCTCAGTTCCGTGCCCGCGGACCGTTCGGGCTATGGGTACGAAGGGCGCCGCATCAAGTCACCGCCGCGACAGCCGACGACGGGGTGATCGAACTCCGCGGGACCTTCAACGGACCGCGCCCGGAATCCCCCACCCATCTGCTGTTGACCGCAGGCGGCATGACGGAGGGGGTGCTGGTCGACGTCACGCCCGGAGCCGACGCCGAGGCGACCCACGAGTTCCGGGCAACCCTCGCGGCAGCGAGCCTGATCGACCACGGCAACCACGACGACCCCGTCGAGGAAAGCACGGCGTGGACGCCCCGGCTCATCCACGACGGTCGTGAGCTCGTCCTTGCCTGCGGACCAGACTTCGACGGCGCCGAGGTCACCGCCGGCTCCCGCCGAGTCGCCGCCACCCGGACCGGCCACGGCAACCTGATGATCGTCGAGTCGTACGCGCACCCACAGGTCGATTCGGTCAACTGGCACGCTGACGATCGCCTCGAGATCATCGGCAACGCAGCGACCCGCGAGACCTGCCCCGCGCACATCGACCTCCGCTGTTTCGTCACGCCCACCGATGCCATCGAGCACAGAGTCCACACAGTGACCGACGGACGTACGTTCACCGTCGAGCTCGACGTGGCAGCGCTCGTCGCCGAGACCGTCGCCGCCGAGCACAACGCACCGCTCGAGGGGCGGATCGCAGCCCGCTGGCACGTTCTCGCACCTGCGGCGAACGGCCCAGTGACGGTCACGATCGGCCGCGACCGCGTACACCGGCTACCTGCGAACCGGCTGCTCAGCGGTCGGGAGGTTGCCTTTGAGGCCGGGCGTGGGGAGGTGTTCGGGCTGCGGGTGGGTTAGGTTTCGCGCTTCTTTGGTTGCTGCCCTTCATTGTTTTCCGTTCGCTGCGGTTCCGTCCTTCATCGTTTTCCGTTCGCTGCGGTTGCTTCCTTCTTCGTTCCCGTTCGCTGGGGTTCTCCTCTTGGCGGCGACGACGCCGGGTACGCGCCGGTGGCCGCCTCCCCGCGACCATCCCCGCCACTTCAGTTGCCACCTTCACCGCTTCCCGATTCGCCGATTTCCCTTTAAAACAAGGCGATTCGATGCCTCCTTCTCTTGTTCATCGAACCTCTGTGCGATAGACTGGGTGGCATGTTCGAGCCGCAGACCTACACCCGCCTCCGCGACCTCGCGGGTCAGGCTGCGAGCGTCTCTGACCAGATCGGCTTGGCCACCGATGAGCAGCTGTGTCAGTCGTTGCGGGACCTGCAAGCCGCGTTGGATCTGCTCGACGGGGTACGCGCCTCCCTGTTCGCCCAGCTCAAGGAGACCGAAGCCCACAAGACCGAAGGCGCCTCCACGGTCGCCGGGTGGGCCCGCCAGCAGTTGCGGATGGGGCTCGGCGAGTCACGCCGGTACACCAAAGCCGGCCAGACCCTCAAGACGTTGCCGAAAGTCACCGCCGCTCTGGATGCCGGTCAGATCCGTGCCGCGCATGTCGACGAGTTCACCGTCGGCGTCACCAAGGTCGGCGCCGACATCATGACCGACCTGCAAGACGTCCTTCTGCCACTCGCCCGCGAGTGTGAGCCCCGGGATCTGCGGGTCGCGATCAACGAACTCAACGACATCGTGAACTGCGAAGAACGCGATAAGGCCTACCAGCGCGGCATGAACAAACGCGACATCACCGCCACCAAATGCGGTGACGGGTACTACGTGTCCGGGATGCTCGACCCCGTCACCGGCGCCAAATTCTCCCAATGGCTCAAAACCGTGTCCGCACCCGAATACGACGGCGATGACCGTCCACCCTCCGACCGACGTGTCGACGGACTCGGACGAATGCTCGACGACCAAAACACCCCACCACCAGCCGACAACCAGCAGCCCGCAGACGAACAATCCGAGCAGGAGCCGTCGAAGCCGCGCCGTCGTGCCGATGTCTCCCTGCTCGTCCTGGCCGACCTCGAAACCCTCCTCCGCCTCCCCGGCGCCCGTCCGGCCACGCTCGTCGGGTTCGGACCCATCGGCCCCCAGCTCCTCGGCTACCTCACCTGCGGCGCCGACATGTCGGGCATCCTCACCCACGGCGTCACCGACGGTCCGGTCCCGCAGGCCAACATCCTCAACGTCGGGCGCACCTCCCGCCTCGCCACCACAGCGCAACGTAAAGCGATCACCGCCCGCCAAGACGGCATCTGCGCCAACCCCGGCTGCGGATCGACCTTCCTGGAGTTCCACCACGTCAACTGGTGGAACCGCGATGCTGGCAAAACCGATCTCGACAATTTGGTCGGAATCTGCGGCGGCTGCCACCACCTCGTCCACCAAAACCGGCTGATCATCCGAACCGACGGGCACGGTGGCTTCACGTTCCACCGGTCTACCGGCGCGATCATCGATGACCACGCCCGGGTCACGAAACAACGTGTCCGCGACCTCATCGCGAGGATCCGCCACACGACGGCCGAAACCGGCGACGCCGCCGAACCAAGACCGACAGTGCCGAAACCACCGCCGAGACCACGGATCGACGCCAGGTGGCTCACCCCGATCACACCAGACGGACGATCACCCGGAGAGCAGCACCTCTACGCGCACCTCGCACCGCATTCCTAGCGACCTGATCACTCAGAGCAGGTCGAGCGACATCGGCGTGCCCTTTTCGACGTCGACCCGGAACACGCGTCCCTCGATCCGGTCGAACTCATCGGTCGACAGCCCGTCGGCGGGGCGCACGGAGCGTACGTTGCTCGCGCTCACCGGCTCACCCGCGCGTACGTCACGCGTGACGAACAACGACCGGCGAAACCGCAGCCCCTCGGACTCAACCGACCGCGGGCCCACCCGCGCCTCGCCGAGTGCCTGCCAGGCGACCTTCGACTCGGCGACCAGTCGGGCCAGATCGTCCGGTTCCAACGAGAACGCCGAGTCGACGCCGCCGTCAGCGCGCGACAAGGTCAGATGCTTCTCGATCACGGTCGCACCGAGCGCAACCGACGCGAGTGCGGCACCGATCCCCATCGTGTGATCGGACAACCCCACCTGCAAGTCGAGGGCATCACGCAGCACCGGGATCGAACGCAGGTTGGATGCCTCGGGCGGAGCCGGGTACGACGCGGTACAGCTGAGCACGACGAGCTGTTCGTTACCCGTCTCCGTGGCCGCGCGTACGGCCGCATCGATCTCCGCGAGCGTGGCCGTGCCCGTCGAGATGATCATCGGCTTACCGGTCTCCGCGATCCGCCGGATCAACGGCAGGTCGGTGACCTCGCTGGACGCAGACTTGAGCACCGGCACGTCCAGATCCATCAGGAAACTGATCGCCGTCGGGTCGAACGGCGTACTGAACGCGACCATGCCGAGCTCGCGAGCGAGGTCGAAGATCGGCTCGTGCCACTCCCACGGCGTATGCGCCTCGTCGTACAGGTCGTGGAGGCGACGGTCCGGCCACAGCGGATGGTCCGGGCTCAGCCGAAACCTCGGCGAGTCGACGTCGAGCGTGATCGTGTCCGCGGTGTACGTCTGCAACTTCACCGCATGGGCGCCCGACTCCGCTGCAGCGCGGACGATGTCCAACGCCCGCTCGAGATCGCCGTTGTGATTACCGGACATCTCCGCGATCACGAACGGCGGCCGGTCGGGACCGACCTCGACCGGACCGAACCTCAAAGTCTGCTGCGACGACATCAACGGCTCCTACGCACTCGTCGATCACTGCGACGCAGTGAAATGGGGATCACCGCGATCGTACGGCCGTCCACCAGCCGCTCCTCGCGATCGCCCTCGGTGAAACGAAACCTGCGGTTCATCAAGCGGACAACCTCGTTGTGCTCCAGTACCTCTCCCTCGAGCACGTCGAGCCCGAGCTCATCGAACGCATAGTCGACGGCATCGGCCATGATCCGCACCCACAGCATCATCGCCGTCCCCTCCGCAACGGCCGACTCGTTGTCCAGGAAGAAGCCCCAGGACCCGGACCGCTCCGCACCCGCGAAATCAAGGTCGAAGAAGTTCACCACACCACGGGGACGCGCCTCCTCCTCGAAGATGAGCACCCGCCTGGTCGGATCCGCTGCGGTGCGTTCCCACCATGCCGCGTGCTCGGCCTCGGAGATCAGATGCCGATACGTGCTGACCTCGCGATTGGCCGGCTGGTTACGCCACCGGAGGATATTGTCGACGTCGTCCGGTTCTGCGGCACGAAGCACTTGCCACCCCAATCTGTTCCCCAACAGTTCATCTACCCGTATCGGACGATCACCTCCGCCACGACTGCCGTCGGTAATGTCCGAGTCATGGCTCAGCTGTCTCGAGATGACGTCCGCGACTTGATGGTGCAGGTACTTGCGGTGCAAGGCAAATCCCTTCCAGACAACGAGTCTGCGGATCTACGCGAAATCGGGTTCCGTTCCCTGGACTTCTCCGAGCTCGCGCTTCGCGTCGAGGACGAGCTCGACGACGAGCTGAACTTCGAGGCCGCGGAGCTACGCCGCATCACCACGGTCGCCGACGTACTCGACGTCCTCGATGAGTTGCAGCATCAGTAGTGCGCAGCGGGCCGACCCGTCAACCGGTGATGGTCGGAGCAACACCCTCATCGATGCGCGTAACGGTCTCGCCACACGCTGGTGCGACCTTCCTGCACCCGACGACGAGGGCCCGATTCTGGCCGCGGTCGAGACCAGCATGGACGCCCTCCCGTACGTCTGGGCGCATGCTCGTACGGGTGTCGAGCTGCTGATCGTCGCCGCAGCACGGCTCGACGCATCGCTGCGCGATGAGCTGCTCGACGCCGGCTTCCGCCTCACCGGAGCCGACCAGACCGACGGCGCGACAAACCCGCGCCCGCAGGCGCCGGGACAGCTGTGGCTGCTGACGTCGGGCTCCACCGGACGCCCGAAGCGGATCGGCCATACCCTCGCCAGCCTGACCACCGTGAGCCGCGCACAAGCGCCCCGCCGCTGGCTGTGCCCCTACTCCCCCGGCACGTACGCGTGGTGGCAGCTGATCACGCTCGGGCTGATGCAACCCGGGCAGGACCTCGTCATCGTCGACCCGTCCGCGCTGGATACCTGGGTCGACACCGCGATCGAGCACCGAGTGGATGCAGTGTCAGGTACGCCGACGTTCTGGCGCCAAGCGCTGATGCGCAACGGCGACCGCCTGGCCGACGTCCCGCTCGAACAGGTGACGCTCGGCGGCGAACCGGTCGACCAAGCGGTACTCGACCAGCTCGCGGCGGTCTTCCCGCATGCCCGCATCTCGTGGATCTACGCGTCGTCCGAGGTCGGCGCATCGATCGTCGTACACGACCGCATGGCCGGGTTCCCCGCCAACTGGCTCGACCGGGAAGCGCCCGGAACAACTGCCCTCTCGGTCGCAGACGGTGAGCTGGTCGTCCGATCGCGCCACCAGGCAAACGGCATCGACGGGCCGGTACGCACCGGCGACCGGGTGGTGATCAGGGACGGGCGCGTGCACATCGTCGGGCGAGTCGACCGCGACGAGATCAACGTAGGCGGCATGAAGGTCTCAGCGAGTGCGGTACGCGACGTACTGCTTCGTCACCCCGGCGTGTCCTGGGCGTCGGTGTCCGGCCGAAGCGCCCCGGTCGTCGGCCAGGTCGTGACCGCACGCGTCGTCGCCGGTACGAACAACGACCCGCGCGGCCTGAGCGAAGACCTCGTCCGCTGGTGTCGAAGCCAGCTGCCGGAGCACGGAGTTCCTCGTCGCATCCGGCTGCTCGACCGCATACCCGAGAAGGAGACGTTGAAGAGTGATGTCTGAGACTGCCGCCGACATCGACCCGCGAGTCCCGCCGGCGCAGACCGTGCTCGTCTCGGGAGCATCACGCGGCCTCGGGCTCGCGATTGTCGAAAGCCTGCTCGGCGAAGGCGTCCGCGTCGCGGCGTTCGCGCGTACGGTGACTCCGGAGCTGACGGCGCTCGCCGAGAAGTACCCGGACACCGCATACTTCGGCTCCGTCGACATCAACGACGCATCGGCGGTCCGATCGTTCACCCGCGACGTGGAGCAGCGACTCGGCACCATCGACGGTCTCGTCAACAACGCAGCGATCGGACAGGACTCGCTGCACGTGCACACGTCCCCCGAGCGGATCGCCGCGATCATCGAGACGAACCTGACGGCACCGCTGCTGCTCACCCGACAGGTGCTGCGACGGCTCCTCGCGAAGTCCGGTCGCGGACGCGTCGTGAACGTCACCTCGATCTGCGGTCAACGCGGCTACCCCGGCCTCGTTGCGTACTCCGCAACGAAGGGCGGAATGGACGCCGCTACCCGTTCGATCGCCCGGGAGTTCAACGGCCGGGTTCTCGCCAACGCAGTGGCACCGGGCTTCTTCGCCTCCGAGATGTCGGCCGTCCTCGGCCAGACGCAGCTCGACCAGATCCTGCGCCGTACGCCCTCCGGGCTGCTGACCGCCCCGGACGACGTCGTACCCGTCGTACGACAGCTGCTGCTCGAGCACACCAACATCAACGGGCAGACGATCGTGGTCGACGGTGCCGCCTCCATCTGAACGCACCCTGCTCGACGGTCTGCGCATCTGTACGCGCGCCGACGTCAACGCGCACGCTCGGTCTTACCTTGCGGACGGGCGGTGCGTCGGCTGGCATGCCCCCGCCGATCGGTCGGGCACCGCAATCGTGATCGACGCCGAGCTCGCCACCGGCCCGCCACCGACCGCCCTTGCTCGACGGTTCGGCGACCACGACTTCTGGGAACGCTGGACCCGCGCCGAATGCGCCGCGAAGGCCTGCAGAGTTCCGATCCCGGTCTGGCTTCGAGAGCA
This sequence comes from Nocardioidaceae bacterium SCSIO 66511, assembly GCA_023100825.1. NCBI lineage: Bacteria > Bacillati > Actinomycetota > Actinomycetes > Propionibacteriales > Nocardioidaceae > Nocardioidaceae bacterium SCSIO 66511. The sequence goes on along the minus strand of CP095846.1, from coordinate 1,896,418 downwards.
CGGTCTCGGCGCCGGACCGGACATCTCCGTACGCACGGTCCGCACCACGATGGCGGGTACGCCCGTCGTCGTCAGTGCGGCGGACGTACGCTCAGCCAGCCGATGGCCGAGTCGATGAGGTCGTACGCCCGTTTGCGGCCGCTGTCGGCGTACGACGCGGCCTGCCGACGCAGGTCGTCGGGGTCACCACCGCGTTCGAGACAGAACGCCTCCACCTCGTCGACCCACTCCGCGAACCGGATTCCGCCGACCTCGGGGTGGAACTGCCAGCCGATGGCACGACCCTTCATCGACTTGTCGGCGTAGCCCTGGCAGCCGGCCGCCGAGGTACCGAGCACGCGAGAGGTGGGGGCGGGCACGAAGGAGTCGCCGTGGAACTGCGCCCACGGCCCAGGCGGACACAACCGCGGATCGACCGAGTCGACCCGATGCCAACCGAACTCCGCCGTCTCGGCGCGTTGAACCGAACCGCCCAGCGCCCGGGCAAGCAGCTGTCCGCCGTAGCAAATGCCCATGACGGGCGTCCCGGCGCTCAGTACGTCGCGTACCAGGCCCGACTCGGCCTCGACGACGTCGCGTTGGTCATCGGCGCAAGCGCTGCGGACCGAGCCGAGCAACAGCAGCAGACCTACATCGTCGAGCAGAACGCGATCGGGCAGGTCGTCACGGTCGAGGTAGCTCAGCTCGAAGCCGTGATCGACGAGCCGCGCTCCGACAAAGCCCGGATCACCGTCGTCTGCATCGGCGATGACGTACGCGCGCATCCCACTCCCTCGACGTGGAGACACCAGTGAATACGACGAGGCCGCCACGCGTAGTGGCGGCCTCGTCGGAGTAGGTGTCAGGCAGCGAGGTCGAGCGACTCACGAGCCGGTGCCGGCGCGTTGAGCATCCGGTCGGCCACGAGAGCGGCGTCGATTCCGGCGACGATCGCGAGCGCCACGGCGCCAGCGGTCAGCACCCACGGCACTCCGGCCGACAGCATCGGCACTACCAGCAGAGCCAGCGCAACGGCCGCGACGATGCTCAGGGCAAAGCGAGCACCGTAGCCCTTACGTGCCTTCACCGAACCTGTTCCAACTGCGTCAGCACGCATGAGCTGCCTCCTCGTTTCAGATCGACTGTGTACATCTATGGTAACGTCTGCGCACTCTCCGTGATTTCGACTTTCGCCTTATATAGTTGTGATCTCAGGCACATCTCGTTGCACAGCCCGGTTCCGTGTGTTGCGGGTCACCCGATCGGGTTGGCGCAGCCGCGACACGCATCGACGTCCGGTAGCGGACATCGGGTTCCGGCCACCCTTCACAACCTCCACGTTCGCTACTAGCGTGACCCGCTTGGGTCCGGAACGGACGTCGTTCCGGCGAGATCTCCAGGGGGAACGTATGACCACCACAGCTCGCTCAGCCAACTTGATCCGGGTCGCCGCAGTCGTGGCCGCCGCAAGTTTCATGGTTCCGCCAGCCGCCGCCGACGACTCGGCGACGAACGACCGTGCTACAGAGAGCCGCAGCCTGCCGGGACGTACCACGGGCTCCGCACCGGCATTCGGCTCGGCAGCGTCGATCACGGTCGAACGCGACAAGTGGACACTCGGTCCGAAGAGGTACAAGGGACTTCGGCTCGGGATGCCGAAGAAAAAGGCGCTCAAGACCGGACTGCTCGTCAACCCGCAGAAGATCGGGAAGTGCACGTGGTACTACCTCGACGCGTCCGAAGGGGCGATGAACGTGGGAAACGGCGTGGTGATCTCGCCGAAGCGCGGAGTAGTCAGCATCCCAGGCACCGAGAAGATGCACACGCCTCAGGGCATCAGGATGGGCTCCGTCGGTTCTCCCACGGGGTCGTTCGCGAAGAAGATCCGCCGCGTCTACAAGAGGTACGCCGTCGACAAGCGGATCTTCCCGATGTACGCCGCTCCGGCGCCCGGTAACAAGGCGGCTCACTACGGGTTCGCGATGGGAGACGACCACCGGGTCAAGGACATGAGCCTGGCCCTGAACAAGGACGGCTGCGGGCTTTCCAGCTGGCCGTACTGACCTACCGCTCGTGGCGCCGTCAGCCGAGCGAGAAGCCGATCGGCAAGACCCCGGCCCAGGCGAGTTCGGCCAGTACGTCGACGGCCGACTTCGGATCGACCTCGGCTATTGCCACGGTGACGGCGCCACGACCGAGGAGCGGCTGCCAGCCGAGGTCCTCGATCGCAAGAGCCGCTCGGCGGGCCGCGTGGGCGTCCCCGAGAACGATGCGTAGGGACCCCGTCGCGGTGCCGAGGGTCGTACGTACATCGAGTTCGAGCTGCGTGGTCATCATTCCTCCAGATAGTCCTGGCCGAACACGGCGTCCGGATCCCAGGTGGTTTTGATTCGCGCCAGCCGCGCGTAGTCGTCGGGCGTGTACGCGGCGTACATCCGCGCAGGGTTCGTCTCGAAGTTGCGGAACGAGACTCCGGTCGCATGCGGCGCCACCCGATCGGCGACCGTCGCCACCTGGTCGGCGGCATCGCTCGATGCGCCGTCAACGCCGGTGACGAGCACCGAGTACGGAACCTGGCGGTGCCCGATCGGGCCATGCCCCGCCTCCGGACGCGCCATCGCACCTCCCCAGTGCCGGAGCTCGACCGACATCAGCGCCGGGTTCGCGTCGAGGGCGCCCGTTGCGGTGTCGAGCACTGCATCGGGAAGTACGTCGTACATCTCGATGTGCTGGCGTACCGGCATCGGCGGAGGGGGCGGGCCGGCCGCCTTCGCCGCCTCCGCGAAGGTCATCGGGCCGAACCCACCGAGCAGCGGCTCCCCTGCGACCGCCGTCAGTGGTTCGACCTGGCTCGCGACATCACCGTGCGCGCCGAACACGCGCACAGCCATGACCTCTCGGCCGCGGACGGCTTCCGGCAGCTGCGGGACCGGAGGTACGCGCATCACCGACACCGAGGTGTTGAGGGTCTCCGGCTCGACCTGCGACCAGTCGCGGTACGCGGCGAACACTTCGCCGGCGCGTTCGAGCGGATACATCGCGAATCCCGAGTACACCCGATCGACCGGATACAGACAGAACTCCAATGACGTGACCGCCGCGAACCCTCCTCCACCGCCGCGGATCGCCCAGTACAGATCCGGGTGGCGTTCGGCGTCGACCCTTCGTACCTCTCCGTCACTCGTGACAACCTCCGCGGCCGTCACGCTGTCCGCCGCGTACCCGTGCGTACGGGAGAGCCAGCCCGCTCCCCCGCCGAGCGTGTAGCCCAACACCCCGATCGCGGGCGTACCCGAAAGCGGAGCCAGTCCGTACCGCGCGGCCGCGGCGATGACGTCCGACCACAGCGCGCCGGGCTCGACCCGGGCGAGTCGGCGGGCGGGGTCGATCTCGACTCCCGCCAGCAGCGACGTGCGCAGCAGCAGACCGCGGGCGGGTGCGATCGTGCCGTGCCCCGTCGACTGGATCGCCAACTCCACTCCGTGATCGCGGGCGACGCGGACCGCCGACGCGATATCCCAGCCGCTCGCGGCCTCGGCAACGGCGAGCGGCTTCGGATCGATCGTCCGGTGCCATGACAGTCGCTCCTCGTCGTACCGCTCGTCGTGCGGTTCCATGACGGCGCCGTGGAACGTTCGTCGCAGGTCGGCGCCGATCGCCGTCGTTGTCTCGGTCGTCGTGTCGGTCATCTGGTCGTCCCCCTGGGTCTCCCGGATCGATGGCTCGATCCTCACCGGCGGCACCGGTCGGTGTCGTCGTACATGAGAGGGGTATTGCCCCTCGTCGTGTGACACGACCGAGGGAGATCTCGTACTACGAGCGAAGTACGGGGCGGATGCAACCTCGGTGCGATGGCGGACACGTACTCGGCGACTACGATTCACCCATGCGCGTTGTCACGAGCAAACTGGACCATCGGTGGAAGCGATACTTCATCGCCGAATGGTTCGTCACCATCGGCGTCGTCGCGATTGCGATGCGGCAGTGGAAGGGCCGCGTACGCGAGTCCGAGCAGCGCGCGGTCGACGCGGAGCGAGGGCGCGAGGAGGCGGCTCGCCGTCGCGCAGCGGAGGAGCGACTGCGGATCGCCCGGGAGCTGCACGACTCGCTCACCCACAGCATCTCGGTGATCAAGGTGCAGTCCGGAGTCGCCGCGCATCTCGCCCGCAAGCGCGGTGAGGAGGTGTCCGACGCCATTCTCGCCATCCAGGAGGCCAGCTCCGACGCCGTACGCGAGCTGCGCGCGACCCTCGAGGTGCTCCGCGAGGAGAGCGCGACGCCTGGCAACGGCATCGAGCGCATCCCGTCTCTTGTCGAGCGCACCCGTTCGGTCGGGCTGACCTCGACGGTGCGCATCTCCGGTAAGCCGCGCACGGTTCCCAACGACATCGACAAGGCCGCTTATCGCATCGTGCAGGAGGCGCTGACGAACGTCACGCGCCACGCCGAGGCATCGACGGCGACCGTCGAGCTCGCCTACGACACGGGCCTGCTCACCGTCAGCATCGACGACGACGGCATCGGAGCGCCCGACGCCGACCCGTCTCCCGGCCTCGGCCTCGTCGGCATGCGCGAGCGGGTCACGGCCCTCGGCGGCAAGCTGTCGACAGCGAACCGCGTCGACGGCGGCTTCCGCGTGTGCGCAGAGATTCCGGTCCCGGTGAGCACATGATCCGAGTGGTTCTGGTCGACGACCAGCCCCTGATCCGCACCGGCCTACGCGCGCTGCTCGACGCAGAGGACGACATCGACGTACTCGCTGAGGCGGGCGACGGCCAGGAAGGTGTCGGGCTCGCCAGGAAGCACCGACCCGACGTCGTACTGATGGACATCCAGATGCCCGTGCTCGACGGCGTCGCCGCAACCCGCGAGATCGTCGCGGACGACGACCTCAGCGATGTGCACGTCGTGATCCTGACGAACTTCGGCCTCGACGAGTACGTCTTCGACGCACTACGAGCCGGGGCGAGCGGCTTCCTGGTCAAGGACTCCGAGCCCGACGACGTACTCCAAGCCGTACGTGTCGCAGCTGGTGGCGACGCACTGCTGTCGCCGGTGGTGACCCGCACCCTGATCAGCGAGTTCGTGGCACGACCGCCGGACAGCATCTCCGCAGGCGGACTCGAGAAGCTCACCAACCGCGAGCGCGAGGTCGTCGCGTTGGTCGGCCATGGTCTGTCCAACGACGAGATCGCCGAGCGGATGGTGGTCAGCCCGACGACGGCCAAGACGCATGTGAGCCGCGCCATGACGAAGGCCGGCGCCCGAGACCGTGCACAGCTGGTGGTCTTCGCGTACGAAACGGGGCTGGTGACGGCGCGGACACGCTGATCACCGAGGTCACAGCGTCAGAATCTCGGCTCCGCGGACTCCGGCTCAGGCGACGACCGAGCCAGCCTGGATCACCGTACGAGGCCGCGCGGGATCCCACAGGACCGACGCATCCTCGAACGGGTTGCCGTCGAGGATCACCACGTCGCCGACCGCTCCAGCGCCGATGCGGCCGAGGTCGTCACGACCGAGCAGCTCGGCGTTGACCGACGTCGACGACCGCAGCGTTTCGAGTACGCCGGCGGCCTCGATCTGGAGGCGAAGACCGTCGAGCTGGTGAACCTCCAGATCGCCCATCAGGTCGGTTCCGAAGCCGATGCGTACGCCGACCTCGCGTGCGATGCCGATCGCTTCCTGCCCCGAGGTCAGGACCTGTTGGTTCTTGCGCAGCTGGAATGCGGTCAACCCGAGCTCTGCGCCGCTGCGGTCGATCGCCGCGTACGCCGCGAGCGTCGGGACGAGGAAGGCGTCGGCCGCCGCCATCGCCTGCGCGGTGTCGGGCTCGAGCAGGTTGCCGTGCTCGATGCTGCGTACGCCGTTCTCTACGGAGTGCGCGATCGCCTCGGGCGAGTACGCATGCGCGGCGACGTAGCTTCCTCGCCGCGCCGCCTCGTCGGTCACCGCTCGCACCTCGTCGGCGGAGTACTGGGGGTTGCGGAGCGGATCTGCGGGCGACATGACGCCGCCGGAGGTCATCAGCTTGATCGCGTGCGCTCCCCGCCGGAACCGGTCGCGTACAGCCCGTCGAAGCGGATCGACGCCGTCGACCACCTCGACCATGTGCCCGCCGTGCGCGCACATATCGGAGTCGGCCGGTCGCGGATCGCCGTGACCGCCCGTCTGGCTCAGCGCTGCGCCGGTGTAGAGGTAGCGCGGAGCGGAGATCAGCCCGTCGCCGATCGCGTTCGCGAGCCCCGGATCGCCGCCGGCGACGTCTCGTACGGTCGTGAAGCCGCGGATCAGAGCGCGCGTGAGTCGCTGCGCGCCCTTGAGAGCCAGATAGCTGAGCGGTGTCGTCTCGAGCACCATCTCGTCGAGCCCGCTCCCGTACGCGTGGCAGTGCGCGTCGATGAGCCCGGGGATGACCACGCGACCGGCAGCGTCGATGACGACCTCGGCATCGCCGTCGGTCGTATCGGCGATCAGACCGTCCTCGATGAGGATCGACCCGGAGGACAGCTCCTCGCCGCTCCCGTCGAACACGAGGGCATTGTCGATTCTCAGCGTGCGTGAGACATCGGTCATCGGAGATCCCCTTCGGTTGCAGCGGCAGGTACGGGCGCCGGCGTCGAACGTACCGCCTTAGCCATGCGCTACGCGTCGAGCGGGCGCCTTAGCTCGCGAGTAGGACACCTCTGAGGTACCTCCGTGCAGTAGAGATAGCCCATTTGTCCGATGTGCGGCAGTTACCTCAGAGACGACTCTTGTGGGTGTCGGAACGAGATCCACAAGGAGCCGCGACCATGTCTTTCAACCAGCCGATCCTGAACGAAATGATGGCCCGCTCGACGCAGGAGTACCGCGAACGGGATCTGGTGGCGGCGCGTCGGCGCCGGCTCGTGCGCAGCACCGCCCAGCCACGTCGACCCCGGCGGCGTCGTCACCGTCCGTTCGCCCGGTTGCGCCACGCCTCACGTACCACGGCGTGACCGGCGATGGGCGCCGACTGGCGGGCCGCTCTGCGCGTACGCGGTGACACAATGGCAACCATGGCGCCGCCGGTAGTGAGTCCCGAGATGGTCGGTCGCACGGTTCAACTCGGTGAGCTGCGCGACGCGTTGGCGACCAGTCGCGACGGTCATGCGGTGGCGGTCCTCGTCGGCGGCGAGGCGGGCGCGGGCAAGACCCGGCTCGTCTCCGAGTTCGCCGCCGGCATTCGCGGGGACGTACGCGTACACACCGGACACTGCGTCGAGCTGGGTAGCGACGGTCTCGCGTACACGTCGCTCGCAGGCGTCATCCGGTCGATGATCGCGGAGTTCGGCGCCGAGGCGGTGATCGGCTGGGCGGGAGCAGGTTCCGGCGCACTCGCCGCACTGATCCCCGAGCTGGAACTCGACGATCCCGCCCCGGACCCGGGCCGCGGCAGGCTGTTCGAGGTCATCACGCTCATTCTCGAACGCGCGGCCAATGAACATTCGCTCGCCGTCGTGATCGAAGATCTGCAATGGGCCGACGGCTCGACGCGCGATCTGCTGCGGTTCGCCGTACGCGCGCTCGCCGAAGCTCCGCTACTGCTCCTGCTCACCTACCGCACCGACGAGATCAACCGCACGCATCCCCTTCGCCCGCTGCTCGCCGAGCTCGACCGACTGCGCAGTGTTCGCCGGGTGACCATCCCAAGGCTCGCGCGAAACGACGTCGCCGCGCAGGTAGCGAGTATCTGGGGCCGCCCGGTGGAAACGGATGTCGTCGACCGAGTGTTCCGGCGAAGCGAGGGACTGCCGTTCTTCGTCGAGGAGCTCGCCGGCGCCGAGGCAGGCGGCGCACCGACCGGACTCCCCGACTCCCTGCGCGACCTCCTGCTGGTACGTATCGAGCAGCTGTCGGAGCAGACTCAGCAACTGCTCCGGCTGGTCGCCGTCGGGCAGACGGGCCGAGTCGCGCACTGGCAGCTCGCCGGCGCCAGCGACTTGGGAGCGGCCGACCTCGACGAGTACCTGCGCGAGGCGGTCTCGGCCAACGTGCTGCAGGTCGATGGCGACGGCTACTCGTTCCGCCATGCGTTGCTGTGCGAGGCAGTGCAGGACGACACGTTGCCCGGCGAGAGCGCCCGACTCCATCTGCGATTCGCCACGGCCCTCGCCGCACAGCCGGACGGCAACCCCGGCGAACCCGCTGCCTCGGCGATGCAGCTCGCGTACCACCTCTTCGCCGCCAACGACCATGCCGGCGCGTTCCGCGCGTACCTAGCCGCCGCCGATCACGCCGCCAGGACCTATGCGTTCCCCGAAGCACTGTTCGCACTCGAGCGAGTGCTCGAGCTCTGGTCGCTCGTACCCGATGCCGCCGACGTCGCAGGCGCGGACCACGCGACGCTGCTCGCGCGCACCTCGGAGCGAGCTAAGCAGGCCGGCGAGCTGGAGCGCGCACTCAGCCTCGGCGAAGCGGCCACGAAGGAGTTCGGCGACGACGCCGATATAGAGGTACGCACCGACCTCGTCCTGCAGCGGTACCGGATCTTGAGCGACCTGGGCCGCCCACTCCCCGAGTCACAGCTCCAGACGGTGCTCGACTCGCTGCCGGCCGAAGAAGCCGTCTGGCGGGCACGGCTGCTTGCTGTGATCAGCTCCCGTCGATTGATGAACGGGAACTTCGCCACGGGGGTCGCCGCTGCGACCGAAGCCGTGGCTCTCGCGGAGTCCACCGGCGCACACGACACGCAGCTCAAGGCGCTGACCTTGCTGGGCTCGGCGCAGGTCAACCTCGGAGAGGTCGACGAGGGTCTCGCCGCGTTCGAGCGTGCCCGCACCATCAAGTCCGCACCGCCCGGCGCCAGGCTTTCGTACCACGTCAATGCGTCCGACGCGCTCTGCCTGCTCGGGCGGTACGAGGAGGCCGCAGCGATCGCCAGGGCAGGCATCGACGACGCGCGTGAGATCGGGCGCGCTCGCACGCTCGGCGCGATCATCCTCGGCAACGCGGCGGAGCCGTTGCTGGCGTTGGGAGAATGGGACCTCGCCGAGCGGCTGATCGACCGCGGACTCTCCCTCGATCCGCCCGTACGACATCGGTGGCAGCTCGCCTCGCTACGCGTCAGCCTGCTGCTGTGGCGTGGCGAAGTGGCTGCGGCCGCTTGTGAGTTCGGCGAGCTGCAGCCGCTCGCGGCGAGTACGGCGATCGATCCGCAGTACTCGATTCCCTGCGCCCGGATCGGCGCCGAGCTCGACCTTGCCCGCGGTGACGCCGACGCTGCGTGGGACTGCGTACGCAAAGGCCTCGAACTCCCGAACGTCATCCCGGGCTACGTGCTCCCGCTGATCGGCACCGGCGCTCGGGTTCTCGGCGAGCGCCGACGGACAGGCAGCGCCGACGACGAGGCCGAGCGGTGGCTGCGCGACAAGTTGGATCCGATCGCTCTTCACGAGCCCGCGCCGAGCTGGCAGACACTCGTCGACGCCGAGCTCGCGACCGCCGACCAGACCACGGCCTGGCAGCGCGCCGCCGAGGCTGAGCGGCTCCCCGCGCACCTGCGTGCGTACGCGACCTACCGGCTGGGGAGGTCGTACGTCGAGACGGGCGAACGTACGAAGGCCACCGACGCGCTCGAGCGCGCGGCCGGCGCCGCCCGAACGATCGGCGCCGGGCTCGTTGTCGGCTATGTCGACGACCTCGTCCGCAGAGCCGGTCTCGGCGACGACACCGCCCAGCCGGGCCCCGTCGAGCTCACTCCCCGCGAGGTCGAGGTACTCCGACTCGTCGCCGCCGGGCACAGCAACCGCCGGATCGGTGAGGAGCTGTTCATCAGTGCCAAGACCGCGAGCGTCCACGTCTCGAACATCCTCGCCAAGCTCGATGTCTCGACTCGCGGCGAGGCCGCCTCGTACGCCCGCACTCTGGCTGGCGAGCCCCGCTGACTCGCCACTCGTGCACCGCCCGCGGCGCAACCAGGCAGGCCGGAGGACGGCTTGGCGTCACGAAGGCAGGTCTACGACCGCGATCGGCTTCGTCGTTGGCTGCGACGAACCTCCGTCCGGCTCGAGGGTGATACCCAGCTTCGGCGCATCATCGAGGCCGGCGGCGACCAGCGGACGTACGCCGTCGTCACCCGCGTTCATCACGCCCGCCGAACGAATCCGATCGCCGTCGATGAACCAGGCCTGGTAGTCCTTGCCCTCGGGCGGCGCCGCCATGCCCGTAGAGAACACGACCGCGGTGTCCTGCGCTCGTGAGGACATCGAGATGACTCGTGCACCGTCCACCTTCGCCGACTCCTGCTTCATATCGGGCGCAGACGCGACCCGACCGATCGCCGCGCGGAGCTCGTCGTTCTCGTCGAGCTCGTGGGCCTGGTCGACCACGATCGAGGTGAGCACACCGACGACAACGAGTAGTGCTGCCGCGACGCCCGCTGCAACTCGCGGCCACCAACGCCGAACCCTGCCGGGGTGACGAGCGGGCTGCGCATCGTCCTCCGAGATCACGGGCGGGAGCGGTCGTACGCCGCCGATTTCTGTGAGTACGCGTCGCCGCAGCTGCGCTGGAGCATCGACGGACTCCGCTGCGCCGAGCCGAGCCGCCACCTCCCGTACCTCGTCGACCTCCTCGCGACACGATGAACACTCCCGCAGGTGTTCCTCGAACTGCGCGATCTCGTCGGGCGGTAGTGCGTGCAGAGCGTACGGAACGGCGAGCGTGTGCGCGTCTGTCTCGTTCGACATCAGGCCACCCCCATGCAGTCGCGCAACCGGGCGATCCCGTCGCGCATTCGAGTCTTGATGGTTCCCAGGGGCGAGTCGAGCAACCTGGCGACTTCTCGGTACGTATAGCCGTCGTAGTACGCAAGCGTCACCGATTCGCGTTGCAGGTCCGTGAGTCCTTCGAGGCAGCGTCGTACCTGCTCGCGCTCCAAGCCGCCTTCGACGGTCTCGCTCACCTCGTCGAACCCGCGTGACTCCGAGGCGCTGGCGGCGTTGTAGTCGCGTTCGCTCATCGCCTGCTCGTGGCGTACGCGATCGACCGCGCGTCGATGCGCAATCGTCAGGATCCAGCTCTTGCCGGAGCCTCGGCGCGGCTCGTATCGCGCAGCCGTCCGCCAGACCTCCACCAGAACCTCTTGAGCGACCTCCTCGGCGATCGCTCGGTTGCGGAGCACCCGAACCGCGACTCCGAGCACCGCGCCGGCGACCTCATCGTAGATTCGCTCGAACGCGGCGACCTCTCCGCGCGCCGCCCGGTTCAGCAACGCGCCGACCGTCTCGTCAGAACCGTCGTCCGGAGACGGACCGGTCACGATTCGGAACTCTGGCATCGCAGACCTTCCTCACTCATCGACACGGCCTCGCTGACTACCGTTCGAAGCCGAAGTCGACCCGGATTGGTCCGGCCGCGAACCCGTCCACTTCACGGGCGTCACGGCGCATCCGGCGTCTCGCCGCGGGCGGTGTGGAACGCGCGTCGAGCATCGTCGAGGTTGACGACGGGGTACGGGTAATCGAGTTCAGCACGTTCTTCCGGCGAGAGATCCCAGGGCCGGTGTACGCGCCGTCCGCCGATCGACGCGAGCTCGTCGACGTACCGCCGAACGTACGTTCCGTGCGGATCGAACCGCTCGGCTTGACGGATCGGGTTCAGCACCCGGTTGGGACGAGTGTCGGTTCCCGTACCGGCAACCCACTGCCAGTTCAGCTGGTTCTGCGCGATGTCCCCGTCGACCAGGTGGTTCAGGAAGTACGCCGCGCCTTCCCGCCAGTCGACGTACAGATGTTTGGTGAGGAAGCTCGCCACGATCATCCTCGTACGGTTGTGCATCCAGCCTTCGCGAACGAGCTGTCGCATCCCGGCATCGACGATGGGGATGCCGGTGCGGCCCTCCGACCACGCGACGAAATCCTCGCCACCTCGACGCCATCGGTCGCCACGACCACGGTAGTCACGACGTGACGCATCCGGGCGAGCCGCGAGCACCTGCAGATGAAAGTCGCGCCATGCGAGCTGTCGGACGAGTGCCGCACCGCCGGCCGAGTCGCCCGCGCGCGCCGCGACCTCGACGGGGCTCACACAGCCGAAGTGGAGGTACGCCGACAGGTGCGACGTCGCGTCCGCGGAGAGATCGTCGCCGTGGTCTGCGTACTGATGTACCGCGTCCCGCATCCACGCGTCGAGTCGGGCACGCCCGGCAGTCTCTCCGCCAGCAGGGAGTTCGGGCGCGGGGTTCCCGCCGCCCAACTCCATCACCGTGGGCACGGAGCCTCTGTCGACTCGCCTGCTCGATATGCGCTCGGGAGCGTCCAACGGGGTACGTACGACCGCCTGGCTCCAACGGCGATGGAACGGCGTGAACACCGAGTAATGGTCCTTGTCCTGTGGATGCACACTCCCCGGTGGAACCAACGGAATCGTCTCCGCATACTCGACCAGCGCGCGTCCGTCGGCCGTGAGCCTGGCCCGGAGTCGCTCCGAACGCCGTTGCGCGTACGCACTCCAGTCGAGCGACACGTGGATCGAACTCGCATCGAGTCGGTCGGCGAGTTGGGCGATCTGATCGATGGGATCTCCGCGCCGCATCACCAGAAAGGAGCCGAGGCGCCGGAGACCCGCATCGAGATCGTGCAGGCAGTCGGCGAGGAAGGCCGCCCGGTTGGGGCAGCCGAAACCCGAATCCGCAATCCGCTCATCGATGACGAACAGCGCGACAACGCGGTCGGCAGCGTCGACCGCACCTCGCAGAGTCGGATTGTCGTGCACCCGCAGGTCGCGGGTGAAGACCACCAGCGCCGTCGTGGTCATAGAGGCGCCGGATGCGAGGTCATTGCCACACCATGCACGCAGACTCGTGCGGGTGGCAACCCGGGCGCCGCGGCCCCCTACCGTCGGCCGTTCGGTGCCGCGGCAAATCCGACTCGGTCCCGCACCAAACCTCTCCCCGCTCGGCTCCGAACCACGAACGAGCAGGTGTCCCGGTACGAGAGGACGTGAAGGCATGAGCGGTACACGTCGGTCACGAGTCGCGGTCGTCGGATCCGGTGTTTCCGGCCTGACGGCGGCGTACCTTCTGCAGCGCCAGTACGACGTGACACTCTACGAGCAAGCCGACCGGCTCGGTGGTCATGCGCACACGCACGACCTCGCGATGGGCGGTGCGGCCGTCGCCGTCGACACCGGGTTCATCGTGCACAACCGGCGTACGTACCCGCTGCTCACCAAGCTCTTCTCGGAGCTGGGTGTGCAGACCCGGCCGAGCGAGATGTCCATGAGTGTCCGCTGCGACGGATGCGGTCTGGAGTACGCAGGTGCGCGCGGCATCCGAGGTGTATTCGCGCAGCGTTCCAATGCCGCACGCCCTCGATTCTTGCGACTCCTGGCCGAGATCCGCCGATTTCACCGGGCGGCGCGCACGTTCCTCGCCGAGCAGCCGACCGGCGATGAACCGACGCTGGGCGAGTTCCTGCGTACGCACCGGTTCTCGTCGTACGCCGTGAACCACTTCGTCCTTCCACTCGTGGCCACGGTCTGGTCGTCGGGCACGAGTGACGCAATGGCCTACCCGGCGCGTTACCTGTTCACGTTCCTCGACAACCACGGCATGTTGTCGGTTTCGGGCTCTCCGCAATGGCTCACCGTCGCGGGCGGATCGCGTACGTACGTCGAACGGATAGCCAAAGAGATGCATACGGTGCGCACGGCCACGCCGATCCGCACCGTGCAGCGAGGCGCCGACCGGGTCGATGTCCGCACCGACGGCGACGAGGTCGATGCGTACGACCAGGTCGTGCTGGCGACGCACGCCGATCAAGCGCTTCGGCTGCTCGACGACCCGTCGGACATCGAACGCGCCGTCCTCGGCTCCTTCGCCTCCACCCGCAACGAAGGCATCGTGCACACCGATACGAACGTGTTGCCCCGCTCACGGGGGGCCTCCGCTTCGTGGAACTATGTCGCCGACGACTGCGGCGCCGAACACGCGACGAATGCGCGAGTCACCTACGACCTGACCAGGTTGCAGCATCTTCGAGGCGACGGCGCGAGGGTGCTCGAGTCCTTCGGCCTCCGAGGGCGGGTCGCCGAGTCCAAGATCCTGGCGGAAGTCACGTACGAGCATCCGATCTTCACACCGAAGTCGGTGGCGGCGCAGCAGCGCATACCCGATCTGATGACCGGGCGGGTGCTCTTCGCCGGCGCCTGGCAGGGCTGGGGGTTTCACGAAGACGGGTGCGCGTCGGGTGTGCGCGCGGCGGCTCGGCTCGGGGTGGTCTGGTGACGACCGGCCCGCCGCTCACGCCGATGCTGTACGACGCCACAACCGTGCACGTCCGCCGCGAACCCGTCCACCGCCGGTTCCGGTACGGCCTGTACCTGTGGCTTGTCGACATCGATGACCTCCCTCGGCTTCGAGCCCCACTTGGCGTTTTCGCGAGGTTCCGCGCGCGCGACCACATCGGCGACGCGCACCGCAGCCTTCGAGCGAACATCGATCGCGAGCTCGACCGGTCGGGCGTCGGGTCGGGCGACGGCCCGGTCATCATGCTCGCCTCGCCGGCGTTCCTCGGTTACGTGTTCAACCCGCTATCACTCTTCTGGTGCTACGACGCGGACGGCGCGCTCCGTGCGGTGGTGGCCGAGGTGCACAACACGTACGGCGCCCGGCACGCCTATGTCCTCAGCCCGGGCCCCGACGGCCGAGTCGGTACCGACAAGCGACTCCCGGTCTCACCGTTCCTCGCCGACGACGGCCGCTACGAGATCCGTGTCCCCATACCTGGAAGGACTCTGAACGTCAGCGTACAGCTCCGACAACGCGGGCGAACCTCCTTCGTCGCGACCCTCATCGGCGAGCGACACGCTCCTCGCACCAGCACCCTGCTCTGGTTGGCCCTGCGCTATCCGCTGCCCACGTTGCGGGTGTCCGCGCTGATCCGTTGGCAAGGTGTGCGGCTCTGGTTACGCCGCCTACCGATCACAAACGACAACAGACGTCGACGGCAGGAGGAAGTATGACTTTCGTACGCCCAGCACCGCCCGTGCTCACGCCCAACGCAGGTATCGACGCCACCCGTTGGCCCCAGGTGGCATCCGTACCGTACGCGCCATTCAAGGCAGCGGTTGCGCGACTCCTCTTGCGACGCGCTGCCTCGATCGCCGGTATTCGGGTGCTCACGGGCCTCGAGAACGCGGAGTCGAACGGACCCGCGATCCGGCTACTGCGTCCGGAGGAGTTCTACGCACGTGTCGGCGCGAACGGGCTGATCGGCGTCGGCGAGGGTTGGATGAGCGGCGCCTGGACGACCGACGATCTGCACGGCCTCCTGCACGCGTTCGCTATCCACCTTCGCGATCTCGTTCCGCCACGTCTGCAACGCCTGCGGCGATGGTACGACCGGCCCATGCCCGCTGCGGAAGATGCTGACCGACGCGGGGCTCGTTCGAACGCGGCGCATCACTACGACCGCTCGAACGATCTCTTCAGTCTGTTCCTGGACTCCACCATGACGTACTCGGCAGCGTTGTTCGGGCCGGGCGACGACCTCGAGCGTGCGCAGCAACGCAAGCTGGACACGCTCCTCGACGCCGCGGACGTCGGCCCGCGGTCCCGGGTACTCGAAATCGGCACCGGCTGGGGATCGCTCGCATTACGAGCGGCGCAGCGCGGTGCGAGTGTCACGACGGTCACCCTGTCGACCGAACAGGTCGAGTACGTACGAGCCGCCGCTCGGGACGCGGGTCTGCTGGATCGAATCGACGTACAGCTCTGCGACTTTCGCGACGTACGAGGCACGTACGACGCGATCGTCAGCGTCGAGATGATCGAGGCCGTCGGCGAACGGTACTGGAACGCGTACTTCCGCTGTCTTGCCGAGCATCTCGAACCGCACGGACGCATCGGCCTGCAAGCCATCACCATGGACCACGACCACATGCTCGCCACCCGTCGCTCGTGGGGCTGGATCCACAAGTACATCTTTCCCGGCGGTCTCATCCCATCGATACGCGCAATCGCGGACAACGCCCACGACCACGGCCTGCGGATCAGCGACCGGCAGGCGTTCGGCGCTCATTACGCGAAGACCCTTCGACAATGGCGTATCCGCTTCTGTGCCGCGCACTCGGAGGTCCTCGCCCTTGGTTTCGACGACACGTTCTGCCGAATGTGGGAGTTCTACCTGGCGTACTGCGAAGCGGGCTTCAGTTCCGGTCACCTCGACGTTGAGCAGATCGTGTTGGAGAAGGGACGAACCGCGTGACCAGTCCAACAATCGCGGAGGCCATCCACCGCGCGGCATCCTCATTGCTCGGCACGACCCTGCCGCTGAGAATCCGGGCATGGGACGGCAGCGTGTTCGGCTCGGGTTCAGAACGCTTGAGCCTCAACTCACCGGATGCGGTCCGCCACGTCGTCTGGCGGCCCGGAGAGCTCGGGCTTGCAAGGGCGTACGTGAGCGGGGCGATCGATGTCGAGGGCGACCTGACCGATGCGCTGCGAGCGGTACGCCGGACGTCCGAAGTCAGACCGCCGCTGTGGCGTACGCTTCCGCACGCGTCCGGGGAGATCATCGAGTCGGTCCGTGCGCTCGCCCGGGCAGGCGCGCTCAGACGCCCACCATCCCCGCCTCCGGAAGAGGCACGGCTCTCGGGCCCGTTGCACAGTCTGCGCCGCGACGCCGATGCGATCCGCCACCATTACGACCTCGGGAACGACTTCTACGAGACGATCCTCGATGACACGATGGCGTACTCCTGCGGGCTGTGGCTCCACGAACCCGACGACCCGCCCACCATCGCCGACAGCGCGCAAGCGTCGTACGAGAAGCTGGATCGCATCTGCCGCAAACTCGACCTGCGTCCAGGCACTCGACTGCTCGATGTCGGTTGCGGTTGGGGATCGCTGCTCATCCATGCGGCGACGCGCTACGGCGTACACGCGAGCGGCGTCACGCTTTCGACGGAGCAGGCGGCGTACGTCCGCGAGCTCGTGCAACGCAATCGGCTGGACCACCTCATCGACGTCGAGGTTCGCGACTACCGCGACGTCGATGTTCGCCGCGTGGACGCGGTGGCATCGATCGAGATGGGCGAGCATGTCGGCCGTCGCCAGTACCCCACGTACCTGTCGACGATGTTCGGTGCGCTGCGACCCGGGGGTCGGCTGCTCCTGCAGCAGATGTCTCGCACGGGCAACCCGGGCGGTGGCGCTTTCATCGAGAGCTACATCGCCCCCGACATGCACATGCGGCCGCTGGACGAGACATGCGCGATGCTGCGGCGGACCGGATTCGAGATCCGCGACATCGCGGGACTACGCACCCATTACCAGCTCACCGCACGCGCCTGGGCACACAACCTCGAGGACAACTGGCAGACCGTCGTGAGAGTCGCGGGCGAGCGCACGGCCAGGATCTGGCGCCTGTACCTGGCCGGCGGCGCGCTGGCGTTCGAGGAGAACCGGATGGGCGTCGACCAGATACTCGCCGTGCGGCCCCCTGTCAACGGCGCGTCGAATGCGTGACCCGCACGTCGTGGTCTCGGTGCTGACTGCCTCCGCCGCAGTGGTGGCTGGTGCGATGGTCTTCGTACTGCTGCGGGTCAGACGCACGGGCGAGGTCAGTGTCATCGACACCGTGTGGGGAGCGGGATTCGCCGCGATCTCCCTGATCGGCCTGGCGATCACGTGGGACTCGACGGGCAACGAGCTGCGGATCCTGCTCGCCGTACTGGTGACCGCGTGGGGTCTCCGGCTGACCCAACACATCGGTCGACGCAGCCGCGGTGCCGGCGAGGACGAGCGGTACGCGGACCTCTTCGAGCGCCATGCTGGCGGACGAATGCGCACCGCGGCACTATGGGTATGTCTCCCACAGGGACTCGCCATGTGGTTCATCTCGCTGCCGGTCCAGCTGGCACAAGCGAGCACGGCATCCGTTCGCTGGTGGGTCATTCCAGGCGTCGGCCTTTGGCTGGTCGGCGTCTTCTTCGAGTCCGTTGGCGATGCCCAGCTCACGCGGTTCCGCGCCGACCCCGCGAACCGCGGACACGTACTCGACACCGGCCTATGGCGCTACACCCGGCACCCGAACTATTTCGGCGACGCCTGCGTGTGGTGGGGCTTCTACATCTGCGCCGCGTCCGCACCGGCTGCGGCGGTCGCCTTCCTCTCACCGGTCGCGATGACCTGGTTGCTCGTCCGGGGTACCGGAAAGCCCCTGATGGAAACCCATCTCGAGCATCGACCCGGCTACGCCGAGTACGTACGAAGGACGAGCGGGTTCGTACCCCTTCCCCCACGTAAATAGCGGAGCGGGCGGCCCCGTAGCCACCGCCCGCTCCGAAACTTTGCTCGGGTCCGTCACATCATCGACGGCGGCATCAGCACCGAGTCGACCAAGTAGACCGTGGCGTTCGCGGTGTGTACTCCGCCGCAGATGACCTTCGCCTGATCGTCGCCGACGGTGATGTCATCGCCGGAGCCTGACACCTTCAGCTTCTCGCCCTCGGCAGTCGGGTGCGTACCTGCGACCTCGTCGGGCGCGAGCTGACCGGGAACGACGTGGTACGTGAGTATCGACGTGAGCGTCTTGGCGCCCTTCGGGCTCGACAGGGTCTTCATCGTCTTCGCATCGATCTGCTTGAACGCGTCGTCAACCGGAGCGAAGACCGTGAACTCGTCGCCGTTGAGCGTGTCGACGAGGTCGACCTTCGGGTTGACCTTGCCGGAGACCGCGGCTGTGAGCGTCTTCAGCAGCGGGTTGTTGCTCGCCGCGACCGCGACGGGATCCTCCGACATGCCTTCGACCGAGCCGGCGCCGGACGGCACCTGCTTCGCGTACCCGGCGCAGCCCGGGCCGACGAGATCGGCCGCCGGGTCCATGCCCGAGTCCGAACTGTTCGTGCTGTCGTCGCCGCTCGAGTCGCTGCTGGACCCGTTGTCAGCGGAGCTCGACGACGAGTCCGACGACGAGTCGGAGCTGTCGTCGTCGCCACCACACGCCGCGACGAAAAGCGTCAACGACGCGACGGCCGCCACCGCCAGCGATTTGCTGCGGATGCTCTGCATGATCGGTCCTTCCGTTGTGGTCTGACGCGGACAGTGCCGCGTGCTTGATACGGATGGTTCGGTGCGGAGACGGGTGCGGATTGGTTCGATCTGCGGGCAATCTGTCCGAGTCCGCGCTTCAGTCGACCGTGAACTGCACGCTGTGCCACCCGGTCGACCCGTCGGGTCGGGGCTCGGCCCGCTCGCTTGTCTGGGTGTAACCACTCGCGTCCGTCGCGCGCACCGTCACCTCGTGCGTGCCCGGAGTCGGGTCCGTCCAGCGCCAGCGCCACTGCCGCCAGGTCGAGATATTGTCCTGTGCTGCCAGCTCGGCCTCGGCCCATTCTCCGTCGTCGACTCGCACCTCGACCCTCTCGATGCCGTGGGTCTGTGCCCACGCGACGCCCGCGATACGTACGTCGTCTGCCGGCAGCGACTGGAACGAACGAGGCACGTCGATGCGCGAGGCCGTCTTGATCGGCGCCTTCTCCGACCAGTCGCGGTCCGTCCAGTACGCGCTGATATCGGCGAACCTGGTCACTTCCAGGTCGACGACCCACTTGGTCGCCGACACGAACCCATAGAGACCCGGGACCACCATCCGTACCGGGAAGCCGTGCTCGAGCGGAAGCGGTTCGCCGTTCATCGCCACTGCGAGGATGGCATCGCGGTCGTCGGTGAGCGCCTCGAGCGGCGTCCCGATCGTCATGTCATCCGCACTGGTGGACAGCACCGCGTCCGCGCCGGGCTCGATGCCGACCTCGGCGAGCACGTCACGTAGTCGGACGCCGATCCACGTCGCGTTACCGACCAGGTCTCCGCCCACCTGGTTGGAGACACAGGTCAGCGTGATCCGCCGCTCGATGAGCGGCCGGTCGATCAGCTCGGCATACGTCAACGTCAGCTCTTCATCGACCATGCCGTGAATGCGCAGGTGCCAGCTCTCCGCCGGTACGTCGGGAACCTGCAACGCCGTGTCGACGCGGTAGAAGTCCGCGTTCGGCGTGAGGTACGGCGATACGCCGTCGACCCCGGTGACAACTCCGCGCGCTATCGGCGGCGCCGGGTCGGTCGGCTTCGGGATGGTCACGCGCAGTCGCGACGCCGCTGCCTCGAGCCCGGAGTTCAGCCGAGCGACGGCGCCACCGCCGAGCGCAACGGCGCCGGCCACCAGCGCGCCGAGCAGAAACCGACGACGGGCGATCCCGGCCGTCTCCCCCGCGGGCTCCGGAGCGGCGTCCAACGACCCCAACAACCAGGCGAACACACCGACGACAACGACGCTGGTGACGACGCCGGGAATCAGCGCGACCCACCAGTCGGCGAGCAGCGTACGGTCAGTGACGGCCGCGATGATCGCGACCAGCCCGAGCACGGCCGCAAGTGCGAGCGCCAGACGCCGACGATGGACGCCGAGCACCCCGGCACCCGCGGCGATCAACAACACGACACCTAGCACTCCCCCGATCAGGACCACCTTGTCGTTCTCTCCGAACGTCTCGACGGCCCAATCCTTGAGTGCGCCCGGCGTGGCGTCGATGAACGCGTTGCCGACGGACACCACCGGCGACGCGGCGCCAGAGAGCAGCGCAGCAACCCCGCTGCCCGCGCCGAGGCCCGCGAGTGCGGCAAGCAGCCCGCTTGCGGCGCCGGCTGCGTGCTTCTTGACCAGGATTCCCATATACGGGGTTCGTCACCCTGCAGACCTGGGATTGGTCTCACGTACCCGAGTCTGCGGCACGGCAAGACCAGCCGAACGGCGGATGAACGGCGCGTACGTGGACAACCCGGCGCGCGGCCGCTTAGATGCTACCCGTGAGTACGCTTTCGCGACGACATGTCCTGTCGACCGGCGCAGCCGTATCGGCCGGTGCCGTATCGGCCACCCTTCCCTCACCGGGAGCCGCCGCCCGCGGCGAGCACTTCCGGCATGGCATCGCCTCGGGCGACCCGCTGCCGCACAGCGTCGTACTGTGGACCCGGGTCACCCCCACCGCGGCCGCATCACCTGGCTCCGGTCGCGGCCCGAACATCAATGTGCATTGGGAGATCGCGACCGACCGCCGATTCCGTTCGATCGCCGGCAGCGGCCGCATGCGTACCGGTCCGGCTCGTGACCACACCGTCAAGGTCGACGCCACCGGCCTCCGCCCGGCCACGACGTACTACTTCCGGTTCGTCTACGACGGCCGGCCCTCCCCGATCGGCCGCACTCGAACGGCGCCGGCGACCAACGCGTCACCGCGGCGCCTGCGTTTCGGTGTCGTCTCCTGCGCCAACCTGCAGGCCGGGTACTTCGCGGCCTATCGTCACCTTGCCCGCCACGACCTCGACGCCGTCATCCACCTCGGCGACTACGTGTACGAGTACGGCCCGGGCGAGTACGGGTACGGCAAAGACGACACAGATGTTCGTGAGCACAAGCCACCACATGAGATGGTCGACCTCGCCGACTACCGACGGCGCCACGCACAGTACAAGCGCGACGCCGACCTGAGCGCGCTGCATGCGAAGGCGCCGTTCATCGTCACCTGGGACGACCACGAAGTCGCCAACGACACCTGGCAGGGCGGCGCCGAGAACCACGATCCGCAGACGGAGGGCCGCTGGGCCCGACGGAAGGCCGCAGCACGCAAGGCGTTCGACGAGTGGATGCCCGTACGCATGGGTGGCACCTCGACCCTCGGAGACGGTGTCCGGCTGTACCGACGGCTGCGATTCGGCCGACTCGCCGAGCTGTCGATGCTCGATCTGCGTTCGTACCGCGACGAGCAGGCGTCGAGCCCGATTTTCGGAGGAGTGAGCGACCCCGACCGTACGATCACCGGCAAGCGCCAGCTCGACTGGCTACGCCAGGGTCTCGCGACCGACGCCCAGTGGAAGCTGATCGGCAACCCGGTGATGATCGCCCCGGTGCAGATCCCGCCGTTGAGCGCTGATGTCCGACGCTCGGTGGAGCGTACGGTCGGCGACGCGTCGATCCGGCGCATCGACGGCATCGCGTACAACGTCGACCAATGGGACGGCTACACCGCAGACCGAAAGCGTCTGCTCCGCCACATCGCCGACCACGGCATCACCGACACCGTCTTCCTCACCGGCGACATCCACTCGTCGTGGGCATGCGACATCCCTCGCAATGCTGCGATCTACCCACTCGGCGACACAGTCGCGACGGAACTGGTCTGCAGCTCGGTGACGAGTAACAACCTCGACGACCTACTCGGAGTCCCGCCGCGCACCGGTTCGCTGGCAGTCGAGGCGGCGCTGCAGACGCTGAACCGGCATGTGCGCTACCTGAACTTCGACGACCACGGGTACTCCGTGCTGACTGTGACGGCGGCGCGCACGCAGATGGATTGGTACAAGATCGGCGACCGCGCCGATCGGCGTACGGGAGTCGAACATCAAGCGTCGTGGGCGGTCGAGGCCGGCAGCCAAAAGGTACGCCCGGCGTCGGCGCCGGTGGAGGACTGAATCATGAATGACGCGATGCCGAGCAGAAGGACGTTCCTGCGCGCGGGCGCTGCGGGCGGGGCGTCGGTGGTGTTGTCCGGGGCCGCCGGTGCTCCGTGGGCAGCCGCGACTCGCCGCGACGACGCGCGTGCGTACGTACTCGTGATCGACGGCTGCCGCCCCGATGAGCTCGGCGGCACGCTGACGCCACGGCTCGCCGCGCTGCGGCGCGAAGGCCTTTCGTACCCGCAGGCGCGGTCGGTGCCGATCATGGAGACGCTGCCGAACCACGCGATGATGATGACGGGCGTACGCCCGGACCGCACCGGAGTGCCCGCGAACTCGGCGTACGACCCTGCCGACGGTGAGGTACGCGACCTCGACCGTCCGAGCGACTTGGAGTATCCGACGATCCTGCAACGCCTGCGTCGTAAGGGATTCACGACCGGCAGCGTGCTGAGCAAGAAGTACCTCTACACCCTCTTCGGCGAACGCGCCACGTACCGCTGGGAGCCCGAGCCGCTGCTGCCGATCACCGAGCACGCGCTCGACGGGTTCACCCAGGCGGCGCTCGAGGCGATGGTGCGTGACGCCGACCCGCACTTCGTTTTCGCGAACTTCGGTGACATCGACCGCTTCGGCCATGCCGATCTGACGGGTGGGAGCATCAAGCTGCTGCGTCGACTCGCGCTCGCGAACACCGACCGGCTGATCGGCGAGTTCGTCGACTTCCTGAAGGACACGGGGCGATGGCGGCACAGCGTCCTCGTGGTGCTGGCCGACCACAGCATGGACTGGTCGGATCCGTTCGCCTTCGTCTCCCTCGCGGATGCTTTCAAGGACGACTCGCTGCTCGCAGGCAATGTCGCTTTCGCCGATAACGGCGGCGCCGATCTGCTGACCTGGACCGGGCCGAAACGTCAGCGTGACAAGGCCGTACGGAGAATGCGAAACATCGCCCGCGAGGTCGACGGCGTCCTGTCGCTGCACGACCCTCGGTCGTTGCGCCTGGGCTCGCGCGGCGGCGACCTGGTCGCGTACTGCCGCTCGGGCTGGCGCTTCAGCGATCCGGATCCGATCTCGAACCCGATCCCCGGCAACCACGGGCATCCCGCGACTGCGCCGATCCCGTTCTTCCTCGCCGGAGGTTCGCCGCTCGTACGTCGGGGTACGTCGACCGCGCGGGCGCGCACGATCGACGTCGCGCCGACGATCGGAGAGGTGTTCGGCCTCGGGAGCCCAAGGGGCGGGTACGACGGCCGGTCACGCCTCTGACCGTCGTCGCCCGACGACGGTCAGGTTCGGTCCGAGGCATCCGCCCCCGCGCGGTCGGCGTCTGCCGGGTGGAGCATCGACAGCGCCGTGCCGATGACCATCGTGATGACCACGCCGATCGCGGTGAACCAGGTGAACCCGACCACGATCTCGCCGTCGTCGATCACCCACTGCTGGTAGATGAACAGTGCCGACATCGCGGCCACCGCGACGGCGAACGCAATCATCACGTCGAGCTGCCGCGCCCGGCGTACGAAGATGCCGAGGAAGAACGCACCGAGCAGTCCGCCGTACGTGATGCTCGCGACCGAGAGGCCGAGCTCCAGCACCGGGGTGTCTTGGCCGACGAACAGGTTCCCGAACAGGATGAACACGAAGCCCCACACCAGCGTGGTGATCCGGCTGGCACTGAGCGCCTTCGCGTCGTCCATCGGGGTCGACCGGAAGCGGTCGATGAGGTCGGTCATCGTCGAGGACGACAACGCGTTGAGCGACGACGACAAGGTGCTCATCGCGGCGGCGAGGATTCCCGCGAGCAACAGTCCGGCAACGCCCGACGGCAGATCCTCGACGATGAACGTCGGGAACAGCTCGTCACCGGATTCGACCTGCCCCATGTCCGCGAGCGCCTTTCCGTCGTAGTACGACCAGAGCGCGAGGCCGACCAGCAGGAACAACCCGAACTGTAGGAACACGATCACGCCGCTGGCGATCACGGCAAGCTGCGCATCCTTACGCGTACGACACGCGAGGAGCCGCTGTACGACGATCTGGTCGACACCGTGCGATGCCATCGACAGCAGAGCACCGCCGAGGATCGCGGTCACGAAGGCGTACGGCGCTGTCACGATGTCGGAGCTGAAGTCGAACATCTGGGTCTTGCCGGCGTCGACCGCGTCCGACCAGAAGCCGCCGGTCTTGTCGAACAGCACGAACAACGCGATCGCGCCGCCGACCAGGTACACACCCATCTGGAACACATCGACCCAGACAACTGCCCGGATACCGCCGATGTAGGTGTACGCAACGGTGACCAGCGAAAGGATGGTGATGATCCAGAAGTACGAGATGTCAGCGCCAAGGCCGTCCAGGATGAACTTCAGCGGGATCGCTGCGGCGTACATGCGCACACCGTCGGCGAGCAGCCGGGTGAGCAGGAAGGTCACCGAGGCGGTGCCCTGCATCGCGCCGCCGAACCGCTTACCGAGATAGGCGTACGCGGTGATCATGTCGCCGGCGTAGTACTTCGGCAGCAGTACGAAGGCAACGACGATCCGCCCGAGGAGATAGCCGATCGCGAGCTGCAGGAAGGACAGGTCACCCAGGTACGCGATGGCGGGGGTGCTGATGACGGTCAGAGCGCTGGTCTCGGTCGCGACGACCGAGAGAGTCACCGCCCACCACGGCAGCTCCCGGTTACCGAGGAAGTAGCCCTTGACGCTGGCCTGCCTGCCGCTGAGCCACAGACCGATGCCGGCCGATCCGATCAGGTAGATGATGATGACGCTGAGATCGAGCCCGTCGAGCATGGTGCCTCCGATTACGCAGGTGAGATTGCCAGCCTGCCCCGTTCACGCGGTGTTCATGCGCGCGGATCGTGTCCTTTTGTGACCCTGCGTCCTTCTGCGACGATGGGGCTTCTTACGACCATGACTAGTGCAGGGCACTGAGGTGTTGAACGACGTACCCGCGACCGCGCTACGCGCCGCACGGCGCGCGTACCTCGCCGTGGAGAAGTACGGCGTGAACGTCGCGATGCGGCGCCTCATCGACCGCGGTCTTGCCCCCGACGCACTCGCGCTGCTCGAGACGTCTGGTCGGCGTTCGGGTCGTCCGCACCGCACCCCGGTCGGGAACGGCTTGGTCGACGACACCTTCTGGGTCATCGCCGAACGCGGCCTGCAGGCCGACTACGTACGCAACCTGCAGGCCGATCCGAGTGTCTGGGTCAAGGTCGCCGGGTGCTGGCGCGCGGGCACTGCCGAGGTGCTGCCCGACGACGACGTACCTGCTCGGGTCCGCGCCATCCTCGAGGCGAACCCGAGTCTTGCCCGGCGCGCCGACGCCAAACTCGTCGACGTCTCCGCGGCGATCCACGGATCGGTGCCCGTGACCGTACGCATCGACCTCGGCGTCGAGTAGTCGTTCCCCGACAGCCTCAGCGCGTGGTCTCCGGTGTACGCTCCGTTGCCCCGCTTGTCGCCGGCGTCGCGCGTACTCGCGGCTTCCAGGGCCATGGGGGCGGGTCGACGATGCCGCGACGCGCGATCATCATCGACGGGATCAGTAGCGCGATCGCAACGAGCCCGTCGAACCAGTAGTGGTTCGCGGTCACGGTGACGACGACGATCGTGATGATCGGGTGCAGCGCCCAGAGCCATCGCCATCGGGTGCGGCCGACGGAGATCATCACGACGGCGATGAGAACCGCCCACCCGACGTGGAGACTCGGCATCGCGGCGAACTGGTTCGCGACGCTGTCGGTCGTCACCTCGCTGTACGGGGTGATGCCGAACAGGTGTCCGGTGTCGACGAAACCGAGATCGGGTCGCATCCGCGGCGGTGCCAGCGGGAACGTCAGATGTCCGATGAGTGCTGCCGCCGTCACCAGGACGAAGCTTCGTCGAGCCCACAGGTACGCCGCCGGGAAGCGGATGAACGTGTAGATGAGGAATGCGAGCATCGCCGGGAAGTGCACGGATATGTAGTAGATGTTCGCGATTTCGACGCCGTGCGGCCACGCCGCGAGCAGCGCGCTCTGCACCCACTCCTCACTGGGCAGCGGCAGCGCGCGTTCGAACCGCCAGATCAGGTTCGAGTTGTCGAAGGCTGAGCTCGTGTGATGAGAGGCGAGCAGGCGTCCGAGGTTGTAGGCGATCCACAGGCTCGCGACGATGCCTACCTCGAGTGCGAGGCGGCGCCACCACGCGAGGTGAGCAAAAGGCCGATGACCTGTCGGATCCGGAGTCCGATATTCGTTTAGTAATACCCCCATAGGGGTAATCTACGACGCGCGTACAAGCAGGTCGCGTCAATTTCGGTCGGTGTCCATCGCCCGGCCACGTACCGTCGGCACACTCGTCGGATCCGCCCCGGTCGGGACTCACGAAAAAAGATCTGCATCCGGATGAAACCAATCGGCCCGCCAACGCGTCTCCTTCTGTGGGGACACTTCGGGGGCGTGTCCCAGGGTTGTGTGTGAGCCGGTGCGCCGCGGGGTTGCGCACCGGCTCACCCACAAACTGGCCCCGCTGCGCAGACCGCAACGGCGCGGCCGACGGATCAGTAACGCGGAACCTTGAGCTCGGTGCCCATGCGCAGAGCGCCGGCATCGGTGATGCCGTTGAGCTCGCTGAGGTCGTCGACGGTGGATCTGACGTCGCCGTCGGGGTTAACCCGCCCGGCGATCTCCCATAAGGTCTCGCCCGGATGCACCGTGACGGTCACCGGCTCCGGCGCGGCGTCCTTCGTGGCGACGACCGACGGACCGAACGCGACGAGCCCACCGAGCACGACCAGCAATGCGGTCACAACGACGACGACCCGCCCACGACGGGTGAGTCGCAGCGGCCCCTCGACTCCGCGGCCAGCCGCTCGGCGGGCGGTGGTGACGGGCGCGGGCCGGGAGAGGTGCAGGTCGGCGGTGGTCATCGGTGCCTCCGGGGAAGTCAGCGGCGGTCGTACGTGCGTTCGATCGAACACGTGTACGACGGTACGCGACGCCACCGACAAAGTCCATGACTTCATCGAACAAATGTTCCCCATGCCTCGGGGCGCGGAATCACGTGACTGCATGCCGGCAACGTACGAGCCGCCACCGACAGCCCGAGCCGACCACGACCCGTCAGGTGGAGCGCTTCGCGGCGCGAGCCCCTTGTCTGCGCGCGAGCGGCTCGAAGCGCATCAACACCGACGGAAAGAGACTGGACGCACGCATGACGAGACCGCGGCGTACGGGCAACGTGCGGTAGACGCGGCGCGTGCCGAGCATCGCGACGAGCGCGTCGGCGACCTCGTCGGAGGTCAACAGCCGTCCGCCCGAACGCACCAGGCTGAGGCCCTGACCCCCGGGCTCCATCGAGTCGAGGAGCGCCGTGTCGACGCCGTCCGGGCAGACGGCGTGTATGCGGATCTTGTCCTTGCGCAACTCGGTGTCCATCGAGGTCGCGAGGCTCAACACCGCGGCCTTGGTGGCGGCGTACACCGACAACCCCGGTACCGGACCGTGCGCTGACAGCGACGCGGTCATCGCGATCTCGCCGCCCCTGATCCCGTCGGCGGACTGCTCGCGCATAGCGGCAGCGGCGGCCCGAGCGCCCCAGATCACGCCGAGCAGATTGACGTCGACGAGCGTACGGACCAGCGCGCTGTCCTGGTCTGCGACAGTGCCGTCGAATCCCACACCCGCATTGCAGACCCATACGCCCAGCGGTGCGTGCGTACGAGCCCGCTGCGCGGTAGCGGTCGCGGCGGCCTCGTCGGTGACGTCGTACGCGCATCCGTCGGCGGCGCCGATCTCCTTGGCCGTCGCCTCTGCCGCGGCCGCATCGAGGTCGGTCACGACGACGAGGTAGCCCAGCTCGACGAGCCGCTCGGCGACGGCTCGGCCGATACCACCGGCGCCGCCGGTGACGACGGCCGACCGCGGCGCGTGCGTCGGCACCCGAGCGGGGATCCTGCGCGACATCGGCACTCCTGACCTCGACGAACGTCCGGGCGAGCCTACCCAAGGCACGCTGCGGCGCCACTGACCGACCTCGACACGCGATCGAACACGTGTTTGATCGCGTCGTTCGATCCGACTAGTCTCATCCTCGACCCGCAGCCGCCGATGCCAGCAGGAGCGAACGCCGATGCCCAAGTCAACCGACAACGTCAAAGAACTCCCCGACGGTCCCGCAGACGCCTCCGGCATCACTCCCCGGCAGCGGCGCATCCTGGAGTGCATCCGGGAGTCGATCGAGTCACGCGGCTACCCGCCGAGCATTCGCGAGATCGGCAACGAGGTCGGTCTGACCAGCTCGTCGTCGGTCGCCTATCAGCTGCGTACGCTCGAGCGCCAGGGTTTCCTTCGCCGCGACCCGAACCGCCCGAGGGCACTCGAGGTGCTGCTCCCCGATGTGATGGCGGCGCGGCGGTCCATCGGCCAGTCGGCCGACTTCGGCTTCGACGAGACCGACTACGGCGACGAGCGCCCGGATCCCTCGTACGTCCCGCTCGTCGGACGCATCGCGGCGGGCGGCCCGATCCTCGCAGAGGAGCGCGTCGAGGAGGTCTTCCCGCTGCCGCGCACGCTCGTCGGCGAGGGCACGCTCTTCCTGCTGGAGGTCAAGGGCGATTCGATGATCGACGCCGCGATCTGCGACGGCGACTACGTGGTCGTACGCCAGCAACCGACCGCAGAGAACGGCGAGATCGTGGCCGCGATGATCGACGGCGAGGCGACCGTCAAGACCTTCCAACGCAAGCGCGGCAAGGTGTTGCTGCTCCCCCACAACGAGGCGTACGACCCGATCGACGGCACCGACGCGACGATCCTCGGCAAGGTCACCACGGTGCTACGCCGGATGTAGCGCCACACCGGCATCTGCCCGAGCGGCCGGTGCGCATTTGGTTGACGTCATGACCCCGTTCGTCCACCAAGTGCGCGCCGGCCGCTTGTGTTCGGCGGCACCCGCGACCTGCCGAATGCCGCAGCATCCGGTGCCGTCGCGTACTACCTCGGATGTAGTGCGGCGGTAGGCGGGGTCCGCGACGACGACGGCGAGAACGGTTCGCGGGGACGACGACGCTTCGACATCCGGCAGCGATGATCGGTAGTTGTGTGCAATGCGTGGTCTGAGTCGTTCGCCGGCAGCGAACGGCGATGACCTCAACCAAACTCCAGGTTGAACCATCGAACCGTACGAAAAATGACAAGCGTCCTGTCAGACCCCGACCTTAGGCTTGATCTCATGACATCAGACCCAGCCGTCGAGGCCATCAACCTCGTCAAACGCTTCGGCGACAACACCGCCGTCGACGACGTCAGCTTCGTCGTCCCGCAGGGCAGTGTTCTCGGGCTGCTCGGCCCCAACGGCGCCGGCAAGACAACCACCGTGCGGATGCTCACAACCCTGAGCATCCCGACCAGCGGCACCGGCAAAGTCGCCGGCCACGACATCATCAAGGAGCCTTCGGCCGTGCGCCGGAGCATGGGCCTGACCGGGCAGGCGGCCACGGTCGACGAGCTGCTCACCGCGCGCGAGAACCTCCGCCTGATCGGGCGCCTCTACGGTCTTCCACGCTCGTACGTACGCGAGACCAGCGACACATTGCTCGAGCGGTTTGCGCTGACCGATGCCGCCGAGCGCACGATCAAGACATACTCCGGCGGAATGCGGCGCCGGCTCGACCTCGCGGTGAGCCTCATCGCAGCACCGCCGGTGCTGTTCCTCGATGAGCCGACGACGGGGCTTGATCCGCACAGTCGCTCCGAACTGTGGGGCGTACTGCGCGATCTGGTCCGCGACGGCACGACCCTGCTGCTGACGACGCAGTACCTCGAGGAGGCCGATCACCTCGCCGACGACATCGTGGTGATCGACCGCGGCCAGGTGATCGCACACGGTACGCCGACCCAGTTGAAGGACCAGGCCGGCAAGGCGGCCGTCGTCGTGACCCTGACGCACGCGGCCCGCTTGGAGGAGGCCGAGAAGGTCATGCGCGACATCTGCGAGGAGGTCCACGTCGAGGCGGACTCGCGCCGGTTGACCGCGCAGGCGAGCGGCCTCGCCGATATGACACGGATCGGAGCACGTCTGGAGGAGCTCGGCATCGAGCTCGACGACATCGGGCTCCAGCGCCCGAGTCTCGACGATGTGTTCCTGCACCTCACCGGCCATCGCGCCGAGCCGACCGACGACGAGCAACCCGAGACCGAGACGCAGGAGATGCCCGTATGACCGCCGTCCAGACCGAGCGCCCGGCGCTCGCACCCGCATCCCTGGGGCGGGCATCGCTGGCCATCACCTGGCGCAACCTGATCCACATCAAGCGCCAACCCGAGATGCTGCTCGATGTCACCGTGCAGTCGGTGATGTTCGTGCTGCTGTTCGCGTACGTCTTCGGCGGCGCGATCCAGATACCCGGGTCCGATGTGGACTACAAGGAGTTCCTGCTCCCCGGCATCATGGTGCAGACGATGATCTTCTCGTCGGCCACGGTGGCGATCGGGCTCACGAACGACCTGCAGAAGGGCATCGTCGACCGTTTCAAATCGCTGCCGATCTCGAGGTCATCGGTGCTCGTCGGGCGCAGCATCTCCAGCCTGATCCATGCCAGCATCGGCATCGTGGTGATGGGTGTGACCGGGCTACTGGTCGGTTGGCGGATCCGCGAGGGGCTCGGCGACGCGCTGATCGCGGTCGGACTGCTGCTGTTGTTCGGCTTCGCGATGATCTGGCTCGGCATCTGGGTCGGTTCGATGATGCGCACGGTCGAGTCCGTCCAGGGCCTGATGTTCACGGTGATGTTCCCGCTTACCTTCGTGGCGAACACCTTCGTACCAACACAGCAGATGCCGTCCTGGCTGCAGCCGATCGCCGAGTGGAACCCGGTCTCCGCGCTGGCACAGGCGTGCCGTGAGCTGTGGGGCAACGGTCCGGCAGCGGGGCCGAATGACGCGTGGGCGTTGCAGCATCCGGTTCTGATGTCGGTGGCCTGGTCCGTCGCGCTCGCGGCGATCTTCGCCCCACTCGCGCTCGCCGCCTTCCGCCGCCGCTCCCGCGACTGACCGCTGGCCTCCCGCCCCGCTGAGCCGCACGTTTCAGCCCCAAAAGTTCGAAAAACAGGGCCGAAACGTGCGGCCCAGCGGGTGGGTAGGGCGGGCTGGCTAGTCCCATTGACGGCCCGGCGCCCAGTCCCACCACCATGCCGGCTTGTCCGTCGTCCACCGCCGTGGTCCGGCGACGGCGACGGCGCGCGCCCGACCGTCGACCATCCGCCGCATGGTCTCCGAGCGCTCGGCTCGGGCATGCTGGGCGGCACCGATGCGTACGACCGGCATGCCGTGCTTCTCGAACGCGTCTCCGCGCACGTTGTCATCGTTGTGTCGCTCAATCCGGCGATGATCACCGCCATCGGATTCGATCACCAATCCGGTCTCCGGGTCCCGTAGGTCGGGAATGCCGATCAGCTCCGCAAAGCGGTCGAAGACCGGAAGGTTGACGCACCAGTCCTCGATTCCGAGCGCCGCAGTCGCGAGCATCCGGGTCCGCGGCTCCCACGGGCTCGCCGACCGCGTCGACGCCGCACCCAACGCCCATCGTGCTTGAGCGCGCCCACGCGTCTTCACGTGCGCCGCGAAGGTCGCCCGGACGTTGTCGAGAGCCGTACGCGCCTGTTCGATGACCGTGCTCGTCGCCATCTCGACGGCGACCAATGCTTCCAGGCGGTTGGGCGCGTCGAGCATGTCGTCATACGTTGCGCGCGCCATCGTGGTTGCCTCGAACCCGCCGAGGTCGATCACCTCGCCGGGAACGAGGCGTCGCTCGCGCACTCGGATACCCGGTCTGTTGCGCAGGCGCGTGCCGGGGGCGCAGAGGATCGTGACCGGCAGGTCCTCGCCGTACAGCGAGCCGTCGGAGTACGCCTGGCCTTGAATCCAGCGCGACGCCCATCCGGTGAGCACACAACCGTCGACCATCAGCCCGATCGCGTCCGCGACTCGGAGCGCGGGCTGCTCGAGCTGGATGTCCGCAGGTCGGCGCAAACCGTGATACGGCCGCGCGTACTGCCGGCCGCGTACGCGCTTGGCGGACAAACCGTCCGCACGCAGACGCGCGACTCGGCGAGACATGGCGGGGACCTGACTGAGTTGGTTCACATCGGCAGTGTGCGTGCCGAATGGACAGTCGGGTCGGCGCTATCCACAGACCGCCGATCCACGCCCGCTGGGCCGCACGTTTCAGCCCCAAAAGTTCGAAGAACAGGGCCGAAACGTGCGGCTCAGCGGGGAGGGAGGCCTGGGCGGGCGGGCGGGTGGCCGGGCGGCTCAGCGGGGCGGGTGGGTCAGGACTTCGCTGCTTGGTCGAGGCGTTCTAACGCACCGAGTACGGTCGCCCGGTCGGTCGTACGCCACATCGGCGGCAAGGATGCGGCGAGGAACGAGCCGTACCGAGCCGTGGCGATGCGCGGGTCCAGGATCGCTACCACGCCCCTGTCGGTACTCCGGCGGATCAGGCGACCCGTGCCCTGCGCGAGCAGCAGCGCCGCATGGCTGGCCGCGACCTGCATGAAGCCGTTACCGCCACGACGCTCAACGAGTCGCTGCCGAGCACTCATCAGCGGGTCGTCGGGTCGCGGGAACGGAATCCGGTCGATGATCACCAACTGGCACGTCTCCCCCGGCAGGTCGATGCCCTGCCACAGGCTGAGCGTCCCGAACAGGCAGGCCGCCGGGTCGTCGACGAAGCGTCGCGCCAACTCCGGGAGCTGGGCTTCGCCCTGGCACCACAGCTCCAGCTCGGGAAGACGCGAGCGTACGGACTCCGTCGCCGCCTCGGCCGCTCGACGCGACGAGAACAACCCGAGCGTACGCCCGCCGGCGGCCTCGATCAGCGACGCGATCTCGTCCAGTTGCTTCTCCCCGAGACCGTCACGACCGGGCGGCGGAAGGTCACGCGCGACGTACAGCATTCCTTGCCGTGCATAGTCGAACGGCGATCCCACATCGATCGCCGCCCAGGAGTCGTCGTCGCCGAACGCCAGGCCGAGCGACGAAGCGATCGCCTCGAATCCTCCGCCGAGCTTGAGAGTTGCGCTCGTCAGGATCACGGTGTTCTCGCTGAAGAGGTTCTCGTGCAGCGCGCCCGCGACATCGACCGGTGCGACGAACAACTCGTTGCCGCCGCGTACGACGTCGCGCTCGCTCATCCAGAGCACATCGGTCTCGACGTTCGCGGCCATCCGGTCGGCGATCTGACGGATCTCGTCGATGAGTGCCCGTGCCTGCGTACGCACGGAGTCGCCGCTGTCGTCCGAGCCGAGCAGCGTCTCCTTGCTCTCCTTGGGGATCGCCGAGAAGCAGGCGCGGGCGGCATCGCGTACGCCGGCCAGCGCGTCGGCCAGGAAGCCCGGCATCGTATCGACCCTGCCCGGTTGCAGATCGGCGATCGCCTCGAGCAGGTCGTCGGACGCCGCCTCGAGATCGTCGGCCTCCGACCCCTCGACGACATTGCGGGCACGACGCGCCGCACGCTCGACCATCGGCGGGCTGAGCTCCTTCGTCGCCGCCTGCGTCACACGTGAGGTCAGCTCATGCGCCTCATCGACCACGACGGCGTCGTACTCAGGCAACATCGGCACACCGTCGATGGCGTCAATCGCCAACAGTGCATGGTTGGTGACGACGATCTGCGACTCCATCGCGCGGTCTCTGGCGCGCTCCGCGAAGCACTCGGCTGCGTACGGGCATCGACTCGCGCCGAGGCACTCCCGCGCAGAAACTGCGATCTGGCGCCACGCGCGATCGGTGTGCGCGGGCGCGGAGTCGCGATCGCCGGTCTGCTTCTCGTCGGCCTGCTCCTCCGCCCAGTTGCGCAGGGCCACGACCTCGGAGCCGAGCGATCCGGTCGGCACCTCGATCAGCTCGCCCTGGTCGTCGGGCGCCCCTTCGCGAATACGGTGCAGACAGGCGTAGTTGGCGCGACCCTTCAGCACCGCGTACGAAGGGGACGACCCGAGCTCGCTGCGGACACCCTCGACGAGGGCGGGGATATCGCGCTCGACCAACTGGTGTTGAAGATTGAGCGTCGCAGTGGCGACCACGACTCGCTTCTCGTGCAGAATGCTCGGCACCAGGTAGCCGAGCGACTTACCGGTGCCCGTGCCCGCTTGGACGAGCAGATGCTGCTCCGATTCCAGTGCCGTCGCGACCGCCTCGGCCATCTCGATCTGGCCGGGACGCTCCTGACCACCGACCGCCGACACGGCCGCGTGTAGTACGCCCCGCACGGTGCGTTCGTCGGTTGCGGGCGGCTGGGTGTCGGTCACGCTGCGAGGTTACCGCCCGCGACGTACGCGCGGCGGGTCTGTCCACAGGTGCTCAACGACGACCCCCGCGGTTGCGCGGGTGGTTCTTGCCCATCCGCTCATTGCCGCGCTTGTAGTTGCCGGTCAGCCGCGCCATCAGCTCCTGCGGGTCGTCGTACTCGATGTCGCGCCGGAACTGCTCGGCCCGCGCGCCGCGTAGCACGGTCGCGCGCTTGCCGTGGTGCAGTACGACGACCTCACCGCCCCGGTCGACGTACTCGAAACCCTCCGGGCGCCCCGACCCCATGGCTCAGCGGTACGTCGCCAGCGCACCGGCGAGGTCGTCGTTGACTCTTGCGATCACATGGGTGCCGTCGCCGGTGTGCTCGACCGAGTCGATCTCGCCGTGGGTGTGGATCTGGTTGAGCAGATCGCCCCGGTCGTACGGCAGCACGACGTCAACCTGGATCGACGGCCTCGGCAGCTCTGCCTCGAGCGTCGCGAGCACCTTGTCGATGCCCTCGCCGGTACGCGCGGAGCACGTCACGGCGTGCGGCTCCTTCGACAGCACCCGCGAGATGACCAGCGGATCGGCGACATCGGCCTTGTTGATAACAATGATCTCGGGTACGTCATGCGCGCCGATCTCGGCGAACACCTCGCGTACCGCGGCGATCTGGCCCTCGGGGTCGGGGTGCGACCCGTCGACGACATGCAGGATCAGGTCGGACTCGGCGACCTCCTCCAGCGTCGACCGGAACGCCTCGACGAGCTGGTGCGGGAGATGGCGTACGAACCCGACGGTGTCGGACAACGTGTAGACGCGCCCGTCTGCGGTCTCGGTACGTCGGGTGGTCGGGTCGAGAGTCGCGAAGAGCGCGTCCTCGACCAGCACGCCCGCACTCGTCAGGCGGTTGAGCAGGCTCGACTTGCCGGCGTTGGTGTAGCCCGCGATGGATACCGACGGGATCGCGTTACGGCGACGCTGCGACTTCTTCGTCTCGCGGGTCTTGCCCATGTGCTTGAGCTCCCGCCGCAGCTTCGCGATCTTGTCGTTGATCCGTCGCCGATCGGTCTCGATCTTCGTCTCACCTGGGCCACGGCCGCCGATGCCACCGCCGTCGGCGCCGACCCGGCCACCGGCCTGCCGGGAGAGGTTGCCGCCCCAGCCGCGCAGCCGTTGCTTCATGTACTGCAGTTGCGCGAGCTCGACCTGTGCCTTGCCCTCGCGGCTCTTGGCGTGCTGAGCGAAGATGTCGAGGATCAGTGCGGTGCGGTCGACGACCTTCACCTTGACGCGATCCTCGAGGTTACGCAGCTGGCTCGGCGCGAGCTCACCGTCGCAGATCACCGTGTCGGCCCCGGACGACTCGACGGCAATCCGGAGGTCGTCGACCTTGCCACGGCCGATGAACGTCGCCGGATCGGGCCGCTGCCGGCGCTGGATCATGGCCTCGAGCACATCGGAGCCCGCGGTCTCCGCAAGCAGCTTCAGCTCGGCGAGAGAGTTCTCCGCGTCGTCGGCCGAGCCCTCCGTCCAGACGCCGACGAGCACGACGCGCTCGAGGCGAAGCTGGCGGTACTCGACCTCGCTGATGTCCTCCAGCTCGGTCGAGAGCCCGGCGATCCGGCGCAGCGAGTTGCGTTCCTCTAGTTCGAGGCCGTCCTCGTACTGCTCGTCGCTCATGGGCTCTTCGGGTCGTACCGTCATGCTCACCTCATCGAATTGCTCGTAACGTCGATCCTTGCACGGTTCAACGCCACGGGCGACCGACTTATTGCACAACGTCCCCGTCACCCCGCACCGGGACAGCTACTCGCCGTGCCAGATCAGGTCGCCGTCGGCGACGATCGCCGCGGGACCGGTCATCAGCAGCCGGCCGTCGGGTCGCCAGGTGATGTCGAGGGTGCCGCCCGGCAGATCGACCCGGTACGTCGCGGGCTGACCGGTCTCGGACGGGTTCGCCCCGTCGCGTACGGCCGTTGCGACCGCGACCGCACACGCACCGGTGCCGCACGACCGGGTCTCGCCCGAGCCGCGTTCGTGTACGCGCATCTGCACGTGCCGCTCACCTCGCGGTACGACGAACTCGATGTTCACCCCGTGCGGGTACTCCTCGCGGTCGTACTCCGGCTCGTCGATCAACGATCCGGCGTCGGCGAGATCGCTGACGAACGCAACCGCATGCGGGTTGCCCGTGTCGACGTGCAACGCACTCCACTGCGACGACCCGACCGATACCGACGAGTCGCCGAAGGTCTTCGGTACGCCCATGTCGACGGTGTATCGGCCGTCGGGCTCGTACGTGACCGTTTTGACCCCGTCTCTGGTGCCGATCGCCACCGGTGCGGCGCCGTCAGCGAGACCCTCACGAGCGAGGTACGCCGCGAAGACGCGTACGCCGTTGCCGCACATCTCGCTCACCGAGCCGTCGGCGTTGCGGTAGTCCATGAACCACAACGAGCCGTCGTCGACACCGACCGCAGACGAGCGTACGACTCGCAGCACCCCGTCGGCGCCGATCCCTCGGCGCCGATCGCAGAGAGCGGCAACGAAATCGGGCGCCAGGTCACCGTGGACCCGGGTGTCGGCGTCGGGCAGGATCACGAAGTCGTTCTCCGTGCCGTGGCCCTTGGCCCATGCGAACGTACTCACCCGGCCAGGCTACGCCGCCCGGTCAGCGCGGACGGACGACCCCAGCGGTGCCGCCGCCACGCCGCGTCGGCTCTGCCGCTGCGACCAGGGTGCCGTCGGGGCGCACCTCGATCGCCGCGACCGCTCCGATCTCCGCGTCCGGTGTGAACTCGTCGCCGGACGGCACGAGCACATGCCCGAACGGCTCGAGCACATCGCCGTACGTGTCGATGAACTCCGGCTCGGCGGACACCTCGGCGGTGTTGCGCTGAGACGCACGCGGAGCGGCAACGGCCTGCGGCAGCGTCATGCCCAGGTCGAGCCGGTTCAGCAGCACCTGCAGCACCGTCGTGATGATCGTCGACCCACCGGGCGAGCCGACGAGCAGCTTCACCTCACCGTCGTCGAGCACCATCGTCGGCGACATCGAGGAGCGCGGCCGTGCGTACGCCTGCGGGCGGTTCGGATCGGCCTCGTCGTACTCCGCGGAGAAGTCGGTCAGCTCGTTGTTGAGCAGGAATCCCCGGTCGGGTACGACGATGCCAGAGCCACCGGTCTGCTCGATGGTGAGCGTGTACGCGACCGCGTTGCCCCACTTGTCGACCACCGAGAGGTGCGTTGTCGACAGGCCCTCGGTGTCGGGCTTGGCGGCCGCGTCCCCACCGCACGGATCACCGTCGAGGTCGCCCGCCGCAACGGGCTTCTCGGCGGCCTGCTTCGGGTCGATCGTGCAGGCCCGTCCGTCGGCGAACTTCTGGCTGGTGAGCACGTCGGTCGGCACATCGGTGAACGCCGGGTCGCCGACGTACGCGCCCCGGTCGGCGAACGCCGTCGCGGACGCCTCGAGGTAAAGATGCAGGCTCCGAGGCGTACGTGCCTTTCCGAGCTTGTAGTTCTCGAGGAGGTTCAGCGCCTCGCCGACGGTCGTACCACCCGATGACGACGGCGCCATGCCGTAGACGTCGAGACCTTCGTACTTCAGATGCGTCGGCTGCTGCCACTTGACGTCGTAGTTGTGCAGATCCTTCGGCGTCATGTAGCCGGCCGGCACCGGCAGGTCGGTGGAGTCCGAGGTGGGCGGTTCCTGCACGGTGGTCGCGATCTCCCGGGCCAGCGGACCGCGGTAGAACGCCTTCGGGCCCTGCTTCGCGATCTGCTGGTACGTACGCGCGAGGTCGGGGTTGCGGAACCGCGATCCGACCGCGGGCGGCTCACCACCGGGCAGATAGAGGTCCGAGGTCGAGGGGAACGCGGCGAAGCGTTCGGCGTTGGCCTCGGTCTGGTCGTAGAAGGTCTGATCGATCTTGAATCCCTTGCGGGCAAGCCGCGTCGCCGGGGAGAGGTTGCGCGCGAGCGACCGCTTGCCCCAACGGTCCGCCGCCGCCTTCCACGTGGCGAGGGTGCCCGGTGTGCCGACCGAGACGCCACTCGTCACCCGGTCGGGGAAGAACGGGTACGGGTCACCGGTCTCGGGGTCGATGAACGCGTCGTTCGGGAACTTCGCCGGCGCAGTCTCGCGGCCGTCGATCGTCTGCACCTTGCCGGTCTTCGCGTTGTAGTGCACGAAGTAACCGCCTCCGCCGATGCCGGCGCTGTACGGTTCGGTGACGCCGAGCGCAGCGGCGGTGGCGATCGCCGCGTCGGCGGCTGTGCCGCCGGACTTCAGCACCTTGACCCCGATCCGGGTCGCGCTCTCGTCCACCGACGCCACCGCGCCGCCACTACCCCGCGCGACGTGCTGCTTACCCGGTTTCGGCGGGCTGCTGCTGCGGACGGCGGCTGCGTCGCCCGAGTCGTCGGGCCCGGCGACCGCCAGAGGGGCGGAGACCGTCGCAAGCGCGGCGGCAGAGGTCAGCGCGATGGCTGCGGTCATTGCACGTTTCGGCATGGGGCTCCCAGCGTCGGTGGTCCCCCATGGGTACTACATGGTGGGGTCGCGTGCCTAGTGCCCTGCGTTTGAAGTGGCTTTACGGAAGGCGTCGTCCAGGTGGATGCATCCGCAAGGACGAGGAGGACGGGCATAGTCGGTCCTATTTCCGACGATGAGGACGCCGCGGGGCGCCGCCTGGGCGGCGAAAGACGTCAAGGTACTTCAAACGCAGGGCACTAGCCCTGCAGTCGCCCTGGACAGACTCAGTCGTCGGGCGTGAGGCTGTCGTCGAGGGCGAGACCGGCGGCCGGCGTCTTGGGCTCGCCACGGTCGTGTACGACCACGACCGGGCACTTCGCATGGCGTACGCACTGCTCGCTGACCGATCCGAGTACCAGGCCGCGGAACCCGCCGAGGCCGCGCGGCCCCACAACGAGCATGTCTGCTCGCTCGGATCCCTCGACCAGGATCGATGCGGGACGCCCGTGCACCGCCTGATGCGACACCCGTACGTCGGGATGCTCGGCGACGAGGTGGGCGACACCGGCCGTCAGCTTCTCGACCGTCGCCTCCTCGAAGTCGACGAGCGGCGGCATGTAGCCGGGGCTCCAGGTCTTCGGCCGCGGGGCCGTCGTGAGCACCCACGCCCGGACCACCGTCACGTGGGTGCCGAGCCGCTCGGCAAGATCGAGCGTCCAGGACAGCGCGGCGTCGGAGAACTCCGACCCGTCGTGCCCGATCAGCAAACCACCGTCGCAGTCGACTGTCTTCGCATGCGTCATGGCGAAAGGCTATCTGGTGTCGAGCAGTCGCACGGCGTGGTCGACCAGGTCGACGTCGTCGTACGAAAGCCATCGGATCCGGGGATCCTTGCGGAACCACGCGTCCTGGCGCCGGGCGAACTGGCGGGTACGCCGGACGGTCAGGTCCTTGGCCTCCTCCTCGGTGCACTCGCCGGCGAGGTACGCCAACACCTGTGCGTATCCGAGCGCCCGGCTCGCCGTACGTCCCTCCCGCAGCCCGTCGAGGCCACGTACCTCGTCGACGAGACCGGCGTGCCACATGCGGTCGACGCGTCGCTCGATGCGTCCGGCCAGCACGTCGCGCGGCACGTCGATCCCGAGGACGACCACATCGTCGTAGACGTACGTTTGGCTCGGCAGCGTCGCGCTGAACGGCTCGCCGGTGATCTCGATGACCTCGAGCGCCCGTACGATCCGCCGGCCGTTCGACACCAGGATGTTCCCGGCCGCGACCGGATCCCGCTCGGCCAGCCGCGCATGCAGCGCCGCGGACCCGTCACGATCGAGCTCACGCTCCAACCGGGCACGTACGTCCGGGTCAGCGCCCGGGAACTCGAAGTCGTCGAGAACCGCCCGTACGTAGAGCGCAGATCCACCGACCAGAATCGGCGTCACGCCTCGCGCGACGCAGTCGGCGATCGCTGCGCGAGCCCAGCCCTGGAACTCCGCGACGGTCGCCGGCTCGCGTACGTCGAGTACGTCGAGCAGGTGATGTGGAATCCCCTGTCGCTCATCGGGCGGGAGCTTGGCGGTGCCGATGTCCATCCCGCGGTAGAGCTGCATCGAGTCGGCATTGACCACCTCGCCACCGATGCGGCGAGCGAGCGCGACAGAGAGATCGGACTTGCCCGCGGCGGTCGGCCCGACGACGGCCACCACGCGACCCGGACGCGCTGAACGGTTCACAGCCCACATTCTGGCAGTTAACGTAATGGGGAATGGGGCCACTCGGGCTTCCTCACGAAGGGATTGGGGCACCAATGGGAATGTTCGACAAGTTCAAGGACAAGGCCGGCGACGCAGCGAGCGAGCACGGCGACAAGATCGAAGAGGGTCTCGACAAGGCCGCCGACAAGGCGAGCGACCTGACCGGCGGCAAGTTCGACGACAAGATCGAGTCCGGCAAGGACACCGCCAAGGACTTCATCGACAAGCAGGCCGACGAGTCGGGCGGCGATCAGAGCAACGCCTGACCTCTAGGGCAGGCACGTGGGTGCCGGAGTGTTACCTGCACTCCGGCACCTGCGGTCCGGATCGACTAGTGTCGTGAAATCAGGATCCGCACCCCGGGAGGGCACGATGGGTTGGCTCGACAAGCTCCGCGGCAAGAGCGGAGACCTCAAGCACAAAGCCGGTGAGCTCGCGAACGAGCACGGCGACAAGATCGGTCAGGGCCTCGACAAGGCCGGCGACGCGGTGAACAAGGTCACCGGCGGGCGCTTCGAGGACAAGATCGACAAGGCGACCGATAAGGCCAAGGAAGGCGTCGACAAGGTCGGCCAGTCCGGCGACGACGGCGGCGGCGACGCAGCGACACCCGAGGCCGATGAGCCGCCCAACGCAGAAGGCGAAGGCGACAAACCGGCCTGAGCGACCTACGCGGCGTACTCGCGGCCGTCGGGATCGGCCGCCGCGCGTACGTATCGCACCGCGGCGTCGACGACTTCGGCGTTGCGCAGGATCCGGTTGTGCCCGAGCCCGTCGGTGCTCAGCATGCTGGCGCCGGCCATGCCCTCGGCGACGGCCGCGCTCGCGGCATGTGACGTCTCCCGGTCGCCTCGGTCGTGTACGAACAGCGTCGGCGGCCTTTCGTCGAGCTCGGCCATCAGCCGGGGAAGCTCGAACTCGTCCACCGGGTAGCCCGTGCGCCGCCGCGTCTGGTCGTCCAGGCCGCGACGTATACGTGGGCCGAAGCCGACAGTCGCGCCGAACCTGTCGAAGTAGGTCGCGAGGTCGTTCATCGGCGAGATGAACACGAGGCGGTCGACGCCGATCCAGCCGTCCCGCAAAGCGAGAAGGACCGGTACGGAACCCATCGAATGTGCCACGACAGCGCGTGCCGGGCCGAACCTCGCGGCAACGTCATCGAGCGCGCGTCCGAACTCGACGGCGTGTGCTCGCCCCGGGCCGGACGGCCCGGGCTCCGAGCTGCCGTGGCTCAACGCATCGAACATCACAACCCGATGACCGGTTGCGCGCAGCGGCTCTACGAAGCTCGCCAACTGGTCACCGCGTCCGCCCCAGCCGTGCAGGAGATAGACGACCGGTCCGCTCCCCCAGTGCGTGCCGCGCACAATGCTGCCCATCGATTCGACCTCGAAGGCCACGCCGCCGTCCGGGACCGCTACCGCAGGCGGCTGCCTCGGCGTCTTGAACCACAGCGAGGCCGCGACCTTGGACCCGATGGCCGGCGCGATCACCTCTGCCGCGCGGAACCCCGCGCGAACTACCCTGAGCCGAATGCGACCGATCGTGCTTTTTTTTAATCGGAACTTGCTCATGTTTCCCCCTTTGGATAGATCTGTTCAGTCGGTACGCCGGGCCGAAGCGACGACGGAGTCGAAGGCGATGCGCCCACGTGTCGGGCCGTTCGAGTCGTCCATCAACCGGTTCGCATGGTGGTTGGCGAGCATGATGCCGTGCACCTCGAAGGCGAACTGTGCGGTGTCGAGGTCGGAGCGGAAGTGACCCTCGGAGACGGCCGTCGCGGCCGTCGAGGCGAGCAGCTCGAGCCAGTCGCGCTCACTGGCGACCAGCGCGTCGCGGACCGGACCCGGTCGATTGTCGAGCTCGGCGGCCAGCGTCACGAAGATGCAACCGCCGTCGAAAGCCTCGCGCTCCCATCGGGCCCAGCCGTCGAACAGCGCCCGCACCCTGCTCTCACCGCGCGGCGCCGCCAGGGCCGGGCGTACGACCGTGTCGACGAAGCGATCGCGGGCTCGGCCGACGACTTGGAGCTGGAGCTCCTCCTTGGACCGGAAGTGCGCGAACAGCCCGCTCTTGCTCATGCCCGTCTCGCGAGCGAGCCCGCCGATGCTCAGCGAGGTCACGCCTGTGCGCGAGGTCAGCTGCAGCGCCTCGTCGAGGATGGCCAGGCGCGTCGACTCGCCTTTGGTCAACGACATTTCCCGAAGGTAGCACGATCGTGCTTTTATTGGCCAGCCATTTCGGACAGCGTCCACTCGGCCACGAAGTAGCCGACGCCGTACGGCGCATCGTCGTAGGTCAGCCGCGCGTCGATGACCCGCGAGCCAGCTGCCACGATCTGCCGCCCGACTGCCCGCAGTGCCGGTACACCTGCCGCCCACAGCTGTTCGCCGAGAGCGGGGTCGAGGTTGCCGAGCGCATCGGCGTCACCGCTGGCAAGCGCCTGCGCAATCGCCTTGTCGAAGATCGGCGCCCGGTCGTCGACGTGCCCCGGTGCGTTCTCACCGCGTTTCGCCGTGCCGTCGGCCATCACGAGCACCGCACCGCTTACGTCGACCGGTTCGTCAGCTGCGGTCGCGACGTACGTACGGCCGCCCTCCCAGCCTGCACGGTCGAGCAGCCAGGCGCCGATCGTCAAGGACAGCGGCAGTGCGGCTTTCGTACCTCCCGCGCCGACGTCGACGCCGTAGCCGGCGAGGGTTCCACCCGCGCTCTCGTCCCACCTGCCCGACGCGTGCCCCGATCCGACGACCGTCACCCGCTTGACGGAGTCACCTGCGATCAGCGCTCGGACGACCGCGTCGCAGGCCGTACGTAGGTCGGCCACCTCAGCGGACGCGCCCTGGGCGACCGCCGGCACGAGGACCGGCGGATGAGGGCAGAAGGCGATGCGCACACCTCGACCGTAGTCCGCCGCTCGTCGGTAGGGTCGCGCACGTGCCCGACTTCAGCCTGACTCCGGCCGCGTACGTCGCCCTTCGTCGCGGCGACGAGGTGCTCCTTCACCTACGGCAGAACACCGGATACCGCGACGGACACTGGGCGCTGCTCGCCGGACACGTCGAGCCGGAAG
Organism: Nocardioidaceae bacterium SCSIO 66511; assembly: GCA_023100825.1. NCBI lineage: Bacteria > Bacillati > Actinomycetota > Actinomycetes > Propionibacteriales > Nocardioidaceae > Nocardioidaceae bacterium SCSIO 66511. Next base: position 1,852,369 of record CP095846.1, on the reverse strand, counting down.
AGTCGGTGTACGCCGCGGCGGTACGCGAGTCGTACGAGGAGGCTGGCGTACGCGTCGACGCCGCAGACCTGCTCGCGTTGACCACCGTGCACCGGACGCTGCGCGGGGGCGGCCCGATCGAGCAGCGTTGCGACTTCTTCTTCGCCGCAACCGTCTGGAAAGGCAGCCCCTCGATCCGGGAGCCCGAGAAGTGCGCCGACATGCGGTGGTGGCCGCTCGCTGCGCTGCCCGAGCCGATGGCGCCGCACGAGCGCGACGTGCTCGACGCGCTGGCATCCGGCGACGTCCCCGCGATCATGTCCAGCGGCTTCTGACGTCGGTTAGCCCGCAAGCCGCCAGAACCGCCAGGTGTCGTGCTCGATCGCAAGCTCGCGTACGTCGGTGAACCCGGCCTGCTGTGCGTACGACCGGAACATTGCCGGCCGCATCGCGGTGCCGGTCGCGGCCGACGGGCGTACCGTCATCGCATCGGGCAGGCAGACCAGCAGGCTGAAGCCGTACATCATCCGCTCGACCAGCTCGGCGGGTGCTTCGTACTCCTCGGCCACCCGCATATCGGCGACGAAGACAACGCCGTCCTCGGTGAGTGCCTCCCGGCACGCCTTCAGCAGGCCGACCGGATCGGGTACGTCGTGCAGCATCTCCGCCATCACGATCAGGCGGTACGTGCCCTCCGCCTGCGCGATCGACTCCCCGTGAACGGTGACCCGGGCGTCGAGGCCGGCGTCATGAACGTGCGCACGCGCGGCCGCGACACTCGGCTCGTCGAGGTCGTACGCGTGGACGGTCGCGTCCGGGTACGCCTCCGCGAGACCGATCGACGCCCAGCCGTGCCCGCACCCGACGTCGGCAACCCAGGCACCCCGGTCGAGTGCCGCCGCCTCATCGGGCAGCTCCTCGCGTACCCACCGAGGCAGGTCGTTGCGCAACGGATTTCGGTTCATATCGCCTTGCGCGACGACCATGTCGGGGTCGTGATCGGCCCACGCGAACCCGTCACCGGTCTGGTACACGCGCTCCAGGGTGCGCAGCGAGAGCTGGCCGGCGCTGACCTGGCGCAGCAGGGGCGCAAGGTACTCGTCGCTCTCGGTGTCGACGAGCGCCTCGCGGACTCCTGGTGCCAGCGCGTACGTACGGTCGTCGGGCGCGTCCCGCCCGGCGTCGGCCACGACGACGAGCCAGCCTCCGGCGCCCATCGCCTCGAGCCACTCGCGTACGTAACGCGGATGCGCGCCGGAGCGTTTGGCGAGTGCGTTCGCGTCGATGCCTGGCACACCGGCGTCGGCGATTGCAGACCACCAGCCGAGCCGGACGCCGATCACGATCGACGACGCTTCCATGGATGCGACCGCCGTCTCAACGATTCGGTCGGCGATGTTCGCGGCTGTCATGGCAGGCTCCCTCCGCCGCGGCTGCGCCTTGATCATCCCACCGCAGGCACGTCCACCGCAGAAGAACGGTGAGGAGAGGAGCTGCCCGTCAGCGGGTTTGGCAGGCGGGTGCGTCGGCTTCCGGGAGCGGGTCGGGTACGCCCATCGCAGGCATCCCGAGGCCGACGGCCACCGGCTTCGGATCGGAGGTACGCGCCTCCCAGGCGTCACCGGCGCGCGTGCGTCGTACGGACAGAACTCCCGAGTCGGCCACCAGGTGATGCGGCGCCGCGTAGGTGACCTCGACCTCGACGAGGTCACCTGGGCGTACCTCGGTGTCTCCGGGGGCGAAGTGCACGAGCCGGTTGTCGGGTCCGCGGCCGGTGAGCCGATGCGTCTCTGCGTCCTTCTTGCCCTCGCCTTCGGCGACGAGTAGGGGTACGCGCCGGCCGACGATCGCCTTGTTCTCGTCCCACGCGATGTCGTTCACGAGCGCGACCAAACGCTCGTAACGCTCCTGCACAACGGCCTTCGGCACCTGCTCGTCCATCGATGCGGCAGGTGTGCCGGGTCGCTTCGAGTACTGGAAGGTGAACGCGCTGGAGAACCGCGCCTCGCGTACGACCTCCATCGTCTGCTCGAAGTCCTCGTCGGTCTCGCCGGGAAAGCCGACGATGATGTCGGTCGTGATCGCGGCGTCGGGCATCGCCTCGCGTACGCGCTCCAGGATGCCGAGGTACTTCTTACGGCGGTACGAACGCCGCATCCCCTTCAGCACCGCATCAGAGCCCGACTGCAACGGCATGTGCAGCTGCGGCATGACGTTCGGCGTCTCGGCCATCGCCGCGATCACATCGTCGGTGAAGTCCTTCGGATGCGGGGAGGTGAAGCGAACCCGCTCGAGCCCTTCGATGTCGCCGCATGCGCGCAGCAGCTTGCCGAACGCATACCGGTCGCCGAACTCGACGCCGTAGGAGTTGACGTTCTGACCGAGCAGCGTCACCTCGACGACGCCGTCGGCGACGAGCGCCTCGATCTCGGCGAGGATCTCCCCCGGCCGACGGTCCTTCTCCTTGCCACGAAGCGACGGCACGATGCAGAACGTGCAGGTGTTGTTGCAGCCCACGCTGATCGAGACCCATGCCGCGTACGCCGACTCGCGTTTGGTGGGCAGGGTCGACGGGAAGACCTCGAGCGACTCGAGGATCTCCACCTGGCTCTCCTGCTGCACCCGCGCACGGTCCAGCAGTGCTGGCAGGGAACCGATGTTGTGGGTGCCGAACACGACGTCGACCCACGGCGCCCGCCGGGTGATCTCGTTGCGGTCCTTCTGCGCGAGGCAGCCGCCGACCGCGATCTGCATGCCGGGGTGCTTCTGCTTGACCGACGCGAGATGGCCGAGGTTGCCGTACAGCTTGTTGTCGGCATTCTCGCGCACCGCACAGGTGTTGAACACGACGACGTCGGCCTGCGCATCCTCGGGTGCCGGCGACATACCGGCGTCCTCGAGCAGCCCGGACAGTCGCTCGGAGTCGTGCACGTTCATCTGGCAGCCGTACGTACGCACCTGGTACGTGCGCTGCTCGGCGGAAAGGGTCGTCATGGCACCCACCAGGGTACGACCCGCAAGGCCCCGTACCGCCGGTCAGGGATGCATCCGGCAGCCCTTGGCGATCTTGTCGACGGCACTGCGCGGCCCGTGCACCGCGATGCCGACCACGTCGAGCTTCTCCGCGGCCACCGCACGCACAACCTCTCGGTTGTCGTCGTCGTTGCCCGTCGCGAACATATCCGCCGTGTAGACCGCCGCGCGCAGCCCGCGGCGCAGGCATCGCTCATGCGCGGTCTTCACCGCGTCGCCGTCACCCTGGAGAACGACGACCGGCTGGCGGAACAACGAGTAGTAGGTGTTGCCGTCGCCGTCCTCGTACGGCTCGCCGATGATCTCCGGGTTGGCCGCCGCGACTCCGCTGGTGAGGAACGCGGCGACGTTCAATGCCTGCCACGGCAGCAGGTCGTCGCGCAGAATCACGGTGATCTTGGTGTCGAATCGCTTCTCCATACCGACCATCGTCCGCGTGGTCGACTGGGCGCGTCTTGTACGTTACTAGCGTGGGACCGCGCGAGCAGGTACGCGCGTGGCGTCCGGACGTACCCGGCGTCGCGGAGGTGTTCCATGCACGTTTCACCGAGCACGTGTATCCGCTGCACACCCACGACACCTGGACGGTCCTGATCGTCGACCGTGGCGCGGTCCGGTACGACCTCGACCACGGCGAGCACGGCGTACTCGGCTCGACGGTCGCACTGTTACCGCCGCACGTACCGCACAACGGCCGCTCGGCGACCGGTGGCGAGTTTCGCAAGCGCGTCCTCTACCTCGAGTCCGATGTGCTCGGCGAGGGCCTCATCGGACGCGCCGTCGACCGGCCCGAGATCGTCGATCCGGCGCTGTACGACCGGCTGGCGGGTGTCCACCGGGCACTGGTGCGGCCGGGCGACGAGTTCGAGGCGGAGTCGCTGTTGTCACTGGTCCAGGATCGGGTAGAGGGACACCTCCGCCGGATGGACCCGCCCGCGCTCGTCCGCGACGCCCGCCTCGCGCGGCAGCTTCGGGAGCTGCTCGACGCACGGGTGAGCGAGGGCGTCAGCCTCGCCGATGCCGCAGAGTTGCTCCAGGCCCATCCGACACATCTCGTACGTACGTTCAGCAACGAGTTCGGCATGCCGCCGCACCGCTACCTGACCGGGCGGCGCGTCGACAATGCCCGGCGGTTGCTGCTCGCCGGCACGCCCGCCGCCGACGTCGCCGTCGCGGTTGGTTTCCACGACCAACCGCATCTGACCCGGCACTTCAAACGCGTACTCGGCGTGACACCGGGTGCGTACGCCCGCCGCCGCTGACACGTGAGAAGCTCCGCGTCGACACGAGAGTTCTGCGTACGACTCGCCGCGTCTCGCCGGGGTGGAGGTCGCGTGTCACCGCGGGTGAAGGCACGTTAACGTCACGATCGGGTTACCCGGGCGCTCAGCGGTGGCACCTGAACCGCGGCATCGGTAGGTTTCTGCCCATGTCCGATCTCCCGGGAAGTTCCGCGACGTCTTCGCATGCGCAGTACATGGTCGCGATGGACGGCGTCCAGAAGTGGTTCGGAGACCTGCACGTACTCCAGGACATCGATCTGCACGTCACACCCGGCGAGGTCGTTGTCGTGATCGGCCCGTCCGGCTCGGGTAAGTCGACGCTGTGCCGCACGATCAACCGGCTGGAGACGATCGACGAAGGCACCATCACCGTCGACGGCGACAAGCTTCCCGACGAGGGCAAGGCGCTCGCCGACTTGCGCGCCGACGTCGGCATGGTCTTCCAGGCATTCAACCTGTTCGCGCACAAGACGATCCTCGAGAACGTCACCCTCGGCCCGATCAAGGTACGCAAGCAGCCTAAGGACGAAGCAGAGCAGCGTGCCCGCGAGCTCCTCGGTCGGGTCGGCATCGAGGAGCAGGCGGGCAAGTACCCCGCGCAGCTGTCCGGCGGTCAGCAACAGCGTGTCGCGATCGCCCGCGCTCTCGCGATGGAGCCGAAGGTGATGCTCTTCGATGAGCCGACCTCGGCGCTGGACCCCGAGATGATCAAGGAAGTCCTCGACGTCATGGTCGACCTCGCAGAGGGCGGCATGACGATGATCGTGGTCACCCACGAGATGGGGTTCGCCCGTACGGCCGCGAACCGCGTCGTGTTCATGGCCGACGGCCAGATCGTCGAGGAGAACACCCCGGACGAGTTCTTCACCAACCCGCAATCGGATCGCGCCAAGGACTTCCTCGGCAAGATCCTCAAGCACTGAGAGGATCAGTACCAAGATGAGACTCAAGCGAACCGCGTTCGCGGTTGTGGCCGCATCGATGCTCGTGGCAGTGAGCGCCTGCGGCGATGCGGGCGACGACGATGAGGGCGGCAGCGCGCCGAAGGCGGAGGTCGAAGAGAACGCCGCCGACAACTTCGACGACGGCACCGCAATGAAGCAGCTCGCCGAAGACGGCAGCGTCACCATCGGTGTCAAGATCGACCAGCCGGGCATCGGCTTCCAGGGCGCAACGGACGACATCCCGAGCGGCTTCGACATCGAGGTCGGCAAGTGGTTGGCAGCCGACCTGGGTATCAAGCCCGAAGACGTGGAGTGGAAAGAGACCATCTCCGACAACCGCGAGCGCTTCATCGAGGACGAAGAGGTCGACCTGGTCATCGCGTCGTACTCGATCACGCCGGAGCGGCGCGCGGTCGTCGGACAGGCCGGGCCGTACTACGTCACCGGTCAGCAGCTGATGGTGCAGAAGGACAACGACGAGATCGAGACCGTCGACGACGTCAAGGGCAAAGAGGTCTGCTCGGTCACCGGGTCGACCTCCCTCGACCAGGTCGAGGCCAAGGGTGCTGAGCCGCGCGGCTTCGACACGTACTCGCAGTGCCGCGACCAGGTGAAGGACGGCACGGTCGACGCGATGACGACCGACGGTTCGATCCTGCTCGGTTACGTCGCCGAGGACCCCGACCTGCTCAAGGTCGTCGGGCCGGAGTTCTCCGAGGAGCGCTACGGGATCGGATACGCGAAGGACAGCCCGGAGATGTGCACCTGGATCACCGATCTGGTCCAGGAAAAGATGGACAACGGCGACTGGGCGAAGGCCTTCGAGGCCACCCTCGGTCAGTCCGGCGTCGAGACACCCGAGCCGCCGAAGATGGACGCCTGCAAGTCCGCCTGATCCGATCGGTCTCGCCGTGGGGCGGCATCAACCGCCGCCCCACGGCTGACCAACGCTGACATCTGCCCGCCGCAGCCCGAACCGAACCGAGAGGAGGACCCTGTTCATGGACGTCATCTGGGACTCGATGGACGTGATCCTGGAGTCCTTCTGGCTCACCATCCAGCTCTTGGTGATCTCCGCCGTCGCCTCAATGGCCATCGGCACGGTGCTCGTCTCGGCACGGGTGAGCCCCGTGCCTGTCGTCCGCGGGGTCGGCACTGCGTACGTATGGATCTTCCGCAACATCCCGCTGCTGATGGTCTTCGTCCTCGTGGTCGAGGGTGCACCGAGAATCGGGCTACTCGCCGACATCCCGTTCCTGATGAAGGGATGCATCGCGCTCACCATCTACACCTCGGCGTTCGTATGCGAAGCGCTCCGGGCCGGAGTCAACTCGGTTCCGCTCGGCCAGGCCGAGGCGGCACGCTCGATCGGACTGACGTTCACGCAGACGATGGGTCAGGTCATCCTGCCCCAAGCGACCCGGGCCGCGCTACCTCCGTTGACCAGTGTGTTCATCGCGCTTGCGAAGAACACCTCGGTCGGCGCCGCATTCGGGCTTGCCGAAGCGACTGCTCGGTTCAAGAGCGTCAAGAAGTACGTACCAGGCGAGCAGGACACGTTGGTGTTGTTCCTAGTCATCGCGCTCGGGTACATCATCATCGTCGAGGCTATGTCGTTCGGGTCGAACCGCCTCGAGCGCCGCTGGAGGGTGAGCCGATGAGTTCGGTCATGTTCGATACGCCGGGACCGAAGGCACGCCGGCGGCACCGGATCTACACCGCCATCGGCGCATTGGTCATCGTCGGCCTACTCGCATGGTTCGTTCTGCGAATGGATGAGTACGGCCAGCTCGACTACGCCGAGTACTGGGAGGTCTTCTTCACTCCCGACTACGTGCAGGTGATCGCCGAAGCGCTGGTCGACACGCTGAAGATGGCCGTCTCGGCCATCGTCGCGGCACTCGTCTTCGGCGTCCTCTTCGGAGTCGGAAAGCTCTCCGACCATGCCTGGCTGCGATGGCCGTCCTGGGCAGTCGTGGAGTTCTTCCGTGCGGTCCCCGTCCTTCTCTTGATGTTCTTCATCTTCTTCACCTACGGCATCGGCGACGGATTCGGGCCGTACTGGTCTGTCGTCATTGCGCTGACGCTCTACAACGGATCGGTGCTGGCCGAGGTGTTCCGGGCGGGCATCCTCGCGGTGCCGGCCGGCCAAGCCGAGGCCGCGTACGCGATCGGTATGCGGAAGACGCAGGTGATGAACATCGTGCTGCTGCCGCAGGCCGTGAAGATCATGCTGCCGGCGATCATCAGTCAGATGGTCGTCGCCTTGAAGGACACCAGCCTCGGCTACGTGATCACTGCGCCCGGACTCACCTTCGCGTACAAGGCGATCTCCGGCGAGTTCGGTAACCAGCTCGAGGCGGCGCTCGTGATAGGCGGCATCTACATCGTGGTCAACCTGATCCTGACCGCGATCGCCACCTGGGTGCAGAAGCGCATCGTCGGCGAGAAGAAGCAACTGGAGGTCGCGGCCGTCGGCACGCGCCAGAGTGGCGCCGCTGTGTAATCGCTCCGTGTGACAGGGCGTGACCTTCCCGAAACCTCCGCGAACACCACGCAACCGATGTAAGACTGTGCGTGACCTCTTCGAGAGGGAGTTCATGCACGTCGCGTACCGTTCCACGCCGGGGCGAGCGTCGCTGCCGGCCCGGGTACTCGGACTCGCGTGTTGTGCGGGTGGATCGCTTTGCCTGTTGAGTGCTGCGTTCCCGTACTCCCCCGAATCGGCGACCCGGCTGGCACTGATCGTCGGCACCGCCGGCGTACTCGGTGGCGTTGCGCTGCTTCGGGCCGGACGCCGCGCGCCGGTCTTCGTACTCCACGGGGTCGTCGCGACCACCAGCGTCATCGCATCGTCGTTCGTGGCTCAGGCGACCAGCCTCCAGGAGCAACTGCTCACCACGATCGGCTACATCTGGATCGGCGTCTACGTTGCCTGCTTCTTCTCGCAGGGCGTCACGTTGGTGCACATCGTCTTCATGGCCGGTTGCTATGCGGTCGCGTTGTGGGTCAGTCCACTCGAGCCGTCCGGGCTGGTCGCGAGCGTGATGATGGCGACCGCCTGCGCGCTGTCGCTGATGACGAACCTGCTCGTATCGAAGATGCAGCAGCTCGTCGTACTCGATCCGCTCACCGCACTGTTGCGGCGTAGTGCGTTCCTCTCCTACATCGAAGACGACCTCGACGCCTCGGCGCGCAAGAATGCGACGCCCTCGCTCGCAATCCTCGACCTCGACGGTTTCAAGCAGGTCAACGACACGATCGGCCACGGCGGCGGCGACGCACTGCTCGCTCGCCTGTCGAGCGCGTGGCTCGGGGTGCTGCGACGCGGTGACCTACTCGCCCGCTACG